>JAGGWN010000046.1 GCA_021157415.1 Bacteroidales bacterium | reverse complement strand
TCCGTGCGAACGGGCCAAGCTACAGTTATTATGGCTTCCGCTCTGCAATCCCTTCTTTCGTTGGGATCACTCGGCTTCCGGGCTTTGAACTTTCGGTCCTTTTCAGACCTTATATTCTCTGCCCCGGTTCTTTAAAGGGCTTCATAGCACCCGGTTATTACTAACCCGACATTACGAAGTGGAACCCGGGTCGGGTCTGCCGTTGCCGGCATCTCTTTCCCGTTTCCCCCTTTCGAAGCACACTCTCCAAAGAACGTCACCTCTTGTCGGTTTTCCCTGGACCGGTTTCCCGGCTCTCCTCCCTTGCGGGTTTCTTTCCGGTTCTCCTTGCTCTCTAGGAGCAGGTCCACGGTCTGCCGACCGACCTGTGAGTGGCTTTTTCGAGTGGGGCTCTTCCGGTGGGCTTCTTTCGAAGCTTCCCTTTCAAACCCGAAGCTTCTCGAACCAGCCTTTTATCTCTCACTTGGTAGGACAAATATATCACAAGCAACCATTCCATGCAAATATTTTCAGGTTTTGTAATCCACAAAAAACGAACATAACTTATTAACAATTGTTAATAACTTTATCAAAGAGGCAGGAAGCGTCAAAACACACAGTCTATTTGTCTGATTATGATCGACCAGGAGTTTTCAATGTGAAATCAAAGACATTACTGTTCCTGACATCATACTTTGTTTTTACAAAAAGTCGTATCTTTACGACGTCAAACCTTTACGGTAACATCATGATTAGAAAAATTCTGATTGCGAATCGGGGTGAAATTGCCTTACGCATTATCAGATCCTGCCGGGAGTTACAAATCCAGACTGTTTCTGTATATTCTGATATCGATCGTCATGCCATGCATGTACGATTGGCTGACGAAGCTTATCACCTGGGGGCTTCACCGTCAGCAGAGAGTTATCTGAGTATGGACAAAATCCTGGAGATAGCCCGCCGGTCGGGTGCCGATGCGGTCCATCCCGGTTATGGTTTTCTGTCGGAGAATGCTGAGTTTGCTGAAAAAGTAAAAGCAGCCGGTCTCATTTTTATAGGCCCCACCACGGAAGCCATTCGCACCATGGGCGACAAGATCACCGCCCGCCAAACCATGATCGCTGCCGGAGTCCCTGTGGTCCCCGGAACCGAGCGAGTCATTCTCGATGAAACCGACGCACGCAAGATTGTAGATGAAATCGGTTTACCCATTATGTTAAAAGCTTCTGCCGGCGGCGGAGGGAAAGGCATGCGCCTGGTTCATACGATGGAAGAACTGATTCCTTCTCTCAGAGCAGCCCGTTCGGAAGCAGAAGCATCCTTTGGCAATGGGGCCGTATATATAGAGAGGTATATCGAATCGCCCCACCATATCGAATTCCAGATCCTGGGTGACCAGCATGGCAATTACATCCACCTGGGCGAAAGGGAATGTTCCGTTCAGCGACGTCATCAGAAAGTGATCGAAGAAACCCCTTCGGTTTTGATGACCCCGGAATTGCGGGAGGAAATGGGGGAAAAAGCCATTGCAGCAGCCAGGTCAGTACATTATGAAGGAGCCGGAACGGTTGAGTTCCTGGTGGATGACAAGGGGAATTACTTTTTTCTGGAAATGAACACCAGACTGCAGGTGGAACATCCGGTCACCGAACAGGTGATTGGCATCGATCTCGTTAAAGAACAGATCCGCGTAGCTCAGGGAGACCGTCTTGCCATCACACAGCAACAAATCAGACAACGGGGCCACTCCGTGGAATGCAGGATCTACGCCGAAGATCCGGACAATAACTTCATGCCCTCCCCCGGAAAAGTGATTAAACTACGCGAACCCAACGGTCCGGGAATCCGTGTCGACGGCTATGTCTATGAAGGTTTTGAAATCCCTATCTACTATGACCCTATGATATCAAAACTGGTCACTTACGGAGCTTCCCGCGAAGAAGCCATCCAACGTATGATACGCGCTTTGGACGAGTATCAGATCATAGGCGTGAAAACATCTATTCCCTTCCTGAAAAGAATCATGGAGAATCGAGATTTCCGGAAAGGGAATTACAATACCCATTTCATTGATACCCATCAAAAAGAATTGTTCCCGGAAGATTCATCCGGAACCAATCGGGAAATAGAAGAACTGGCAGCCATAACCGCTTTACTGGAGTACCTTGAGGATAAAAAAGCCAAAACGGCTCCATCCAACGGGATGGTTAAAAATATGTGGAAAGAATTTGGCAGGAAAAAAGCCGTGACACGCTTATAATCAAAAAAGAAACCTATGACGTCTTATGAAATAGAACTGAAAGGCCGGACTGTTCAGGCCGAGGTAATTGAACAGAGCCAGGACACTGTCAAAGCGTCTATCAACGGTAAAATATATGAGCTGGACATCCGGAAGGTAGAACCGGGAGTGTATTCATTATTACACGAAGGCAAATCTCTCGAGATGCAGATATCGGAAGGAAAGGGAAAGAATAAATATAACGTACAACTGGATGGCCGTAACTGGGATGTTCAGATCATTGATGCGGATGTACGTTTTCAGCGCAACCGTAACAAAGGAAAACCGGAAAACAGCATGCAGGAAATCTCTTCACCTATGCCTGGTAAGGTCGTAAAGGTGCTCGTTGAAAAAGGAGAAGAAGTGAAGGAAGGACAAACCCTCATTATCATCTCTGCCATGAAAATGGAAAGTGAATATCATGCCCCCCGGAATGCAAAAGTCAAGGATGTGCTGATCAAAGCAGGGGATACGATCGAAGGAAACCAACCGCTGATCACCTTCGAGTAACCCATGTAATTACTGTCGTAACCAAACCATCATTCAAAAACCAAACCTATGCTTACACTGGAAGAAAAATTCAGACTTATTGAAGAAAAAAAGAAACAAGCTGAACTTGGTGGAGGGGAAGATCGAATCAAGAAGCAACACGAAACCGGAAAACTAACGGCTCGTGAGCGTATTGAGATTTTACTGGACCCGGGGACATTCAATGAATTTGATAAACTGGTTGTACACCGTTGTACGGAATTTGATATGGATAAGAAAAAAATACCCGGAGACGGTGTTGTAACCGGATATGGAAAGATTGACGGAAGGCTGGTCTATGTCTTTTCACAAGACTTCACTGTTTTCGGAGGATCTTTATCCCGTACCAATGCCAACAAGATCATCAAGGTAATGGACCTGGCCATGAAAATGGGAGCCCCGGTTATTGGCCTGAATGATTCGGGGGGTGCCCGTATTCAGGAAGGGGTACAGAGCCTGGGAGGATATGCAGATATTTTTTACCGTAATGTAATGGCTTCAGGGGTTGTTCCCCAGATTTCCGCTATTCTGGGACCGTGTGCGGGAGGCGCCGTTTATTCACCGGCTTTGACAGATTTTATCTTCATGGTCAATCATTCCAGTTATATGTTTGTCACCGGACCGGATGTGATAAAAACAGTTACCAACGAAGAAGTCAGTAAGGAAGAATTGGGCGGAGCCATGACCCATAATTCAAAAAGCGGCGTGGCACACTTTGTCGGGGAAGAGGAGGAGCAGGTGCTCATGATGATCCGTGAGTTGCTAAGTTTTATTCCTTCCAACAATATGGAAGACCCGCCCGTAAAAACGGTTACGGACGATCCCGAACGGGAAGATCCCGAATTGCACGATCTGGTACCTGCCGACGCCAACAAACCTTATGATATCAAAAAACTGATTGTCTCGGTGGCCGACGACCATAACTTTTTAGAGGTAATGACACATTATGCCATGAATATCGTAGTTGGTTTTATGCGACTGAATGGAAAACCAGTGGGTGTGGTTGCCAATCAGCCCAATCATCTGGCCGGAGTGCTGGATATCGACGCTTCGATTAAAGGAGCCCGGTTTGTACGATTCTGCGATGCATTTAATATCCCCCTGATCACTTTCGAAGATGTGCCCGGGTTCCTGCCGGGAACATTACAGGAATTCGGCGGCATTATCAAACATGGCGCCAAATTGCTGTATGCTTTTTCGGAAGCTACAGTACCCAAAATTACAGTGATCACCCGTAAAGCTTATGGCGGAGCCTATTGTGTAATGTCTTCAAAACATATCGGCGCCGATATTAACTATGCTTTCCCCACAGCAGAAATCGCTGTTATGGGACCCGACGGTGCCGTAAATATACTATATAAAAGTAAAATTAACAGTGAGGAAGAAAAAGCTAAAATCGTTGACGGGTACAAAGTAAAATTCGCCAATCCCTTTAAAGCTGCTGAATTGGGATATATTGATGAAATCATTTACCCGAGAGAAACCCGTAAAAAACTGATCCGGGCTTTGGAAATGACAGAAAACAAAACCCTTTCCAATCCTCCCAAAAAACACGGGAACATACCCCTTTAGACCGATAATCGGTGAAATCTGATAGCATTGAGCAGAGACGCACCCTGTGCGTCTCTTTTTTAAACACAATGAAATATTTTTCGTGCAAGAAAGTCCCTTACAGAGATTTATATTGTAATTTTATGGCATGAAGCGTTTTCTTATTTTTTTGGCCCTGTCCCTGATCTGGTTTCAAATTGATCGGGAAGTTTACGGCCAGAGAAAAATGGATAATGAGCCGGTTGACACTACCTGGTATGTCAGAGGAGATATTAACTACAACCTGTTAGTAGCTGCCTACCTGGGTAGAGACAAGGATATTGCACGCTTTCTGGGCCTGGGGGCTTTTGTCAACACCACAACCATGAGCGGAAATACACCGCTGATCCTGGCTGCCGGCGAAGGTCACATTTCCACAGCAGAAATACTCCTGTCACAGCATGCCGATATCAACGGTAAAAACAAAGAGGGTGTTTCCCCCTTGTTACAGGCCACCCTGAACAATCATCCCAAAATGATCGTTTATCTGCTGGATCATGGCGCTGATGCAGACATTCGTGATAATTACGGGCGTACTCCTTTGATGGAAGCTGCTGCGCATAATCTGGTTGTGGCCGGAAAGATCCTCCTGAAACACGGGGCCGATCCTAATGCCGTCGATAAACAAGGGACAACACCCTTCATGGCAGCAGTTTACAGTAAAAATACAGATTTTGTACAAATGCTCCTGGCAGCAGGTGCTGACATTAACCAAAAAGACAAGCATGGTTTTACTGCCCTGCTGATAGCTACACAGAATCATGATGCCGGCATGGTGGATCTTCTGATTTCTAATGACGCTGATATTTTTGTAAGGACGCATTCCGGCTATTCTCCCCTGCTGATGGCAGTGCAGCAAAAAGATGTTCCCCTGGCTGATAAATTTATCTCTCTGGATTCCATCGGTTTTTTTAAAAAAAGGATGCCCCTTAATCCCGTTAAGCTGGCATCGGAAAACAGGGACCCCGAAATGAAAGACCTGTTGCTGCTAAATGACTACCGGGAAACTTTTTCGCCTTATCTTCATGATCTTCGTTTCGGGACAGAGGTCCTCCTGAATGGCAGGAATTTTTTTCCGGGTATATTCTTCGGAATTACGGAAGGGATAACAAAACTGACTTTTTATGCGGGCTTTAATTACCGGATTTATCCCACCCGGGTTCTGATCCCCTCCTCTGAACATGTCTTCTATCAATATTGGGAATACCGGGGTATCGCTTATACCGGTATAGGCAGGGATTTCCCTTTCGTTGCAAACGCTCCCCATAAACCCGGGTTTGGAGCGCATGTTTTCATCAGCGGATTTGTTTCTTTCGGACCTTCCTATGCGGGCAGCAATCTGTCTCCCAAAACGATCCTTATGGTCAGTCCTTCGGGCGAATTATATATGAAGACCGGCCCGGTACGGTTAGCTGTCGGATACTCCTGGCTGAATCTCAAGACCTATGACCTTCCGGACAGTTATGTTTCGCTTAAAGTGGAATACATCCTGTCCCGGAAAAAGATTTCAAAGTCAAAAAAAACCATACCTTGGTATCACTAACAGATTATTTTTTATGAATCGTTTGTTACGTATATTGTTTTTCGGGTATCTCTTCCTCAGTCTTCTCCTGCTGACCTTATGCAATAAGGAAACGACCAACCAGCCTGTCGACTGCAGCCAGTGTTTTCCGGTAGCCCCCGACAGCGGGTTTCTTGCCCTGCATCTTACAATCAACCAGGAAAACCAGGAAATTCCTGTGACGGTATTCCAGGGAAATATTGAAGACAAAGACATCAGATACCGCGATACGGTCAATCAACCAACGATTAAAATTCTTATGCCTGCCGGACATTCCTATGCAGTAACCGCCGAATATATTCAACAGGGAGATACCATTGTCGCAGTGGACGGCACCAGTCTGGAAGTAAAGAAGGCGGTAGGCCAATGTAGCAAAAGCTGTTATGTCGTCATGGGAGGTTATCTGGACCTGAGACTCCGGAAATAATTATGAGTCCGCTCTAAAAAGAATCTTTGTTGCCCATCACTTCATTGTTAGGAGTTCTTCAGTCCTCATTAACAACATGTTAACTATTGTTGCAAGATGCTCTCCGCCTCGATCTTAAAAAATACGCCTTTTCGGACTCGACTCAACCAATTATCGATCTCTGCTTCATCAGCTATGAAACACCATTAACGGCACCGTAGTATAGAAAAACATCTTCCGGGTAATGCTGGGATAAAATATCTTCTCAATCAGGTTACGCTTGTGTGTCGTCATGGCAATGGCACTAACCGGATTTTTTGATATGTATTCATCAATGCCGGCAATTACATCCTCTTTGTGAATAATGTCACACGTGATGTTTCCCTTCGGATAGGATTTTCTGAAATATTCCTTTAATCCTTCCATTTTAAGATGATCCCCGGGGTCTTCCTTATCCCTGCCAATATGCATGCAGACTATATCCATATTAAAAGGTCTGATCAGATTCATCAGTTTTGAGATTGCCTCAAAATCAGCCTCATCATAATCCGTGGCATACAGGATCTTTCTTCTTTCAAAAAATCCTTTCAGGTCCATATCCTCCGGGATAATCAGCACCGGAAGAGAGGCTTTCTCCAGGATCCGTGTAGTGGTGGAGCCAATAGGATCATGTTTTCTCTTGTCTTTACCACGAGCTCCCATAATAATCAGGTCAGGCTTATAGGACTCCACGGCATAAAAAACCGCATCATCCAGGGGCCCCTTGACCACGGTATAATCCATCAACAGGTTTTTATAATTTTCTTTCTCTGCAATTTTACGTAAACGCTTCAGGAATTTCTTTAATTCCTCCCGGGCAGTATCCCTCAGATCATTGAGATATTCGGTAACGGACCCCTCGAAGCCGAAAGATTCATCATAAGGGATGGTTTGCATGTCAGGCGCATAGTAAGCATGTAGATAAAGGATCTCAGCCCCCACCTTCGAGGCATAGAGCATAGCAAAATGGGAAGCATGCTGAGCGTAGTCGCTGAAGTCAACAGGCACCAGAATTTTCTTCACCCCGGATTTTTTACTGATTTTGGCCTTGTCTGTCTCTTTTTCAGCCCATGCTCCTTCGTCGCGGACGAACTGCTTGTAAATATCCATTGCTTGCTCAAGATCCTCTTCCCTGATCTTGATTTTCACCCCTGCAGAAGCATCAGGCTGTATCAGATTGACATTGGAAAGAACCGTGTCAATACCTTCGCTTTCCAGACGGGCCTTTATAAGCAAAGCTCTTTCATAGGGATGTTCGGCAAGGACCACCAGCTTATCTTCCATTGTTTTATTTTTATTTTAAAAATATAAAAAAATCGAAAAACAGGCAAAGATATGCCGGGAAAAATACGTTTAGAAAAACACCACTGCCAAACCTTTACAAAGCATAAACAATCCGGTTATCTGAAGCTCAGTCCAATACCCGCCGTATATATGGAATAATCTGCCCAGGTATAGTCTCCGTGAAGAGTGATCACAGCCAGTTTCAAACGAATGCCCGCATTGACTCTCAATCCGCTTTGATTGGTAATTTTCATGCCGGGAATCCTGTGAATGTCTGCATCTGTATAAGTAGGAGAGGTAGCAGAGATATCAGAATGAAATCCCGGGATGGGAATATTTCCATTCACCTCTATATCCGTCGAGGTTTTGCTGTAACCAATTCCCCCGAATACATTGATGACCGGCAGGTTCGTAGATGCAATGAGATCAACGGTATAAGCCTGGATGACCGTACTGATCTCCTGCCCGGTAAAATCAGCAGGTCTGTAATTTTCCAGCTTATCATAACTGTCCGGCTCAAGCTGAAAACCGGCACATACATTCATGCGTGTGTATCCCCCGAAAAAGGATATACCCACAGGCAACCTTTTCAGAACCGGGATCCACTGACTGATGCTATGTTTCATACCTATACCCCATAACCCTACTTTTGCAGAGGTTTCGGGTACTTTGACAGGGATCAGTAACCGGCCGATAATTTCGGTACCGGCCGGTAAACCAATGCCCCCCTGCAGCATGGGGGAAGGAACAAAATCGTATCCTGTGCCGGCAGGAGATCTGAAGGAAGCCAAAGTGACCGTATCCGTCGCATTGCCTGCTCTGTATTCTAAAAAGGGCCCCTCATCCGTACTACCGGCAATGGTAGGAGCAATGGTACTTGATCCTACAGTTTTCAGGTTATTCAATTCTATCTTTGCCAGATCAAAGGTCTTGGCATTGTCAGGGACAAAACTCATGTTCACGGTAAACGTTACATCCACCCCGCCCAACTTGTGGGTGGTTGCCGTATTGTACCAGCCGGCATTAAGATCAGCACCAAAAGCATTCATCCAGGGTCGCAGATACTCGGTTAGAATCGCCTGCCCGTCTTCTACTCCGCCATCAAAAATATTTAGTGATTCACCGATCTGGGAAAAAACACTTGATCCGGACAACAGGCCTGTAAAAACGACTATACATAGGTGCCTGAGCATATGATTGTGTTTCATGGTAAAAAATTTAATGATTATTTTATTTTATAAATATAAGACTTTTTTGATGATCTTTTGGTTGCTCGGGAGACCTGATATTTATGCCCGGCAAACTAAAAATAACCGTATCTTTGCAAAAAAGGGAATTTTATGGCCTTAAATATTCCGTTGGCTGAACGTATGCGCCCCAAAACGCTTGACGAATATGTCGGACAGGATCATCTTGTCGGTAAAAATGCCATTCTTCGTAACCTGATAGATGCAGGGACGATCCCCTCCATGATCCTGTGGGGCCCCCCGGGTGTGGGAAAAACCACATTGGCCAGAATTTTTTCCCTGCAGATGAATCGTCCTTTTTACAGTCTGAGTGCTGTCCATTCGGGCGTAAAAGATGTCAGAGAAACCATTGAGAAAGCTAAAAAAGAACAATTTTTCGATCGTCCCAACCCGATACTCTTCATTGATGAGATCCACCGGTTCAGCAAATCCCAGCAGGACTCGCTGTTGGGAGCTGTGGAGGAAGGAACGATCACGCTCATCGGTGCCACCACCGAGAATCCTTCCTTTGAAGTTATTTCCCCCCTTCTGTCCCGTTGCCAGATCTATGTTCTGAAACCCATGGACAGGGACGCTCTCATCACCCTTCTTCAACGGGCCCTCCACCAGGACGTGTATCTCAAAAAACTACCCATAGAGATCCCGGAATATGAAGCGCTGCTACGATATTCCGGTGGCGATGCCCGTAAATTATACAATGCTCTGGAACTGGTAGCAGATGCAGAGAAGAACAAAGCACCGGAAGGGAAAAAGATCATCATCACCAATGATACGGTATTGCAACATCTACAGGAAAACCTGGCCTTATATGATAAGCAGGGCGAACAACACTATGATATTATCTCTGCATTTATCAAGTCGGTGCGGGGAAGTGATCCCAATGCAGCCGTATACTGGCTGGCACGCATGGTGGAAGGCGGGGAAAATCCTGAATTTATCGCCCGGCGTCTGGTCATCCTGGCAGCAGAAGATATCGGTCTGGCCAACCCCAATGCCCTGCTGCTGGCACAAAGCACTTTCGACGCTGTGCATCAGGTCGGCTGGCCCGAATCCAGAATCATCCTTTCCGAAGCCACCATTTACCTGGCCACCTCACCAAAAAGCAATTCGGCCTACAGGGCCATCAATGACGCCCAGGAACTGGTAAAAAAAGAAGGAGACCTGCCGGTACCGCTGAATATCCGCAACGCACCCACCAAACTGATGAAAGATCTGGGATATGGAAAAGATTATAAATATGCCCACAGCTATCCCGGAAATTTTGTTAAAGATTTTTATCTTCCTGAAAAAATTAAGGGAACCCGATTATATGTACCGGGAAAAAACGCAAAAGAAAACGAAATCTTCGGGCGCCTGAAAAACTGGTGGGGAGATATTTACAAGTATTGAATGACCCTCTGCCCTCCAGGGTGGACAGGGCAGGAGTCAATAATTAAACAATATGTAGCATGAACATCCTTGAAAATCTCTCAGGAATAAAACACCTCGACGCCGGCAATTTTTTTCTTATTGCCGGACCTTGTGTTGTCGAAAGTGAAGAGAACGTCTTCCTGATCGCCGAAAAGATTGCAGAAATCACGAATAAACTTAAAATCCCCTTTATTTTCAAAGCATCCTACAAAAAAGCCAACCGGACACGGCTGGACTCTTTTACCGGCATAGGAGATGAGACAGCCCTGAAGATCCTAAAAAAAGCAGGTCATACTTTTAATATACCCGTACTAACGGATATTCACTCGGTACGTGAAGCAGCTCTGGCAGCCGCTTACGTAGATGTCTTACAGATCCCGGCTTTTCTCAGCCGCCAGACCGATTTACTGGTAGCGGCTGCAAAAACCGGAAAGGTCATCAATATCAAGAAAGGTCAGTTTATGGCTCCTGCCGCTATGCAGTTTGCTGCAAACAAAGTGGTTCAGTCAGGAAATAAAAACCTTATGTTGACCGACCGGGGCACCATGTTTGGCTACGATGACCTCGTTGTGGATTTCAGGGGGATCCCGGAGATGAGAGAATTCGGTTACCCTGTGGTAATGGACATCACCCATTCGCTTCAACAACCTAACCAAAACGAAGGCGTCTCCGGGGGTCGTCCCGACATGATCGAAACAATCGGCCGTGCAGCCATTGCCGTCGGTGCCGACGGCATCTTCCTGGAGACCCATCCGGATCCGGCGCTCGCTAAATCCGACGGAGCCAATATGCTGAGATTAAATCTACTGGAGACGTTACTGGAAAAGCTTGTCAGAATTTATCAGGTTGTAAGAGAATTTTAAAAGAATCAACCAGTACGCAAAAACAAAAAATTGGCGGCATCCAACATGCCGCCAAATGGGTTTTATTTCCTGGCAGATTTATTTTGTTGACCGCGTATATTCGATCAGTTTCTCAAAATACATGGCAAAAGAACGATAAAGAAAGTGCGTCCACTTCCCGAACGGAACAATGACCAATGCCCATTGCACCAGGATCATCAGATGAACCAGATAAAGCCATACATTATTATCAAGCATTTGCAGATCTATGAACAGCCGGACGGCAAAAGCGGATAACCCCATCAGGAAAAGCCAGATAACAAAAAACCAGTCACTGGGATGCGCATGTTTACTGATTTCCTGATCTTTGATAATCCTTCGCCGCACAAAATCAAAAGTAACCACAAAAATCACGGCACTTTCCACATATCCCAATACCACGACAAATAAGCTTTGAGAAGCAAACCAATCAAGGACCACCGTAGTAAATAACAGGCTCAGGTAACCAAGTACGAGGATAAAATGTTCGAACCATCTTAGCTGGTTATCCTCGCATCCCAGTGTACGTTTCTGGGTAAACATATGAACAATAAGATCTCCAATGGCAGTAAAATAGACAGATACAGGCACCCTGACCCCGGGCTTATAAATTGTGAGCCACCACATACGGATAATGTTTGGCAGTAAAATGAAGGCAAAGACAACGGTTATGGCCGCCATTTCAAAATAGTGCCCGTAATGCATGATGACAGGAAGATTAAAATTCTCATAGGCACCGAACCAAGCAACCACAGCCGCCAACACCACAAAAGCGGAAAGAGAAACAGCCAACGATTTATAAAACAACCCGGACAATCCGGTCCAGTCGTATCTGGCAATGAGCCAGCGGCGGAGCGACATCATCAGCTCTCCGGGATTGGCTTCGCGGGGACATGTTTCACTGCATTCACCACAATAGTAACATAACCAGGGCTTCAAAGAGGTTTCCAGATTTTCTTTTAATCCCAGGACACTGAACCTCACCATTTCTCTCGGAAACGATTCCTCCTCCGTAGCAAGGGAACAGACAGCTGTACAGTTCCCGCAGTTATAACATGCATTGGCATCAAAGGCCCCATATTTTTTCAACTCATCGGTAAACTCAGGATTTATTCTTGCCATTGCTTTTTAGTTTATAATAAAAATACTCATCCATATCATCCATCTCACCGGTTTCCACAAAACCGTATTTTAATAAACTCATCAGTTGAAACATGACCTCTTGCGCAGGAAGACCAAGTTCTTCCGCAAGCTGAGGGATCGTTTTGTCTTCTTCCCTGAGCGCATTAAGCAGCATCTTTTTTGTTTTTGTGAAATATTTTAGATGCTCTGTCACCTGTTTGGGAATTTCGTGCTTCTCTTTCAGGTATTTTGCTGTTTTTCCTTTTTCAACTTCCATGAGACAATTTTTTAAGCATTAGGAATCAATGCATCAATCATACTCTCAACATCTTCATCGGATAATCCGATAAGGTCAAGGGCATTTTCAGGACATACGGGCAGACACATACCGCAGCCTTTGCAAACGGCCGCATTCACTTTGGCTATGGTTTTTCCATTTTTTTCAACCTTTTCAAAGGCACTGTAAGGGCAGGCTTCTTCACATTTTCCACACCATTCGCAAGCTTCTTCATTGACCCTGGCAACGGTTGGCTCCAGTGCCAGCTCGCCCGAATCCACCAAAGAAAAAGATTTCGTGGCGGCCGCCAGCGCCGAATTCATCGACTCCATAATATTCTTTGGTCCCTGACTTGCCCCGGCAATCGTCACTCCATCGATAACCGTCTCTACGGGCCGTAGTTTCATATGAATTTCATTGAAAAACTTATCCCTTCCTTTGGGCACTTTCAGTAGATTCCCGATGGAATTATCCGCACGCGGAACCATGCCGGTCACAAGAACCACCAGATCGGCAGCAACCTCCAGTTCCTTATCGGTAGTCAGGATATCTCTGATTTTAACAAACGTCTGGTCCCCTCGTTTTTCGACTACAGGTGGATGATCCTCAAAAGACTGCAAATATATATCCCCGAGTCGTGAAGATTCATCATACCATACTTCTGCCTTACCATACGTTCTTATGCCTCTGTTAAAATGATAATTGTAAATATTTTTATATTTCTTCTTCACCGTGATCGCCGTATGAATATTGGCAGTACAACAATAACGGGAACAATATTTATTCTCTCCGTCCACCTGTCTGCTCCCAACGCAATAGATATAGGCAATATGCTTTATCTCTTTCCCTTTGTACATTAATTTATCATCACAATAGTGAACGATTCTTTTAAACTGGGGAAACGTAACCACATTGTCGATCTCCCCATAACCGAATTCTCCTTTTTTAGGCTCATAAGGATCAAAACCCGTAGCCAGCAGAATAGAACCGACTTTTAAATTCAGCATTTCCGTCTTCTGACTGAAATCCACGCTGCTGCAAACTTTTTCGCACTCGCCGCAACGGGTGCAATTTTTCATATCAATCGCAGGCAATTGCGGATATTCACTGGGATAATTATGATAAATAGCTTTGCGTGTGGTAATGTTAAAGTTAAACTCGTCGGGAACTTCCACCGGGCATACCTCAATGGCCTTTTGCAATTCATCGCTGGAACATTGCAATTTAAAGTACCTGGGTGTAACCTTAACTTTCAGATTAAAATTCCCCACACTCCCTGAATAGTCAACCAGTTCGGCGCCGGTAAAGAGAGTAACATGTTTATGTTTCATCACCTCATCATACAGGCGGGTAACCAGTTCCTTTCCGGTTTCTTCGGTAATGCATAAATCATCCCATTGAGCGGTACGTCCACCCACAAAATACTCACGTTCGATAAGATAGACCTCCGCGCCGGCTTCGGCAAGCTCAATAGCCGCACGCATACCGGCCACCCCCGCACCGATCACTGCCACAGCTTTAGTAGATTTCACCTTTATGGGTTCAAGGGCTTCGGCATGCCTCACCTTGGCAATGGCCGCTTTTACTACTTGAATAGCCTTTTCCGTAGCTCCCGGCTTATTGTCAGAATGTGCCCAGGAGACCTGTTCACGAATGTTGGCATGAACGTAATTGTATTTGTTCATCCCTGCTCTTTCCACAACACCTCTGAACGTAAGAAGATGCAATTTAGGAGAACAGGAAGCCACCACCACCCCGTCAAGCGCTTCCTTTCTGATGTCTTCAACCATCTCTTTCTGATTGGAATCGGCACAGGCAAACATGGTTGTTTTGGCCAGAAAAACGCCCTCCTCATTTTTAACAGCTTCACGTACCTTTTCAACATCTACATAATCGGAGATGTTGCCTCCACAGTGGCAGATATATACCCCTATTTTTTTCTTCATAATGATTCCCTCCTGAGATAACTGGTTGTTTCCGCCGAAGCAGCACCTCCCGACAGGATCGAGTCCGGGATATCCATCGGGCCGGAAGCCGTACCGGCAACAAATACACCCTCTATACTGGTCTTGGCAGGACTCGCCAGCATATCGGACTGATTGATAAAATTGAACGGATCAAGCTCCAGTTTTTCGTTTTCGAAGACATCTGAGATACCGAGATTAGGTAAAACACCCACCGAAAGGACAACCATATCATGCTCGGCTTCCTGTACCGTTCCCGCTTCTACATCCTCATATCTGAGAATCAGGTTCCCGTTTTCTTTTTCGGTGATTTTACCCACCTTTCCTTTGACAAACTCAACACCCATATCCTGGGCCTGGACATAGAATTCATTAAATCCTTTTCCAAAAGCCCTGATATGCAGATAATAAATCGTAATATCAGCCATAGGCAAAGCTCCCATAAGAAGCTGGGCCTGCTTAATGGAATACATGCAACAGATTTGTGAACAGATAGGATTGCCAACGGACTTATCTCTCGAACCTGTACATAATACATAAGCTATATTATCAGGGAGTTTGCCATCACCGGGACGCAGAACGGTATTAAAGGGTCTTGTGGGGGCCAACTGTCGTTCCATCTGCATGGAAGTAAGTACATTCCTGAACTTGCCGTAACCGTAACGGGGAATTTTCAGAGGATCGAATAAGTTAAACCCCGTAGCTACCACAATCGCCTTCACCTTTACCAGAAATTCTTCTTCGGTCATGGTAAAATCAATACAGTTTGTCGGGCATACCCTTTCGCAGGCACCACAAAGGGTACAGTTTTCAATATCAATCGCGGCCACACGGGGACTGGCAATACTAAAAGGGATAAAAGCAGCTTTTCGCCCCACCAGTCCATACTGATACTCATCGGTAACACTTACCGGACAAGCTTCCTCACACAATTGACACCCCGTACAATCTTCGATATGAACATAACGCGGCTTTTGCAATATATCCACTTCAAAACGATGTTCTCCTTTCTTGGTAATCTTACGGGTTTCCGTACCGGTAAAAATGGTAATATTAGGATGTCTGGCTATTTCCGACACTTTGGGCGTGGTGATACAGGCAGCACAGTCGAGTGTCGGAAACACTTTACTGAGCAGGATCATTTTTCCACCAATGGAAAGGTCCTTTTCTACCAGCAAGACTTTGTATCCCAGATTTGCAAGATTAATAGCTGATTCCCCTCCGGCAATCCCCCCACCAATCACCAGAACATCATATTCCAGTGTCTTCCTTGGTTCCTGCATATTCATGAATTTGAAGATTTACGTAAATATTCCGAGAAACTTTTCACATGATTTACAAAAGGTTCGCTGCATACGGAACAAATAGCCGCCATTTTCAACCGGGCGGGATCCATTCCTTTGTCTTTCATCATCTGCATGGTAGTACTTACCACCTGTCCGGTTTTTTCAGTACATGACTCCCCATACGGACAATCGGTACCATCGGCAGCAATAAATACCCCGTCAAAACCCTGTTCCAGTGCATGCAATATCCACCTTGGTTTCACAGCACTCGAACAAGGTATGGAGATGGTATATACGGTGGGCGGATAATGTAATTTTAATAAGCCCGCCATATCAATGGCCGGATCAGAAATCTTGTCGGTAGAAAATACCAAGATCCTGGGGCCGTCATTTACTTTCCCACCAGCCATAATTACTTTCTTAAGAAAATTTTAAAATAGCCTGATTCCTCTACTGTACCCAGGTACTCAAACCCTTTTTTGGTACACCATTTCGGGATATCACGTTTTGTCCCTTCATCGGCAGAAAGAACTTCCATTACCTGACCTTTTTCAATCTGACCGATAGCTTTTTTTGCAGCCAGTAACGGACCGGGACAGGATGTCCCCCGTGCATCCACGGATTTATCAACCTTAATTTGTGCTAATTCTTCAGGTGTCATGATTTTTTCCTCCAGATTTTAAATGAATAAATTAATATCAGCATTTTCAGCAGTGTCAATATATTCACCTATACCGACAATATCATCCGCCAGATCAATAAAGTCCTCCAGCTTTTCGCCGTGCCATACTTTCCCGGCAAAACCGCAAATGTGGATTTTCACATTGGTCATTTCCTTAGCCGTTTTAAAAGCCTCAGTCCAATGCGGGGCTTCAAGTCTTTTCAGAGAGGCAAGGAATTCATCCTTTTTATCTGTAATCTCTGCTACTCTTTCATTGGTGAGGGCATTCTCTTTCTTGAATGCAAAAGCAGCCTGCAACAGCACAAAGATGTCAACATCCATATCCTCGGCAGCAGCACCCCCGAGAATCACTCCGGCAGCCGTTAGTTTGTCAACGCTTCCGGAAAACAGTGCAATACAAAGTTTTTTAGCCATGATTTTTACTTTTATAATGTTAATATTTTCACATTCCAAAGTTACGGCAGGGGACACTTCCTGACAAGAATTATGACGTGATGTAGCTTTAATTAATGTGTGACATAGCTCACATTTTTTATATCTTTGTAGTCTATGAAAGAATTTAAGTGTACGAATTGCAAGGTAAAGTCTACTGCCACAAGGTTTCTGACGGACGATCAGATTATTGAGCTTGGCAGTAATTGTGTGGAAGTACATTTTGACCCAGGAGAGATTATCTTTAAACAAAATGCGCTCTCCTCAAACATCATATATCTTAAAAGCGGATTGGTTAAGTTGTTCATGAAAGGGCCTTCCAAAGACCAGATCCTGAAGATCGTCAGGGCCCCTGCTTATCTTGGGATCCCAACTACTGTAGGAGATAAAGTAAATCATTATTCAGCCATGGCCATCAATAATGCCGCAGCTTGTTTTATCGATCTGGAGACTTTTCGCAATATGATCTTTTCCAATGGAAGCTTTGCCTTGGAGATCATCCTCACGCTTTGTAAATATGAGTTGCAACAATTTCACAGGTGCATCAACCTTACACAGAAACAACTCAATGGCAAATTGGCCGGTACCCTTCTTGATCTCTCCGGAAACATTTATAACAGTCTGTCTTTTCGTCTGGATCTGTCACGCAACGATCTGGCCGAAATGCTGGGCACCTCGCGTGAAAGCATCAGCCGCTTACTGAATGAGTTTGCCGAAGAGGAGATTATCAAACTTTCCGGAAAAGAAATAACCATTCTGGATGAAAAACGGCTGAAAAGGATCAGTCAGATCGGTTAAAATAACAATACCTTTTCTGCCTCTATTATCCTTCATCATTCCTTATTTCTTATTCATTATTCCGTAGCCTCCCCCTCCGGGTGTCTCAATCACCAATCTGTCACCGGCTTTCACTTCCGTTCCGTCCACACTTTTCAACACTGTCTTGCTTCCGTCTCCGTGCAGGATCATTTGCAATCCTTTCTCTCCGGGTTTTCCTCCTTCCAATCCGTAAGGAGCAACATTTCGGTGCTGGGTAAGGAGTGAAAGCCGCAAATTTTTTAGAAAACGTATCTCCCGGATTACTCCGTCACCGCCTGTAAAGTGTCCTTTTCCACCGGATCCGGCGCGTATTTCAAAACGTTCTAACCGCACCGGATAGTGATATTCCATCACCTCCGGATCTGTAATACGGGTGTTGGTCATGTGATGATGCACAGCCGAAGCTCCGTTAAATCCTGGTCCGGCCCCACATCCTCCGCAGATGGTTTCATAATAGCTAAAGGTATTATCTCCGAAAAGCACGTTGTTCATGGTTCCCTGGCTGCATGCCAATATACCGAAGGGTTTCAGCAACGTGTCCGTCAGACGCTGACTTACCTCCACATTTCCGCCTACAATGGCAGGACACCGGGCAGGGTCCTCAGGAAAAGAAGGATTGAGTAAACACTCCGGCAAGAGGATCCTCACCGGGTCAAACAATCCATCGTTCAGGGGCACCGGCTCATCCACGAGCAAACGCAACACATACACCACCACCCCGTTGACAATAGCCTCGGTAGCATTCAGATTGCCGGGATGTACAGCATCCGTACCGGTAAAATCAATCACGCAGCGGTCTCCTTCTACAGTAATAGTGACCTGCAATCGTGTTCCGTCATCCAGACATTCCACCGACGCATATTTCCCGTCCGGGATTTTTTTCAGGGTTTCCCGCATACGGCCGGCAGCATGTTGCCTAATCAGTTGCATATATTTCAGAATTCTTCCAACTCCATGCTCCCTCACCATCATTTTCAGAGCCTCCTCCCCGCTGCGATTGGCTGCCAGGGCAGCATTCAGGTCTGCCAGGTTTACCCGGGGAGCCCGGGAGGGATAAACCGATCGTGTCAACATCTTACGTATATCCTCCCACCGGCTTTTCCCCTTTTTTACAAGATAGGTGGGAGGAATGATTACGCCTTCCTCTGCCAGACTCACAGCATCTGCCGGCATTGAACCCGGCCGTATGCCACCGATCTCGGCATGATGAGCCCGGTTAACCACATAGCCGACAAGCTGTTCATCGTCCGTAAATACCGGCGTGATCAGTGTAACATCAGGCAGGTGGGATCCCCCGTATGCCGGATGGTTGGTTACTACCGTATCCCCCGGTTCCATTTTTATATATTTCCGCACCTTCCGGGCACACACACCCAGACTACCCAGATGTACCGGGATATGCGGGGCGTTGACCACCAGTTCTCCTTTCGAACTCAGCAAGGCACAGGAAAAATCCATCCTTTCCTTGATATTTACCGACATGGCTGTCCGCTGCAGAAGAGAACCCATGTTGCGGGCTATAAAGGTAAACCGGTTGATAAACAATTCCAGCTCAGTTACCTCCGCATGGCGAACCGTCCTGTTATTTCTGTCATACTCCTCCTCTGCCCAGGTCAGGACGGCTGTCCTGTTCCCATCCATGATCAAGGTCCATCCTTTATCGACCACCGTCGTACTGTGGGCATCCAGCAAGAGGGCAAAACCTTCCACAACGGCGCCAGGTTTCAGCTCTTTTCTTAAAAAAACCGGCACCTCCTTCCATTTCTCTCCCACCAGGGCACGTATGGTATGGTGGTGGTGCGGTACATATTTTTTCATTTCGTACCCGTCTCCCCGTTGTGTTTCCCCGGGTCGTGTGGAGGCAATCACCCGAATCGACTCAATTTCTATCTCACCTTGGTCATTCCAATGACCAAAAATCCGCCTGTATTCTTTCCGAAAAGTTTCACGCAGGTCACTCTCTTCCCGCCATGGAATTTCCAGGGAAGACTCCTGTTCGGAAAACCGCATAAAGACCAGACGATCCCGGATCATTATTTCTTTCTCATCCACTTTTTCTCCCTTGAGTTTCATGGTAGCCTCCCGTTCTGTTTCACGGAATAATCCGTCGAGGTCTTTTTCACACTCCTCTACGGATAAGAGAACCTGTTTTTCAGCAAACCGTTCCATCGGGGCATGACCAATCCCATAAGCGCTGAGCAGACCGGCATCTTCCGGGATCAGAACCTTTTTCATATCCAGATGGCGGGCCACGCTGGTGGCATGCAGGCCTCCGGCACCTCCGAAGGCCACCAGCACATAGTCCGACGGTGCATACCCCCGGGCTACAGATATCTTCCGTATAGCCCCGGCCATGATCTCGTTGGCGATATCCAGAAAGCCGTTCAGCACTTCTTCTTCAGGAGGTCTTTTCCCTGTCCTCTCCCGTATTCCGTCCAGCAGGATCATGAGTCTTTTCCGGGCCTCTTCCGGAAACACGGGTATTCCAAACTCCGAAACATCCAGCCTTCCAAGCAGAAAGTTCACATCGGTAATTGTCAGGGGCCCACCGGCTCCATAACAAGCCGGGCCCGGAAGAGCACCTGCACTTTCCGGTCCCACCTGCAGACGGTACCCGTCAAAAGAACATACAGAACCCCCGCCGGCTGCTACCGTCTCGATGGCCAACGCGGGGGCCATGACATGCACGCCCCCTATCTCAAGCTCGTAACGATAGTCATATTTTCCGTGAACACGGGACACATCTGTGCTGGTACCTCCCATATCAAAAGCAATCATTTGGTCATAACCGGACTGTTTCCCTTTCACAGAAGCCCCCACGACGCCCCCTGCAGGACCGCTCAGGAGGCTGTCTTTCGGCTGAAAACTGTCTGCACCCACCAGTCCGCCTGAACTGGTCATCACATGCAAGGTGGAAGCTTCCGGTAAGGTCTTGCTTATTTTCTCCAGATAATCCCTGATAGCTCCCGAAAGATAGACGTTCACCACCGTAGTCTCTGCCCGTGGAAGGAAACGCATCATCCCCGACAAAGAGGTCGAAGCACTTATATAACGAAACCCGACATCCTCTGCCAGACAAACAAACATCTGTTCATGGGCGGGGTTGCGGTAAGCATTCATAAAAGCAATAGCCAACCCTTCAAACCCTTCTTTTTTGAATCGCATTAATGCCGTACGGTATCTCTCCGGATCCGGTTTTTTCAGCACTTGGCCTTCTGCATCCATGCGTTCCTCCACCTCTGTCACTTCTTCGTACAAGACTGACCCTTTAACCACGTGCCTTGCAAAGATATCCGGCCGTTGCTGCGTGCCTATCTTTAACAGGTCCCGAAAACCTTTCGTGATCAGCAGCAGGGTACGGATCCCCTTCTTCTCCAGCAGGGTATTGGTACCGCGTGTAGATCCCATCCGCACCTCCATAGGAGGTAAAGATTCCCGTAACCCTGTTGAGGTAATCAACCGGGCTCCCAGCACAGGAGCCTCCTCCCCGGCCGAAATTTCAATCATATCTCCGGGTTCGGGCAGCATATGGGCAGGGACTTTACCCAGAGAAAGAATCCTTTTTCCCGGATCAAAGGCCCCGATCATGGCACATACCTCGTATTTTTCCGGTACCTTCAGATGGTAACCCGTTAAAATATCTTTTGTCAATGCCCAGTCATCGTTGATACGGAAAGAAACCTCACCGGTCTTTTCAAGAATCATACTGCGGATAGCACCATGGCTCAGCACTTTTCTCCGTACGATTTTTCCATCCGGAAAACAGGCAATGCAGTCGGTAAAGGTTCCGCCGGTATCGACAAATAATTTGATGTTGTTTTGCCTTTCCATTACGATTCCGCATGACTCCTATCTTCTCCCATGGAGAGAGGGTATAAGGGAGGGGTTCATTATTCAATTTTTTAAATACTTTCTGCCCACGACGGCATCCAATACAAAAGCTACTCCTATAATCACAGACATTAGTATTTTCTGTTGTTGTATTTCTATTCCTGTTACAGACAGGGTTACTTGGGTCAGTTGCCACAATCCCAGGGTCAGGGTCACCCAGTTGACCAGGAACATCAGAAGATTTGCTCCCCGGCTGTTTTTATGTTCTCCCATCAAAGAAGAGTCATTGATCACCTTGAACAGGAACAGGGTGATCAGAGGCAGTACCAGTCCGTTGAGAGCCTGTGCCAGAATGATTACCGGCACCGGTTTCACATCAGCCAGGCCAAAAGCCACTCCTGTCAGGAGCACCGCGAGCCAGGTGAGGACAAACCCGTGTTTCCCCTCTCCCCGGCGAAGCCGGTCTTTTTCATAGAGCAATGACTTTGCAGTGATAGCCGACGCGAGCGGAGCGGTCACCGCCGAGGTAAAGCCGGCAGCCAGCATGCCGATGCCGAATATGATCACTGCCCACCTGCCGGTACCGGCCCTGAGCACCGCAACAAGGCCCTCGTATGAAAATGTTCCCTGCACCGCGGTACCTACCACCAGGACAGCCATAGAGATCAGACCACCCAGGATCACCGCTACCGACAATCCGAAACGCATCTCTTTCAGGGACTGTTTCTCTCCGGCCATACCTGACCCCAGGAAGAGATTGTAAGGGACCACCGTGGTGCCAATCAATCCGAGTACCAGCAAACCGGCCCCGCTGCCGGAAGGAATCTTCGGAAGAATCATTCCTTTCAACAACAGTACAGGCTGAGGTTTTACGGCAACAGCCGTAATAAAAAAAGCCATCCCCATGACGGCCACCAAGGTACCCAGCACGTTGGCCACGCCCCGTACCGAACGGCGGCTGAGCATCACGGCAGCAAAACCGGCGATCAGCAGCACCCACAACCAGGAAGGTCCGGTGGCAATGAAACGAATACCGGCCAGAGCCCCCAGGATATTTCCCGTTTCGTAAGCTGCCGATCCGAGAATAATCGCCCCAACTACCAACACTACCACCCATACAAACAGGGAAGTATCTTTATATCGCCGTCTGATCGCTTCCCCCAGATTCAGTCCGGAAGCCAACGTAAGCCGTGCTGCCGCTTCCTGCAACACAATACAGGCAATGGTGGAGAAAAGCAGTGCCCACAATAGTTGGTACTGAAAGACAGTGCCGGCTTTGGCTGCCGTGGTAACCGTTCCCGGACCAATGAAAGCTGCCGAGATCACCGACCAGAAAAGGATATTCAGAAAGCGCTTGCGCATAAATGAAAAATATGATCAAAGATGTTAAAATAATTTCGGATTTGAAATATTGGGGTTGAGAGGTTGAAAAGTTAAGGGGGCTATCCGCGCTCGCTCCTTAGCTCCTCAGCTGCCATGACAGGAAGAGTGTTAAACCCAATTGCGCAATAGAGTTATTGTAAATGTCTCTATTGCGCATAATCCGAAGGCTGCATTGGGTTAACCCTGACAAGAAAATCTTTTCGTTAACACACAATCCGGTACCGTGCATTGGGGGGGATATGACCAATGGAAAACTTTCCGAACGGTATTTATCTGTTGATTATCAAACTCAGCTTACTAGTAGGAAAAATAATCCCAAAATCTATCATGAAAAACAAAAATGTTTATCTTTGGAATTAGAAACTTTCTTTATGCTTGATCCTGCTCATTAATCTATCACAATCGATAACTGATAATTCTTATTTATTTTACCACAATGCAGCCAAACATTCATCCTTCAAAGCGGATAAGGTCCTTTATTTTATCCATTTTTTTATTTTTTACAGGTTCAATGATCTATACTCATGCCCAGCAGGTAAATCTCAGGCATTTAAAGCAATTAAAATTCAGATACATCGGACCGGTACTAACAGAATAGTTTGTTTATCTTTGTGAATACGCTATACATCATAAAACATTCATCATGCGTTTACTTTTCAGTAAGATCATATTAGGGTCGCTCATCGCGATAGGTTCCGTAATTCCTTCGCCCGGCCAGACCAAAACGATTCATGGTATGGTCACCACATTTGACAGTATCCCGTTGACCGGTGTGAGCATCCGGGTAAAAAGCTCGAAAAAGACCGTATATTCCGATAGCCTCGGACATTTCACGACAACCTGTCTGCCCCAGGATAAATTACAGGTAACTGCCAATGGATTCATAAAACGGAATATTAAAATCAAACCAAAGGTCAGGTATGTTTTTGTAAATCTCAAACTGAAACCTTCTCCCGGAAGTGCGGATATTGCAATCGGATACGGAATTGTCAGGGACAAGGAGAAGCTCTATGCCGCCTCCCGGCTAAGTGGCAATGAACTGGATTTTTCTCATTATAATAACATCTATGATGTGATCAAATCCCGGTTTCCGGGAGTGCATATTGAGAATGGGGAGATTATTATCCGTGGCTCCCAGTCGGTAATGAGCAGCAATGCCGCTTTACTGGTGGTTGACGGTTCTGTTGTTGACCAGGGCTCATTTGCTTCCATTGAGCCTGCGGATATTGCAAGCATCAATATTTTAAAAGATGGAGGTGCAGCCATTTATGGCGTTAGGGGATCGAATGGCGTAGTCATTGTAAAAACCAAAAACGGAAGCCAAAAATAAGAAATATCCGGACGAATAGAGCACGCGGACTTCATCTCCCCCGGTTTTTTAGGCAAGAATGAGTATGCCAACAATCCGGGTATCGGATTTGAAATAAAAGGCATTATCTATCTGAGACTTTTCCAGATATCGTGTACTAATGGATATCCCCTGACCATTTTCTGAATTTCTTTGCGGAATTTGTCTGTGAAATAAAATATTTCCACTAAATTCACATTGCTGTTCATAAGGGTTTTTGCTTTACTTATTTATATACCAGTTAGATATAGACAATAACGATTCTTGTTTTATATTAATATTTTTACTTTTCTTATATCGAACTCATGTTTATAGTAATCTGGTCTCTGTGGTTTCTTTCGGAAATTTTCCTGAACCGTTTGTTACGTTCCGGGAAACAAGGCCGGGAGAATCAGGATAAAGGTTCTTTGCGCATCATATGGATTACCATCGCCGCGGCCAATACCCTCGGCGTGCTCTTTGCTGTCTATTTCCCGTTTCCGATGAGCCATAGCCTTACGCTACCGTTAAACGGTTTGGCGATCATTGTCTGCGGGATGATAATCAGATTCGCTTCCGTATGGTCTTTGGGAAGATACTTTACCGTGGATGTTACCATCCGTAATAACCATAAATTAAAAACAGACGGTATCTATAAACGGGTCAGGCATCCCTCTTATACCGGTTCCATCCTTTCCTTCATCGGTTTCGGCATATCCCTGAACAACTGGATCAGTCTGGGAGTGGTCGCTATCCTTGTCATTTTTACCATGCTGTACAGGATTCGCATTGAGGAACAACTGCTTACAAAACAGTTCGGTAAAGAATATCTGGATTATAAAAAAAAGACGAACCGACTGATTCCCCTTTTTTATTAAAAAGAAAAATACCGTTTCCTTTTTTTTTCGTAATTTTAAATAAAAAATGTTTGGAAAAAAAAGAATAAGAAAACCGGGGCACCGCGGGCCTGAAGATCTCCCTTTTGCAGATATGGATGGCAAGGAACTTCACGTAGGAGATTATGTCGAGTCCTTCCGTTATGCACTGGGATACTGCAGAATACTTCTTACCGATAAAGGCTATGTTTACGAATCGCTGGAAAACGGGACAAGGATAAACTGGGCCCGTATGATAGATGCCAGCACAAAATACCAGAAAGTAAAAAAGCTGGATAAGAAACCCACTTAAGATACTTCTTTCCCGTTTAATTAAACTATTAACTTATAAATTATGATTCATAAAATTATCGTCATGTTATTTGCCGGCATCTTTATGCATACTGCCTCTCCGCAAACTTACGAAGAGGATATGTTCCCAACCTCACAAGGTCCTTTGAAGATCACCTTTATCGGGCACGGCACATTGATGTTTACCTGGAACGGTCTGGTGATCCATGTGGATCCGGTCAGCCGCGAAGGAGATTATTCAAAGCTCCCGAAAGCAAACCTGGTACTGATCACACATGAGCACGGAGATCATCTCGATCCGGCAGCTCTTTCAAAAATTGTGACCCCCGAAACAGAGATTGTCCTTACACAGCTATGTTATAAGACTTATCCTCATGGACACATCCTGCACAATGGAGAGGAGATTCATCTGCTCGGGATTCCTATCCGGGCGGTACCTGCCTATAATATCATCCACCACAGGCCCGGCGGGGAACCTTTCCATCCCAAAGGGAATGGAAACGGTTATGTCGTCCGTTTCGGTAACAAAACCGTCTATATTGCAGGAGACACGGAAAATATCCCGGAAATGAGAAAACTCCGTGGAATAGACATTGCATTCCTTCCTATGAATCTTCCCTATACCATGACACCCGAGATGGTAGCCGAAGCCGCCCGAACTTTCCGGCCCACTGTGCTCTATCCCTATCACTATGGCCACACTAACCCGCAGGAACTGGTCAAGCTGCTGCAAAATGAAAAAGACATTGAAGTCAGAATTAGGAAGATGCAATAAAACTCGCGATTTGCAGACAGTAAATTACACTTGAAATGACGCATATCATCAAAGGAGAAATTTGTTATAAAAGAGATTTTGGCAAAATGATTCTGATTTCCGCCCCCTATTTTATCCGATTGTTTGGGAATAATATTAACGCAGTTTTAGAAAATTTATACATCAAAAAACATAACCTTTTCAGTTATAAGCATACTCTCTTTGCCTTAAAAGACAAGGCAATTGCAAGTTTGATATTGAGTTACAGCTATCACACCAAGAGAAAAGAAAATTTTAAAACGGGCTGGCTTTTAATCAAACAACTGAAATTTAATTTGATTAGAAATATCCCGGTTTTGATGCGCTTCCACAAAACCATAGGCACTATTAAAAAGGGGGATTACTATATCAGCAATGTAGCAACATATGAAAGTTTCAGGAAGCAAGGGATGGCCAAAACATTGTTGATGAAATGTGAAGAATATTGCCGCAAAGAAAAAATGTCCGGCATGGTACTGGATGTTGAAAAACATAATAAGGGAGCCATTCATTTGTATGAAAATCTCGGGTATAAACAAACCGACGAATACAACATAAAGTTTGGCGATACGAATCTGATGTTTTTACGAATGAAAAAACCTGTGAAATGAAAATGATGGCACTACTGTTAGCACTTTTTCTTATCCCATTCTGTCCTGCCGCAACCGGCTTCATGCCTGATAAATATACATTAACCATTGTCGTATGTGAAATTCATGAAGTAACCGGAAATATCGAAGTGGCATTATATAATAAAAAAGAGAATTTTCCGAAGGATAACATGGAATATCTTTCCAAAACAGTTCCGGTAAAAAGCAATCGGGTCGAGTGTGGTTTTTATGTTCCGGAAGGGTATTATGCCATAGCTCTCTTTCACGATGCCAACAATAATAAAATATTTGATAAAAATTTCTGGGGCGTTCCAACAGAGGGTTTTGGTTTTTCCAACAATGTCAAACCCGGTTTTCATCCTCCTTCTTTTGAATCCTGCAAAATTTTATTAAATAAAAATCTGCATCTTTGTATTCATCTCATTCACTATTAAACAGGTTAAACTCATGACGTTTTTAACAACACTTTCACTATCAAAAATATTATTATGAAAAAGTTATTTTTCCTTTTTCTGATCACCGGCCTTCTGATTTTTTCCGGACACACACAGACAAAACTCGATTCAATCCTGCCTGTACGGGGTTTATGCATAGCAGCTCCAACGCCGGCAGGGGTAAATCAATTCATTGATTTCATCAATAACGAGCTTGTGCCGGGGAAAATAAACACACTTGTCATACGGATTGACTACCGGTACCGGTATAAGTCACATCCCGAGTTGATTGACTCAAATGCCCTGTCCCGAAAAGAGGTAAAGAAGATTGTAAAAGCCTGCAGGGAAGGAGGCATAAAAATCATTCCGCAGGTAAATATGCTGGGGCATCAATCCTGGTTCTCAAACGTCGGGAAATTGCTGGAGGCTTATCCCCAATTCAACGAAACCCCGGATGTTCCCCTGGATAAAGGCATTAATAAATGGCCCAACAAGTGGGGGTTGTATTGCCTGAGCTATTGTCCGCTGCATCCCGGATTACATGCTGTGACCTTTGATGTTATCGACGAAATTGTGGACGCTTTCGAAGCCGAGGCTTTCCATGCAGGTATGGATGAAGTATTTTATATAGGAATGGATAAGAGATGCATCGGCAGGGATCATGCCGAATTATTTGCAGGAGAAGTCACAGCCATCAGAAATCACCTGGCACTCAGAAATAAAAAACTCTGGATCTGGGGAGACCGGCTTATCGACGGAAAAACAACAGGCATCGGCATGTGGGAAGGAAGTTATAACAATACCTACCGGGCCATCGACATGATCCCGAAAGATGTGGTGATCAATGACTGGCACTATGAACGCCCCGACCCTACTGCCGCTTATTTTGCCCTCAAGGGCTTTCATGTGATCACCTGTCCATACCGGCTCCCTGAGGTAGCCTTAAAACAACTTCAAATGATGATTGACTTTAAAGAAAACGCTACGGATGCTACGAAAGACAGGTACCAGGGAATCATGGAAACCGTTTGGACCAGTGCTGAAAATGCCATTGATCAGTTTTACGGCCGGAAAGAAATCAAAGGAGCGGGAAGAGGAAACTGGGTAAAAACCTTCAAAGCCCTCTTACATGAAATTGCAAAACTTGATCGGGAAAATTAGCATTGTATCATTGCTCATACAACGGTGTATCCTCCGGACCTAATGGAAATTTTGGGTACGTTCGACGTATGTAATATCCCCTGAACAGGATAAAAAATACAATATGAGAGAATTTTGGATTACCGGTATCGCATTATTTATGATTTTCACGTTCTTAATCACCAAACTTTCATTAAAACATTACAAAAAGGAAAACGGTGATAAAATGTGGAAACAATTTGGCATCAGAACCCGGTACTGGCAAGTTGTTGTACTGGGAAGCCTGGCTCTAACCTTCCTGGTGTTGTTTTTATTGAAATGGACCAACATCCTGACGCTGTAGAAGTCAGATCGCCGGCATTTAATCATGAAATAGTCTCCCCGGGCTGACTATGAACTTTTGTCCGGATGTCAGCCTAAAGCCTGTTCAAATGTTTCTCTTCTCTTGGGCCACCGTATTCTTGGTGTAAATGGTTTCCTTTTTACTTTTTGATTCTGTCTTTTATTTCCGGCACCGGCTCATATCCGTCCGTCTTTCCTTTTTTCACAGCAGGGATACCATAAATCATCCATACGGGGGCCGGTTTATCTTTCAGATAATGGTCGTAGAACTGCATCACACGGACGGAGAGATCTTTTTCGTCGGCACGACGCGTCAGGTTGTGGTCTTCATTATTGTATTCCAGCAGCCAGGCCGGTTTGTTGAGTCGTCGCAAAGCCACGAAAAATTCGATACCCTGATACCAGGGTACAGCACCGTCCTTGTCGTTATGCATGATCAACAACGGCGTATGGATCTTCGGCACAAAGAAAACAGGGGAATTCTCAATGTAAAGTAAAGGTTTTTCCCACAAAGTTCCGCCAATACGGCTCTGTGTCTGTTCATACTGAAACATGCGGCTCATACCCGAGCCCCACCGGATCCCTCCGTAAGCAGAAGTCATGTTAGACACCGGAGCTCCCGAAAAAGCACACCTGAACATGTCTGTCTGTGTCACCAGATAAGCAATCTGATAGCCTCCCCAGCTCTGTCCATTCATGGCCATACGGTCCCTGTCGATAAAAGGATACCTTTCCACCATCGCCTGCGTCCCGCTGACCACCGCTTTATAAGCACTCTGACCGGGGTATCCGGTCTCATAAGTAATGTCAGGCACAAAGACCAGGTAGCCATTGCTGGTATACATGGTACGGTTGATGATCGAGCGGCTGGGGGCAGGCACCCAATGGCGGTGCATCCCGTCCGAACTACGTTCATAGAAATAAACGATCATAGGGTATTTTCCCTTCGGATTAAAGTTCTCCGGCTTGTATAAAAGACCCTGCAATTTTTCTCCGTTAAAGGCCCTCCATTCCACCAACTCTACAGAACCCCACAGATAATCTTTCTGCTGAGGGTTGGTCAGGGAAATCTTCCGGGCTTTCTGCATCTTCATATTTCCGGTCCACAGCTCCGGATATTCCTGAAATGTTTCTTTCCTCCAAAACAGTTCATCGGCTTTTTCCGGTTTCATCAGAGATAAATACTGGCAATCATCCAGCACCAGTTTTTTCGGATCGGCCGCTTTGCCGGCCGAAAGGGTATAGTATCCGGACTTTTTGTTATATATATGAAATGCCTGTAGATACAGTCTCTCATCCGGTCCGATGGTTTCCTTTTTCCGGTTGAGATTTTGCCTGCGAAAACGTATCTGTTTTTTCCGTCCGTAGCCATGTGTGAGACATACCGGTTTCTCCCTGCCGGAAGGATCCACTTTCCATAGATCAAACCTATCGTAGAGGATAAAATAGTCGTCATGGTCATACCACGCTCCCAGCCCATAGGGATAAGGATCACTGGGCGTATCATGGCGCTCATTATAAAAAGCCACCGAAAGACTACCGGTCACATTAACCTCTTTCCCGCTATTGATATTCCTGACATACCAGCAACTGTCGGCCGTCTGATACCACACCAGGTAGTTCCCTTCCGGGGACAAGGACACCGAGGAAGGCGCTTTGGCCAGCAACTTCTCTTTTGCGCCCGTTTTCAAGTTAATCCGATAAATATCCTGATATCTGTTTGCCTCCCACGAGATCAGCTTGCGATACGGCAGATTGGAACGTCCCAGCCCCCAGGGTGCATTGCCCTTCAATGCCACCGAGACCTCAGGAACCTTTTTATCCCCCAGTTGCACAAATTGGTTATCCCCCGGGTACCACAAAGCCAGCCAGGTCCTTTTCTTCTCCCGCTCTGCCTGCAGTTTCTGCATAGGCTGCAGATAAGGATCCTTCCAGTTCCAGATATCCACATGATATTTTTCCTCTTCCAGCAATGTATCCTTAGGCTCCGGTTTCGGTATGGGGGCCGTCCCCAAAAAGAGGCGCGAACCATCTTCCGAAAACCAAGGTTGTCTGTTAATGCTTACACTCCAGCCGTCAGGCATGCCCTTCGTTAAGGTATCTGCTGCCACCAGGGCCGAATCCTGTCCCGCATGCCAGTAATAAAGATCATATATCTTCGCAGCTCCCGTATCGGCCGAATGGAGAAACACCAGTTGATCTCCCTGTTTATCAAGGGCTATCTTATCCGAGTGGACGCCTGGCCCCTCCCTTTTCAATACCGGACGCTCCTGCCCTGTTTCCGTATTAAATACATACACGACCGACTGCTCCAGCGAGTCTTTCTTTTCCATGATAAAGGCAATCCTCTTTCCGCTTTTGGAGATTGTCTGGCCGGTCACATCATGATATATCAGAAACTTATCCTTCAAAGGATCCGTCACCACCAGATCCGTCCCTTTGGCCTTCTTTATCTTCTTTACCTGTTTATCATACTCCTTTTTTTTCTTCTGATAAGATTTGTTTGCTTCTTCGGATGAGTTTCTGTCAGCGGTATCCGGTTTCTCAGGATACACCTTTTCTCTTCGGTACCAGAACCATTCGCCGTCTTCATCGGGTATACCAAAAGAGCGGACCTTTGCAACCCTGATCAATGATTTATCCTTCAGCAAGACGATCCCCAGAGAATCCTTCGGCATATCCTCCTTTTTCTTTTTATCCCTTTTGGCTTTCCTTACAACTTTGTATTGGGGTTTGATCTTAAATACCAGATAATCCGAAGCCGGAGAGAATCGGGCCCCTGAACCTCTCGGAAAAGAATCAAGGCTGTGTTTTTTTACATCATACAGGTAGAGCCAACCGTCTCCCTGTTGCGGATTGATTTCATAGCTCGCCCACCGGCCGTCACGCGAAAGCGTAATCCCTTTGATGCTCTTCCACGAATCATAAACGTCATGAGACAGAGGTTTCTTACCGGAACTTTGTCCGAAAAGATCGAGAACCAATAAACTCAGAAGTACCGGGAATAAAAATAATTTTAAGGATTTCATAGTAAAGTAGATTAAAAATTTTCATAAAAATAAAAAAAATATGTAGGTTTGAAATAAAACAATTAACACCCATGTTTATCATTCACAACTACACACAGGCAGTTATACTTTTAATCATTACCATGCTCTGCTGGGGATCCTGGGCCAACACCCAGAAACTGGCATCCCGGGAATGGCCATTTCAGCATTTTTACTGGGATTATGTTTTTGGAATTCTGCTTTTCTCTGTAATTATGGCCTTTACGCTGGGCAGCATTGGTGAACACGGAAGGAGTTTTCTGACAGATCTCCGTCAGGCGGAAGGAAACTCAGTTATTTCGGCACTCACCGGAGGGATTATTTTCAACTTTGCCAACATCCTCCTGGTCATTGCCATTGACATTGCCGGCATGGCTGTAGCTTTTCCTGTAGGCATAGGTCTTGCACTGGTTCTGGGGGTTGTCGTAAACTATCTGGCTGCCCCGGCAGGCAATCCATGGTATCTTTTCACTGGCGTCTTGTTGGTGGCAGTTGCAATTCTGCTGGATTCCCTTGCTTACAGGCAGGTACAGACAAAAGACGACAATAAGACTTTCTGGAAAGGCCTTGTCATTTCCGTTCTGGCAGGTATTGCCATGGGATTCTTTTACCGCTTTGTAGCTGCTTCCATGTCTATGAATTTTGTAAATCCTCAGCCTGGGAAACTGACCCCTTATACGGCCATGTTCCTTTTCTCCGTCGGAGTATTTCTTTCCAGTTTTCTTTGGAATACCATTGTCATGTACAAACCCTTGTCAGGAAATAAAGCCCCGTACAGAGCGTATTTCAATAAAGGCACTCCAAGACTGCATTTGATTGGCATTCTTGGAGGAAGCATCTGGGGACTGGGCATGCTTTTCAGCATCATAGCCGCTGACAAAGCCAGCTATGCCATCTCCTATGGTCTGGGTCAGGGAGCTACCCTGGTCTCGGCTATCTGGGGTGTCTTTATCTGGAAAGAATTTAAGAGCGCCCGGAATCCCTCTAAAATCAAGTTGTTACTCTCCTTCATGTTTTTATCATTTATCCTGGGACTTACCCTGATCATTGTGGCTAAATTATAGTGTATGAAAAAAATTCTTGTTGTAGGCAGTACAAATATTGATATCATTGCACAGGTAGATCATTTACCGGTCCCGGGGGAAACCGTCGGGGACGCTGTCCTGTCGGAAGCTTTTGGCGGAAAAGGGGCCAACCAGGCTATTGCGGCAGCCCGTGCCGGCGGAAATGTCACTTTTATTACCTGCCTGGGTGACGATGACAAAGGCCAGAGAGCGCTTCAAAACTTACAGGAAAATCATATCGACACCCAATACGTATATACGATACAGGATCGTTATACCGGTACAGCCCTGATCTTTGTGGACAGGAAAGGTGAAAATTTTATTGCGGTCGCTCCGGAAGCCAATCAACATTTAAGCAAAGAAAAAATGGATCCTTACCATGACGTAATTAAAGAGGCCGACCTTATCGTTATGCAGTTGGAGATCCCTTATGAAACCGTAAAACATATTACAAAACTGGCATCCTTCCATGGGAAACAGATACTTCTGAATCCTGCCCCGGCACGAAAGCTGGATGAGGAGGTGCTTAAAACCGTCACATATCTTATTTTAAATGAAACGGAAGCGGAAATGATTACCGGCCGGAAAGTCTCCGAAGAATCCCTGCATGTTATCGGACACAAACTGATAGAGAAAGGTCCGGAAAATATTATTCTCACCTTAGGGAAAAAAGGAGCTTATATCTTCAACAAAACGATTCGGACGTTTGTAAAAAGTTTTCCGGTCACCCCCGTGGATACCACTGCCGCCGGCGACACTTTTTGCGGTGCATTTGCCACCAGCATACTGGAGAATAACGATCTGACTGGTGCTGCCAGGTTTGCCAATGCCGCAGCAGCGATTTCCGTAACCAGACTCGGAGCACAACCTTCCGTGCCTTCCCTGCATGAAATTGAACGTTTTTTAATGAATCATAATATCCCCACGCATGAAAAATAAATATGTTATACTGGTATGGTTGTTGCTTATTCTGCTGCCATCCTGCCATACATCAGGCACAAAAGAACAATCTGCCCCACGTATCATCTTTGATACCGATATGGGTAACGATATTGACGATGCCCTGGCACTTACCATGTTGAATAACTATATGTCGGAAGGAAAACTCCATCTGATGGGAGTAATCCTGAGCAAAAAGAATCCTTATTCCGTCGAATATGTTGACATTCTGAATACCTGGTACGGACATCCCGGCATTCCTCTGGGCATGACCCTTAAAAACAGGGGACCGCAAGATCCCACCTATGCCAAAGCCGTGGCGGAACTAAAAGAAAACGGGAAAAAAGTTTTTCAGGGAACCCTTCCCGGATACCGGGAAATTCCGGGTGCCGTAAGTCTTTACAGAAAGCTGCTCGCAAGGTCACCCGATACATCCCTCATTATTATCTGTGTGGGCTTTTCCACTAATCTTTCCGATCTGTTAAATTCGGGGCCCGATGCATTTTCCAGCCGGAACGGAACAGATCTGATCAGACAAAAGGTAAAGTACCTCAGTATGATGGCCGCCAACTTCGACGGCATCATTCAAAACAGGGAATTCAATGTTGTCAATGATTGTGATGCTGCCAGGGATGTTTTTGACCACTGGCCCACCAAAATCATCATCAGTCCGTTTGAAGTAGGGATACAAGTGAAATATCCCGCCTCTTCCATTGAGCATGATTTCGGAAAAGAAAAGCACCATCCCTTGGCAGAAGCCTATAAATCCTTTATGAAGATGCCTTACGACAGGCCTTGCTGGGACCCTACCTCCGTCTTGTATGTCATGGAAAAAGATTCCGGATATTTCACCCTGTCAGACCCGGGATACGTTAAAACGGACACAGCCTGTGCAACTTTTTTTGTGCCTGAAAAAGATGCCAAATGTCAAGTTCTGAAAATTGACAGTATCCAGGCAAAGAAAATAACCCACAGACTGGTAGAAGTTGTTACAGCCAGCGAAAAAAGTTCAATAAAAAAATAAAAACAACACAGGCCATCATGAATCATCTACGTAGATACAGTTCCCCACTCTATAGGGCAGGGACGCAAAATCTTGCGTCCCTGCTTTGTACCTGCCTGCCGGTGTAGTCTTTTATCACCGCAACCTTTGCGAGGATATTGACTACGGAGGAGAGCTTCTTCTTTGTTCTATTACTTTCCGCTCTTATCCGGAAACGGTGGTATGGGCGGAATTTTATATTTGAAATTCTTCACTTCTTCCCTGATCACCTCGATGGCTTTGTTCATCTGGTCGTCGATCCCTTCATACTCCCTGACCGGGTCGTTTTCGACATAAATATCCGGTTCGACCCCATGACCTTCGATGATCCAGCCACTGCCATTGGCCGCAAAAGGAGCATAAGAGGGTGTAATCAGCGACCCACCGTCAATCAGGGGAATAGAACCGCTATAGCCGACAACGCCTCCCCAGGAACGGGTGCCTATCAGTTTCCCGAGTTTATGATACTTAAAACGATAAGGAAAGAGGTCCCCGTCCGAAGCGGAATACTTATCCAGCAAAGCCACTTTCGGACCGATAAAGGTCCCGACAGGATTCACATCCCCTTTTTTCTCGCCTGCATGCATGGTCACATAGGTAATAGTACGTAGCAATCGTTCCATGATCATAGGTGATACATTCCCTCCTCCATTACCGCGAACATCAATAATCAGGCCTTTCTTCAGCAATTGAGGATAATAATGCTTCACAAATTCATTCAGACCTTCCGGCCCCATATCCGGGATATGGATATATCCCACCTGGCCGTTGGTAGCTTCGCTGACCTTTCTGATATTGTTTTCCACCCATTCGTAATAGTACAAAGCCGATTCATCGGCTACAGGCACGACCAACACTTTCCGGCTTCCTGCCATGTCCGGTTTACTGTTCACTGTCAATTCGACGGTTTTACCGGCTTTTCCGACCAACAGATCAAAGATATTATTCACTTTATTGCACGGATGTCCGTCCACGGCCAGGATATAATCTCCCTCTTTTACGTTCACTCCCAGTTCGGTCAGGGGGGAACGCAGGGACTTGTTCCAGTTGGCCCCCTTCAGGATATGATCCACCCGGAAGTATCCGTTTCCCGTACGTGAGAATCTAGCTCCCAGTAAACCCATCCGGATCCGTTGCGGCATAGGACGTTCTCCGTTGATGACATATGAATGGCCAATACTCAATTCTCCAACCATTTCTCCGATGATATAGGTCAGATCGGAACGGTGGTTCACATAAGGCACCAGCACTGCATATTTATCATGGATCGCTTTCCAGTTCAGACCGTGCATATTGGGAGCATAGAAAAAGTCACGCATCTGCCTCCAGCTCTCCTCAAACATCTGCTTCCATTCCTGATGGTGATCTACCAGCACTTTCATATTGGAAAGATCCGCCGGCTTATTCAGTTGTATTTTTGAAGAAGGCAGGGGAATAACCTGATACTTGCTTCCCTGACGCACCAACATCTTCTTATGATTGGATGAGATAACATAACTAAATATGCCTGAGAATAACTCCGTCTCCTTTTTCTTTTTCAGGTCATACATCCCAAAGGATGGGCCTCCGCCCTTGGATGAAGAGCGTACATAGTAAACCTTGTTGTCCACACAAGTCACGTTAAAATAATTGGATGGCTTCACAGGGATCCCAATGACCCTGTTCTGAATCCCTTCCAGGTCTATCACTACTTGTTTTGCATTCTCTTTTTCTTTTGTGCTAACATCTTTCTTTCCCTTCTTTTCTTTTCCTTTTTTGTCAGATGCAGAGGTTGTCTTTTCTTCTGTAACTTTCACCACATCATTTTCAGGAGCAAAAGGTGAGGGGGTTTCCTTGGACAGAGCGATCAGATAGATCCGGTTCATATCCTCATAGGCATAATCCCATTCCACCTGGCTATACATAGGATGAAAATCCCTGGCAGAGGTAAATACGATATACTTTCCGTCACTGCTGAAAGAGGGATTATCAGATTCATACCAGGCATCCGTCAACTCGTAGGATTTCTGTGATTCCAGGCTGTAAAGCCGGATCTTCGTCATTCCTTTTTCCGCTTTGGTGTAAGTGATCCATTTACTGTCGGGCGACCAGTCATAGCTGAACCAGGGAGCCTCATCCGATTGGTCCACCTGCACCATCTTCTTTGTGTCAATATCTACATAATTCAGGGTCTGCCTTTTGTCATTAAACAGGATTTTCTTGCTGTCAGGCGACCAGGCCAGGTCGAAGATGTAGGTTTTCAATCCGGAAGTGATCTGTACAGGGCCTCCGGAACCATTCTGCTTTTGGAGGTAGATCTGAAACTCTCCGCTGCGATCCGAGATATAAGCAATGTATTTTCCGTCGGGGGACCAGTAGGCATCCCGGTCATTGGCATGAGACGATTCTGTATAATTCACGGTAATGCCATGTTCCGCCGGCACGGAAAAAACATCTCCACGAGCCCCGAAAAGGATGCGTTTTCCATCCGGAGAAAGATCCATGGAGGAAATCTTCTTTGATGCATCTTCCCATTGTGTCCGGCTCCATTTCTCATCATTGGCTATTTGCACATGGATCTGGGTAGTATTATTTGTATGTATATTAAACTTATACAGGTAACCGCCCCGCTCAAAAACGATATAATCTTTTCCGTATCCGGGAAATTTGATATCATAATCCGTAAAATGGGTCAGCTTTTTCTCCTGTCTGGTTGTAAGATCATAGGAAAAGAGGTTCATGGTCCGGTCCCGGTCTGAGAGAAAATAAATCTTATCTCCCATCCACATAGGGATAATATCCTGGTTTATATTATTTGTGATCTTCTCCACCTTTTTTGTTTCTAAATCCACGATCCGGATATCATCAGCCATTCCCCCTTTGTAATATTTCCAGGTACGAAACTCCCTGAATACCCAGTTAAAGGCAAGTTTTTTCCCGTCAGGTGAGTATGAGCAGAAACCTCCTTTTGATATGGGTACTTCTTTTGAAAGACCTCCTTCTACAGGCACAATAAACAACTGTCCCACAAAAGAGTTGAAAGAATATCTCCGGGAACGGTAAACAATATATTTACTGTCGGGGGTCCATCCCATCACGATATTGTTGGGTCCCATACGGTCGCCTATATCATCACGTCCCAAGGTGGCCGTAAAGGTCAGACGCTTGGGAACTCCGCCGGTGGAAGGGATTAAAAAAACTTCCGTATTGCCGTCATACTGACCGGTAAAAGCAATATATTTTCCATCCGGGGAAAAATGCGGAAAAGACTCATATCCCTTGTTGGTAGTTATCTGTCTGGCCACGCCTCCTTCGGCACTGACCAGATACAGATCGCCGGCATAAACAAATACAACCTGATTACCGTGAATATCAGGAAAGCGCAGTAACCGGGCTTCATCGGCACGAACCTGAAGCTGCAGACACAACAGGCCGGCAAAAACAAACCAAAAGATTTTTTTAAACATATCTTTATGAATTTAGTAAAACATGATAGTACTACATTACATGCAAAAATATACAAAGTTTGTACATCCTTAACATGCTAAAAAACACTCCGTAAATTTTTTTCCCGGATTGTTTTCTTTCGAAACATTTTACGAACCGAAAATATTTCCTTTATTCTTCTTCCAGCAATTCTTTAACCGCCCGAACGATCTCATCTTTCTTAAAAGGTTTTGGAAATATTTTTTCCGCACCCAGCAGTTGAGCCGAATGCAAATATTCCCGGGAATCAACTCGTCCTCCTCCTGAAATAGCAATTACTTTCAGATCGGGGTTCTCTCCTTTCAGGTTCATGATCGTCTCCAGCCCTTCTTTTTCAGGCATTACAATATCCGTAATAATCAGGTTGGCTCCGTTTTTATGATACAGCTCAATACCTTCCACGCCGTTGGTTGCCATATCCACCTCATAGCCTTCTTTTTCCAGCATCTTTTTTAACATTAGCAGAATATAAGGCTCATCATCAATAACAATTATTCTTTGCATGGTTTAATTATTTTTATTCTTTTCATCCAGTACTTTTCGTATAACCTTACTGAACTCGCTAATTTTCAACGGCTTCAGTAATAGTTCGTCAATTTTGTAATCTTCGATGATCTTTTCATTGATTGATTCTTTTGCGCCGGTAATGATAATCACTTTCAGTTTAGGGTTTAATTGTCTGAATTTGGCAGCCAGGTTGGTCCCCAGTAATCCCGGCATCACCTGGTCGGTAACCAGCAGGTCGTACTCATCCGGATGTGCCTTAAATTCCTGGAAGGCTCTGTTTCCGTCTGTTCTGATCGTAACCGAATAACCCAGGCTCTCGAGCATCTTTTTTCCGATAAAAGTAACCTCTTCCTCATCATCAACAAACATGATATGCTCCATCCCTGTTTTGAGGAATTCTTCGGATATCTCTGTCTCTTTGGCATCACTGAAACTGGGCAGGAAAATATCAAAAGTAGTCCCTTTACCCGGCGCACTCTCCACGGTAATAGCTCCTCTGTAACTGTTAATAATCCCATGCACCACAGCCAGACCCAGTCCAGAACCAACGCCCACTTCTTTTTTTGTAAAAAAAGGCTCGAAAATTCTTTGCATCGTTTGTTTGTCCATCCCAACACCCGTATCTGTAACTGTAATATTGGCATAGACGCCGGGACTGATACTATTCAGTTTTTTCACCTGTCTGGCATCCAGCTCTATTTCTTTCAGACCAATAAAAAGATCTCCTCCGTCGGGGGTCATGGCATAAGCAGCATTGGTACATAGATTCATAAGCACCTGATGTATCTGGGTAGCATCCACCATCACGCTGCCGCATCCTTTTTTCAGATTTGTTTTGATCATGATATTCCTGGGCAACGAGGCCCGCACCAGGTTCAGCACCTCTTCGATAATCGCTTTCAGATCGGACGGTTTTTTCTCCACATCCATCTGACGGCTGAAGGTAAGGATCTGCTGTACCAGGTCTTTGGCACGAATCGCAGCATGATTGATCTGTTCTATATCAAAGCGTAAGGTGTTGTCTTCTTCAATTTCTTCCAGAGCCATCTCCGTATACCCTAAAATAGGGGTAAGGATATTGTTGAAATCATGCGCGATTCCTCCGGCCAGGGTGCCAATGGTTTCCATTTTCTGTAATTGCATCAACTGGGCTTCCAGCTTGGTCCTTTCTTTTTCATATTGTTTTCTAAGCTCTATCTCTTTTTTCAGCTCAACATTGGTCTCAAGGAGTTGTTGTGTCCTTTCCTGTACCTTCTGTTCAAGAATATCATTGGCTGCCTTCACTTTATTCCTTTCAATTTCCAGCAGTTTTCTCATATAAAAGTCACGGCGGTTGGTACGGTCCAGAAAGTAACATATCAACATACCGATTACGTTGGCTGAAACAAAAAAGAAGTTATTATTGATCAACGCTACCGTAGGAGTATGCGCAAAGCCTACGGCTACAATTTCATAGGTCAGCACGATAGACCACCCTGCTATGGTAGCTGAAACAATTCTCAGCCGGATAAATGTATAACCGATCATAAATATTAACATCAGACCGGCATAATAGGTATATAGCCCTATCTTTGATACATAAAATATCATTAAAATAATACCGAATCCCGTCAGGTACATCCCTATACCCACGAGTAGCTGAACATATTTTCTGAACCAGGGACGATAAGAGGAAATCAGTAACAGAACCAGCACAGGAATGACAAATGCAAAACGAATCAGCCACAATGGTGTCTGAAATTGTTTTGCAACGGCGACGTCCAGCCCGGCAAAAACAGCATAAAAGAAAATGGCAAGAACCAGCGTAATCCGAATAGAACCTATGGATTCGGAAAAATAAAAGTTTCTATATTCTTCCTCCAGATAAGCCTGGTCATCAACAAAATGCAAAGTAAAAGGATGAAGCTTCATCCCAATGTCAGAAGCTCCATCCTTTGCAAATTTCACTTTCTCCTTACGCTGAAATAACATTCATTTTAGTTGTTGTTTATTTCGAGCCAAGATATAAAAGTTTCAGCATTTCTAAAAGGATTTGATGGTTTTTTCACTCTTAGAAACAAGTTTACTTCCAAGGGCTCCTTGTCAACAGATATATTATCCTCTCTGGCTCCTGCTTCCACGGCATAACGTACCAGATCCTGAGGCGACCGTTGGTTCAAATGCCATTCCAGCAAGGCATGCATTCCTTTGGTAGATGGATTCTGATCCGAAAAGTTACCAATGATCATCTCCCCGCCATCTTTTACATAAGCCTGGTATTTCCTGAGAAGGTATATAAAATGTTTTTCCTTAAAATAATCAAACAACCCTGCACTCCAAATAAGATCATAGAATTTATGTGTTTGATAACGAAGCACATTCATTCTGATGAAATTGAGACGGTCGAGGAATCTGGCGTTTTTCTCCCTGGCGTAATCAATAGCACGCTGATCCAGGTCAATCAGATCAAAATGCAACTTTGAATCGGGATGAGCATTCAGAAACTCATAAACATCCGTAGCCGGCCCGCTTCCCAACACCAACACTTCTTTAGGTTTGTCGGCCGTAGCATTCAACTCTTCCAGAACATTCTTAAAAAATTCCTTTCTGTTTCTAACCGCTTTTGCAGCATGTTGCTCATGATACCATCTATCCCATTTACCATACATCGGATGATCACTCACCTTTTGCTGATACATGTAATCAATGATCTGAAAATCGCCGGCATATCCAAAAGGTTTGGTATATGCAAAACCAACCATGGTTCTTTCATTCATAATAGGCTTTAGAAGGTCTCTGATCTCGCTGAATCCTTGTTCATCCAACTGTTCCAGAACAGAAAAAAACGGCCTGTAATCATACCGGTCAGGACCACCTTTGGCAACCAGCGATTTAACATAATTTACATCCTGTTCCTCAAGAACAGTTAAAGCAGAAGCAGATTTTGTTTTCATGGTGTTAAGTTTTAGTTAATTAGTTAGTTTATAGTCTTTTTTTCGTTTAGTTAGTTAGTTTCGTTTAGTTAGTTAGTTTAAGTTTTGTTTGGCGGCTGCTTGCATTTCCTGCCTGCCATATATTATTTATTACAAGATGGTATGACTCTTTACATAAGCGGTATATATTAGGTATATATAAAAACAAGTTTTTCAATTCATAAATTCAAACATTATGGTGTACAAAATTATTTTTCCTTCCCATTTTCCTGTAATTAACCCTCTTGAAGTATTACCTGTTTATCCCCAGCAGGAAATAACCATGAATAACATGTCCATAAAATCAAGATTTTCATTCTCACCCAACCGGACAGGAAACACCTGCGTATGAAACAAGCATAAGCTTACACATGTTCGCTATATGTTATTTCCCCTCAATCAGGCATAACACAACCTCATCATTTTCTTAATCATTATTTTATAGCCGGGGTAATGCAATATCCTTTACGATGTTGTCTCCCCGTGACAAATACCACGATTAGTCAGATGGTATTCTCTTACCCCGGAATAATATAATCATTCCAAACATAAACAATCCGTGAATGAAAACATAACTTATGTATTTATGTCTTTTTAGTTAGTACACCCCCTTTCTTCTTGATTCATAAAATTAATGCCTTCTTTTTATTTTTTCTGAAACTTAAATTTATCAATGCCTACAATCGCTTATTCACCTTCGGAACACTATTATACTTCCCTTCAAAAAGTGAATTTAACGCTTCACTTAAAACAACGACTATTCTCCCCTTCTAACAATCAGACAACAATATATTTTATATTTACCTTAAAAATATGAAAAAAAAAATGAAAGTTCCAAAAATACGGATGATTTACCTAACCACAAAAAGATGAGATACATCACCGGTTTTCCGGTTATCCTCTCGGTCGGTTATTGACGAATATCATAAAATTAATATATTCACAGGCATACATTTACAGAAATATAAATACAAAATTCATCATCCATGATCACTTCGAAAATTGAACATATCGGCATTGCTGTCAGGGATTTACAAGAGGCCCGGAAATTCTATGAGCAGATATTGGGACTGGAGTGTTACCGGGAGGAAACCGTTTCTGACCAGCATGTTAAAACCGCTTTTTATCTGATCGGAAAGGTAAAGATCGAACTGCTGGAACCAACTTCACACGACAGTCCTGTAGCAAAGTTTATTGAAAAAAGAGGAGAAGGAATTCATCATATTGCTTTTGAGACGGAAGATCTTCCTCAAATTCTGGATAATTTGGATCGCCAACAGGTCAGATTGATTGACCGGCATCCCCGTGCGGGTGCAGAGGGATTACAAATTGCTTTTCTTCACCCAGCTTCAACCCATGGTGTTTTGGTAGAATTATGTGAAACAAACCGGGAGTGATCTGCAACATGATTTTTTTCGGATATACTTTGTTACCTTTACCTCATTAACTGAAACCGGGTGCTATGGATAAAAGGAATTTTATTTCCGCCACTGCCGGAAATACCGGCGATAAAGTCCGCTCCGATTGTTATGTCTCCGTGCAAATAAAAAATACAGGTGGAATTGTCATAGATATACAATCCAAAGTTAAGTCTATGTACGGACGGCATATGCATAATCTCACAGAACGGATCCTGGCTTTTTTCGATATAACCCATGCTAAAGTCAGACTCATAGATAGCGGTGCGTTGGATTTCGTGATCATGGCGCGGCTGGAGGCTGCCATAAAGAGCATTACCGCTTCGGATAAATCATTTCTTCCGGATTTTATTTCACAGAATGACTATCCTTCCCAACGGGATGCCTTTCGTTTTTCCCGTTTGTATTTGCCGGGCAATACCCCGGCTCTGATGTTGAACGCAGGCATACATAAGCCCAACGGTGTGATTCTGGATCTCGAAGATTCCGTGGCACCGGATAAAAAAGAGGAAGCTCGTCTTTTGGTGCGTAATGCTCTCCGGCAGGTTGATTTTTATGGTGCTGAACGTATGGTCAGGATTAATCCGCTCCCTGCAGGACTGGAAGATCTGAAAGCAGTGATCCCCCATAACGTCCATGTTGTCCTGGTTCCCAAGGCGGAGCATCCGGAAGATCTGGTAATGATTGATAAAACCATCCGCAATATTCTGCAAGATAACGGAAACGACCGGGAGGTCTATCTGATGCCCCTCATCGAGACCGCGTTGGGTGTGGAAAATGCTTACATGCTGGCTACCAGTACACCCTCTGTCGTTGCGATGGCTATCGGACTGGAAGACTATACTGCTGATATTGGGGTCTCCCGCACTCCAGAAGGATCGGAATCTTTCTATGCACGTACACGCCTCGTTAATGCCTGTAAGGCTGCCGGGATACAACCCATTGATTCTGTTTTCTCGGATATCTCCGACATGGAGGGGTTGACAAGAAATGTTAAGGCTTCACGGAATCTGGGATTTGAAGGGATGGGATGCATCCATCCGCGGCAGATCAAGGTTATCCATAAGGCTTTCGAGCCCACCCCCGAAGAGATCGGGAAAGCCCTAAAGATTGTGGATGCTTTTGCCAAAGCCCGTGAGAAAGGACTAGGTGTCGTATCCCTGGGAACCAAAATGATCGACCCCCCGGTAGTTAAAAGAGCCCAGCGTATTGTCAGCCTGGCAAAACAACTGGGATTATTGTGAAATAAATTTCATATACCTTATTATATAAGGAGGCAAGAATATGGGAAAACAGACGCAATGGATCAGGAATGCAGCAGGCCGCATGGTCCCTGCCGAAGTAAACGGGACACCTGTCATTCCATTTTACGGAGTAGGGAAATATAAACCTGCCGGCCGGAAACATGCACCCAAGATCCCCAGTAACATGGATTACCCCTCCGATGGGAACAAGCAGATACCCTCACTGAAAGAAGCATTGATCAAAGCCGGTCTGCAAGACGACATGACTATCTCCACCCATCATCATTTCCGCAACGGGGATTATCTGGCAAACATGATCTTTGACATTGCTCATGACCTGGGTATCAAGAACCTGAGATGGTTCCCTTCGGCCTCCTTTCCCTGCCATGAGCACCTGATTCCTTACCTGGAGGATGGAACCATACATCATATTGAAGGGAGTATGAACGGACCGTTGGGGAGATTTGCTTCGGAAGGAAAGATGAAAGGGGTAGGTGTGCTACGCTCTCACGGGGGACGATATCAGGCAATCCAGGATGGAGAAGTAAAAATCGACATAGCCGTTATCGGTGCTGCCTGTGCCGACCCTTTTGGCAATGCCAACGGGCTATACGGCCCCTCCGCCACAGGACTGTTGGGCTTTGCCCTGGCCGACTCGCAATATGCTGATAAAGTAATTGTCGTAACGGATAATATGGTCCCTTTTCCCTGTGTACCCTGGCAAATCCAGGGAAATTACGTTGATTATACCGTGGAAATAGACAAACTGGGAGATCCCGAAAAAATCATCTCGGGGACCACCCGGATTACCAAAAGTCCCGACCGGCTTTATCTGGCCGAACTGACTGCCCGTTTTTGTGAAGTTACAGGCATTATCCACGACGGCTTTTCATTCCAGACAGGGGCGGGAGGAACCTCTCTGGCCGTGGGAGAATACTTCAGAGAGATCATGCAGCAAAAAGGTATAAAAGCCCGTTTTGCCCGGGGAGGGAGTAACAAGTATCTGGTATCCATGCTACAGGAAGGACTGGTGGAATATATCCTGGACGGTCAGACATTTGACCTGGAAGGTGTACGCTCCATGGCAGAAAACCCAAACCACGTATGGACCAGTCCTTTTACCTCTTACAATTACCATAGCAAAGGTAACTTCGCAGGCATGGTGGATGTGGTTATTCTGGGGGCTACCGAAGTGGATGTTCATTTCAACGCCAATGTAGTAACCCATTCCGACGGGTACCTGTTGCACGGCATCGGAGGATGGCAAAACTGCCTTTTCTCCAAAACCGTTATCCTGCCTGTGCCCCTGTTCCGTGACCGCATCCCGGTGGTGGTGGATGAAGTCACCACACTTTGCGGACCCGGCGAACTGGTAGATGTTATTGTTACCGAAAGAGGGATTGCTATCAACCCCCAACGCACTGACTTACTGGAAAAAGTCAAAGGTTCGGATCTCCCGGTTAAAACCATTGAAGAATTAAAAGAAGAAGCTGAAAAAATCTGTGGAAAACCCGATAAACCGGAGTTTGACAATCAGGCTATCGCTGTGATCAAATGGGTGGACGGAACCGTCATTGATGCCGTGAAGAAAGTAAAACAAAATAATTGACAGATAATTTAAAATAAAAAATCATGAAACGATTAATTCTACCGGGCGCACTGTTTCTTACAGTCATATTCCTTTTACCTTCCTGTACGGCCAAAATAACCAAAAAAAAAGAAAAACCGAACATAGTTTTCATCATGGCCGATGACCTGGGCTATGGCGAGTTGGGTTGTTACGGACAGGGGAAAATCCGGACTCCCAACATTGACAAACTGGCTGAGAACGGCATGAAATTCACCGATTTTTATTCAGGGGCCCCTGTTTGTGCCCCTGCACGCTGTATGCTGTTGACAGGACGTCATCCGGGGCATGCCCAGATCAGGGGCAACAATGAAATGGCCAAAAGAGGAGACGTATGGGATTACATCAAAGCCTCTCATGATCCGAACCTGGAAGGGCAATATCCTTTGCGAAAAGGAACACAAACTCTTGGAACCCTGCTGCAGGCTGCAGGTTATAAAACAGCGGCCATCGGCAAATGGGGTCTCGGCGGACCTCTCACCGACGGACGCCCTACACAACAGGGGTTTGACCTGTTCTTCGGATACAACTGTCAGCGTCAGGCTCATAATTATTATCCGGGACATCTATGGAGAAACGACACGAAAGTGCCGTTGGACAACAAACTTTTTTCACCGCACCAAAAACTACCCGTGGATGCCGATCCATACGACCCTGAAAGCTATGAGCAATATAAGGGTAAAGCATATGCCCCCGATCTGATGATCAAAGAAGCACTCCATTTTATAGAAGAAAACAAGGAGCATCCTTTTTTCCTGTATTATCCTACTACCATACCTCATGTGGCACTGCAGGCACCTGACAAATGGATAGAGAAATACCACAAAATATTCGGGGAGGAAGAGCCTTATACCGGCAACCATGGCTATCTTCCCTGCCGGTATCCCCGGGCTACCTATGCTGCCATGATCAGTTATCTGGATAATCAGGTGGGACAGATTGTGGATAAACTGAAAGAACTGAGATTATTGAACAACACCATTATCTTTTTTACCAGCGACAATGGGCCCACCTACGTAGGAGGAGTAGACACCAGATTCTTTGACAGTGCCAAACCCTTTAAAGCAGATTACGGTTGGGGAAAGGGATTTACCCGCGAAGGAGGGATTCGGGAACCTTTGATCGCTTACTGGCCGGGTCATATCAAACCGGGATCTCAAAGCAACTTTGTCGGGGCTTTTTGGGATGTGTTACCTACATTGTGCGACCTGGCCGGCGTGCAGGCTCCCGACAGTACCGACGGGATCAGTTTCCTGCCAGCCTTGTTGCAAGAGGGAAAACAGAAAAGACATGAGTACCTGTACTGGGAGTTCCCGGCTTATACCGGTCAGCAAGCTGTACGCATGGGCCACTGGAAAGCAATCAGAGACAGTATTTTTAAAGGAAATATGAGAATAAAACTGTATGACCTGAATACGGATATTCAGGAAAGTCATGACATATCTTCGGAAAAGCCCCAGGTTGTTGATAAAATAAAAAAGATTATGAAAGAAGCTCATGTTCCTTCAAAAGCATTCAGGCTGGGAGTTGTTGACAGACAGGAGAGGTAATATAGCCTACCGGAGGTTGCAAATTTATTGGAGGGTGGGGTTTTGTTGATGGGAATCTGAGTGGTGGTTTTTTAGTTTCTCCACCAGATCCCGGGGAGTGTCTTTCCCTACTTCCAGAATCCCTGCTGCATGGAAATTCCAGGCAGCCTGTACCGCATCGACCAGACGCGACCGCACCGCCCACACCTGTGGGACAGGGCTTTCCTTCAAAAGACCGGCAATCACTTTTGCCCATCCCTGTCCTTTTAGTTCAAGAGATCCCACCTCATCAATAATCAATACATCCGTATTGTCGGAAAGACTTTTCCACAATACATCCTCTCCCCAATGGATGGCATCAGGATAAAAAGTAAATTTACCCGTAGATATTCTCCCTTTTTTTTCACTCGCAAAACCAAAAGGTTTCGATTCTCCGTCAGTCACCGACACCAGTCGGTACCCTTTCTTTTGACTGTTTTCCATGATTCCTTCAGCCAACAAACCTGCCGGTTTCAGGCCCGTTTTTTTCAGTTCCGCTATTAATTCTTTCAGCCAGAGAGTCTTTCCGGCCCCTACAGCACCGGTAACAAGATAGATCAAGGGCTGCCGGTCCAGGTATTTCGAAAAACTCTTCAACAGACTTTCTGCCAGCGAAAGGGTCTTAGTGATGACAGATACCGGCTTTTTTATGATCTCACGAGGTCTGGCAAAAGCTTCCATGAGTAATGGCAAGGACGAAAAGGCCAGATTCAGGGAAAGATACAACTGGGCAAAACCCCTTTTAAACAAGACGACCCTCACCAATGGATTCCTTAACTCTACACTGATGGCCGAAAAGGACACCATCACCAGGATGGCACGCAGATTCATCTGTAATCCCGTCATCAGCCCCTCCCTGTTAAAAAGATTACCCGACTCAATACCATTCCATACCAGCGAAGCCACAAGGGTTATGATGACAAGCTGTATCCAGAAAAAAGGTTTTTTCAAATGCCTGACCGCTTGTTTGTAGCGAAGGATAGATACGGCAACGTATGCAAATACCAACAGAGAAGCATATCCCAGAGGGAGGTGCCCGGTAACCCATAAAAACGCACTTAACAACACAAGGTGAAGCAGGAGCCAGGCAATGGAATAGCCGGAAGAAAAAGAGAAACCGGAGGGCAATGGACCGGATAAGGAAAGAGCATTGTTTTTGTTCAATTTGCACACCCTGTTCCCTATAAAGTACCCGATAAATGCAGCCAGTGATCCTACTGCCAGATAAATGGAAACAAACAAAGCCACAATAAGCCAGGCATCCTGTCCGGATGTATGTATATTCATTTTCTTCAGCGCATATTGATACAGATAGACCAGTAAACGGACCAGGTTGTACCCATACAGCACCAATAAGGTGATCAGCTTATGCAGTAAAGCACTGAATACAGCCATAGCTCCACCTGCAATGTATCCGGCAATATTTTTCCCCAACAGAAAAACAAAAGATTCCATAAGAAACCCCTCCAGCATGATCCCGGTCATAGGGCCCAGAATCACTGCACTGGGAGAGATGGATTTCATCAGGGCCGCGATCAGGCTTGCCCGCCAGAACAATCCGTTTTCTCTCCATATCCTCGAAAAAGAAACCAAAAGAATCACTGAGAAAAATGATAAGATTGTCCCGGACATGGGAAAACGCATATTGTGAAAAAAACTGCCCATCACAATCTCCAGCGTACCCCAGTAACTGCCTATCACGGCAGCTTTCAACCATTTGTTATTTATACGTTGTGTATTCAAATTTTAAATAATTGCCCAAAAGTATATAAAAAAACAGAAGGGGCTTTTCATATCCGGGAATCAGGCGTGTAGAAAAAATTGTTTATAGAAGAATTTGGTTAATTACTGAAAGTTTTTGTATTTTGACATGCTTTTAAGGGAAGAACATTTACATAAGGGATGAGTGAAAAAATTCTAAAAGCTTTAATGCAGCTTTTTGCGATTATTGCCAGACCGGAAAGTAACAGGTCGGATCGCAGAAGTGTCGTTGAATCCTTTCTGAAACGTGAGCTCAATCAGGAGCTGGTAGATGAATACCTGAGAATATTTGATCATTATTATAAGCTTCATCAGGAAAAACAGAAGGTCAAAGAAAAACGGGTACACCGTATTTCTTCCTCTTCCGTCCGGGTGTTGAAGATATGCACCGAGATCAATGAAGAGCTGACTCAACAGCAAAAAATCATCGTACTGTTTCAGTTGCTGGAATTTGCACGTTCCGACGGAGAGACCGTAACCGAACAGGAAATGGCCTTTATCAATACGGTGGCCGACACTTTTAATTTCCCGGAAAGTGAATTTGACGAAATGGCCGAATTCATTTTGAACCCCATAGAAACGTTACCCGACTCTCCCAATATCCTTATTGTTTCAGGCAAAGTTCACCGACCCGGCCAGGAGATAAAATATATTCATCGTCCCGGGACAAACGGGGAGATCTCTATTTATCACATCAATACCGGAAATGTTTTTCTGATCAAGTATCTTGGGGAAAGTGAACTTTACATGAACAGCCAGCTTCTTCATCAGGACAGGATATATGTCTTTAATACCGGTTCATCCCTTCGTGACAGAAAAGGGAAACCCGTTTATTACAGTGACGTATTAAGTCGTTTCCAGGAAGACCGTATCAAAGAGAAACTCTATTATCAGGTCAGGAATATAGAGTATCGCTTTAAAGGAGGCAAAATCGGCATCCACGAAATGAGCTTTGAGGCCGAATCGGGCAAACTATTCGGGATCATGGGAGCCAGTGGAGCCGGCAAATCCACCCTGTTGAATGTGCTGAACGGAACAAATTCTCCTACCAAAGGGGAAGTCCTTATCAACGGGGTAAACATTCACGCCGAAAAAGAAAAAATTGAGGGTCTGATCGGATTTGTTTCGCAGGATGATTTACTCATTGAGGAGCTTACCGTATATCAGAATCTTTACTTTAATGCCAAACTTTGTTTTGGAAACTATACGGAAGAACAACTCAATGAAGCGGTAAACAATGTATTGAACAGTCTGGGGTTACTGGAGATCAAAGACCTGTTGGTAGGATCCCCTCTCAACAAAAAGATCAGTGGCGGACAGCGCAAAAGATTAAATATCGCTCTCGAACTGATTCGCGAGCCGCCCATCCTGTTCCTGGATGAACCGACTTCCGGCCTCTCTTCCAGGGATTCGGAAAACATCATGGACCTGTTAAAAGAACTTGCCCTCAAAGGAAAACTGGTCTTCGTAGTAATCCACCAGCCTTCTTCAGATATCTTTAAAATGTTCGATAACCTACTCATTCTGGATAATGGAGGTTATCTTATTTTTAACGGCAATCCGGTTGACTCGCTCACTCATTTTAAGAAAGAGATGCATTATGCCAACTGGAATGAAAGTGAGTGTCATGTTTGCGGGAATGTAAATGTTGAGCAGGTTTTCAACATCATTGAGACGCAGGTGCTGGATGAATATGGCAAAGTAACGGGGACACGCAAGCTCTCCCCCAGTGAATGGAACAAAATCTTCAAGGAGAATTTTCCGGATACCGAACCTAAAGAGATTAAAACAGGAAATATTCCCCCCATTAATTTCAAGATACCCCGGAAAGTAATCCAGTGGATGGTTTTTACCAAAAGGGACATCCTCTCCAAATTGTCCAACACCCAGTATCTGGTGATCAATTTTCTGGAAGCCCCGGTACTTGCTTTCTTTTTGGCTTTTCTTATTAAGTATTACGATGAAACCGGCACTACAGGTTATACCCTGATCAATAATGACAACCTTCCGGTCTATCTTTTCATGGCGGTTATCATTGCCATTTTCATGGGACTAACCGTAAGCGCAGAAGAGATCATCAAAGACCGTAAAATACTGAAGAGAGAAGCATTTTTAAACCTGAGCTGGTCCAGTTACCTGTTGTCCAAGGTAGCTGTCCAGTTCGGTATCTCTGCAGTCCAGGCTTTCACCTTTGTCCTGGTGGGAAATGCTATCATGGAAATCCATGGGATGTTCTGGCAATACTGGCTGGTTTTGTTTGCAACATGGGCTTCCTCGAACCTTATGGGCCTGGTCATTTCGGACAGTTTCAAAACGGTCGTTACCATCTACATATTAATACCCTTCCTTGTAATACCTCAGATCGTGCTTAGCGGGGTTCTGGTAAAATATGAAAAACTGAACCCTGCCATTTCTTCCCCTGCCAAGATACCCTTTTATGGCGAAGCTTTCTCTGCTCGCTGGGCTTACGAAGCCCTGGCAGTATATCAATATATGGAGAATAAATACGAAAAACATTTTTATCCCCTGGATAAAATGATGAGTATTGCTGACTTCAAAAAGATATACTGGTATAACGAACTTAAATCCAGACTTGATCAGGTTGAAAGAAATTACAACAAACCTGAAAAGAAAAACCAGGTGCTGTCAGATCTGACGATCCTTACCAACGAAATCGGGAAAGAACTGCAAAAAAATCCACGGATCCCGTTTGGGGAATATCAGCGGTTGGTGCATAAGGATATCACTCCCGAACTGCTCCGTAAAATCCGGCTTTATCTTGAAACCGTCAAAAATTATTACAAAAAATATTACAACCTTGCCAGCAACAAAAAGGATCAGATCATCTCTGATATGGTGAACAAAGACAAAGAGGGATTTATCAAATTGAAAGAACAATATTTGAATGACCGTTTGAAAGAATTTGTAACCAATAAAAACGGAAAAAACAGAATTGTGATTTACAAAGGACAGATCATACAAAAAATGGATCCTATTTACCTGGATCCCCCTTACAAATTTGTCAAAGCACAGTTTTATGCCCCCCGCAAAAAGTTTTTCGGGTCTTTTGTCCCTACTTTCTGGGTAAATATTATTGTAATCTGGGGAATGGCCTTCATGTTCTATCTGATCCTTCAATACAGACTGTTCAAACGATTCCTGGATCAGATGGAACACTGGTCCTCCAGACTTTTCCCGGAAGAAGAATAAGATTACGGATTCATCCCCCCAAAAAAAAAGGTTGCAACGAAAAGGCAACCTTTTTTATAGTGGAAACAAGACAATACACTACTCAACAATCTCAATCATCTTGAAAGGGATTCTGATAATGGATTCATAATCTTCTCCCGCTTCGAGCATATCCTCATCATCCTCCTCATAATACCAGTTTATTTCCACCTCATTTTTAGCTTTATGAATCGCCTCAAGTTTCTTGAAAACATCCAGAATACACTTGGATGAGCTGGTATTAAAATACTCCAGTTGAATATTCACCGTGGTTTTGGGTTTCGGATTCTTTTTATATTCTTCAAGCCAGTCAACAAGAGGCTTGTAAAATTCTACCGAGTTTTCAGGAATTGACCTTCCTTTTATCTCAATAACTCCTTTTTCAGCATCAAAACGAACTGTCGGAGTTTTCGGTGTCCCTTCAATGATCAATGGTTCCATAAGCTGAATATTTAACTGTTTTTTTTTTCAATGACTTCATCAACAAATACATCCAGGTTGTAGAAAGAATATTCGTCGTCAAACGGCACAAACGTATATTTCAGTTTATTGCCTGTTTTGCGCGCAATATCAACCAGTCCGAGTCCTCCTCCTCCTTTTTCGGATAATTTCTGATGATTAAGAATAAACTTATACATCTCTTTCAACTCTTCCCTGTTGCTGGAGTTTATCTGGTCAATTTTCTCTTTCAAATAGGCAATCTTATCATTTCTGATAAAGTTTCCCGTTGAGATCCTGTATTTGTTCCCTTCCTTAGAAACTACCAGAATGCCAAACCTGGATTCAAAATCATCCTTGTACTCATCCGGCAGATCATCAATATGGTGAAATAAATTCTGTAAGCTCTCAACCAATACATTATAAACTTTCTTACGGACTTTGGAAGGCTCATTAAAATCCTGTAACTTAGACTCTATCGTATCGAGAACATTGTTTATAAGTTCGGTATTGATACTTCCCTTATAGGCCAAAAGGACATTTCCGTCAATCAGGTCAGCATAATAATCTTCAATGCTAAAATTCATTCGAAATGTGAATTAATTAATCCTTTAGCCAAATAATTAATGTAACAAATATAAAAAAATCTATTAAAACAAACCTTTTCTTCCTGTAAAAACTAAACAATTCCTGTATATTATATTCTTAAAATAAGCTGCGCTGTTTATTGTTTTTTCCAATTACCAGGTATAACGTTCGGACTGTGATTTTCTCTCACCGGAAATTTTTTAAGAAAGACTTTAAGTCCTCCGTGGTTTAACTCATACCGGTTAGATGGCTTCAGCCCGATCCATTTAAAGGCCTGGTTGTTGCTACTGAGGATCCATGCGTCATAACCAGGGAAGGTGTTTTTAAGCACCTTCCCGATTGAGCGATAAATATTTCCCAGATCGCGGGGTCTCATGCGTTTTCCAAACGGCGGATTTGTAATAATAATTCCCGGTTTCCCTGCAGGCCTGGTCAGTTCCCGGATAGGCATTATTCTAAGTTTCACCATATCTTCCAATCCAGCATTTGTCACATTCAGTCGTGCCAGACGAATGGCTACCGCCGAACGGTCACAGCCCAGTATCAGGGGACGGGGACGCTGCCGTCCACCGGTATACATATTTTTTATCACCTGATAGAGTGTAGCATCATAATCTTTCCATTTGATAAAAGCATATTTATTACGCATAAATCCGGGAGGAACATCCATTGCAAACATAGCTGCCTCGATAGGCAATGTTCCGGAACCACACATAGGATCAATAAAAGGCACGTTTCCCTGCCAGCCGCTCAACAGGATCATCCCCGCAGCCAGCACTTCATTGAGGCTGGCCAGTCCGTGCCGGACCCGGTATCCTCTTTTATGCAGCGAGTCCCCGGAACTATCCATGGATAAAACACATTTCTTCCCGGAAATCTGAATGTTCAGGCGTATGTCAGGAGACTCCTTGTCCACCCCGGGACGACTACCTGTTTTATCCCGGAAATGATCCACCACGGCATCCTTAACCCGTTGTTCAATAAAATGAGAATGCTTAAAATAAGGGGAATGGATCACCGCATCCACGACGAACTTCTGATGGTTGCTAAAAACAGTTTCCCAGGGCAGATCATACAGGGTATTGTACAATGTTTTATCATCGGTAGCCTGAAACTCCGCTATCACACGCAATATGCGTAACGCCGTACGCAGATGATAGTTGGCGGCATACAACAGTTTCTTGTTTCCCCGGAAAGTTACCGCCCGGCTTTTTTCTCTTATCTCTATCCCGTTCAGTCTCATCACCTCTTCCGCCAGAACCCCCTCCAACCCCTGAAAGGTGGTGGCTACCATCGGGAACTGCTTTTCTTCCAAAGCATATACCGTCATATTCCTTTTTATTTATGAGTCCGGTCTAAAAAGGGCCATTGTTGCCAAACGCTTCGTTGTTAAAAATTTTGCAAGTGTCATGCATTGCAAGTTAACTGCGGTTGCCATTCTCTCTGCCTCAATTCTAACGAAAATCCACCTTTCCGGATCCGACTCATTGATCTTTGTTTATTACCTCTTCTACAAATACCTTCGCCTTGCGAAACCGCTCTTCTCCTTCTCCTTCTACAACACGATACGGAAACCCATGCTGGTACAACTCCTTTTCGTATATTAAAAACAACTCCTCTCTTTTCCCACCCGGATTTTCCCGGACAGGATCATATTTCCAGGGAATATCAGGGCGACAGAGCAAATATAAATCTATTTTTCTTTTTTCAATGGCTTCCTGCAACCAACCGGGAACATTTTCATACATTACCTGCAACCAAATTTTCAGAATGATCAGGTCCGTATCTAAAAACACTGCCGGTAGATCTTCTTTCATCAACCGGTCTGTTTGTTTTATCTGATAACGTGCAATACGGATCACATCTTCAAAAACATACGGCCTGTCCAAATGCTCAACGTAATTACGGGCATACTCCGGAATCCAACTTCCTCCGAAATGCCTGGCCAGCTGCCCGGCCAGCGTAGTCTTCCCGGTGGACTCAGGACCGGTCAATACAATGATATACGGTCTTTCCCTCTTCATTCTATATTTTGGTTTCTTCCGAGGGGATGCTTTCGGCATTCATTCCCTGTCTCCATTGCAGATATCCTATTACCGCCATGGTGGCGTAAACCAGGAACAAACCTGCCGTAAGATACAATCCCTTATAAATATACAGACCCATGGATACGGCATCCACCGCGATCCACACCAGCCATTGCTCCAGTATTTTCTGAGTCAACATCCAGGTAGCCACGATACTTGCTGCCGTAGTAAAAGCATCCCAGTAAATCAACTGTGAAGAGGGGATAGCGAGCCAATGAGGAATAAACGTAAGCATCCACACCAGGACCCAGTAAACAACAAATGTCACCGAGAGCAAAATCCCGGTTATCCTCCTATTCACAGCCCTCACGGGAAGCGTATCCTTTTTCCCTTTTTTCCCGCCATACAGCCAGTTATACCATCCATAGATGCTCACCACCAGGTAATATACCTGCAACCCCATATCGGCATAAAGCCTGGAATGGTAAAATACATATATATAAAAAGCGGAGGTGAGAATTCCGAAAGGCCACAGCCAGATCTTTTGCCGGATACTAAACCAGAGATACACCAGAGCAAACAACACACCCAACAACTCAATGATTAGGGCACTGTGCAGGATAAACCAATTAAAAAGGATTTCAAGCATATTTATACACTTCCGGAATAGGTTTCACAGAGATCGGGCTTTCTTCCGTCAGGATTTGTTTTAACTATTTCTCCTCCAATAATCGTTGAAAGACTGGGTCATCATGGATCAAATCAACGGCTTTCAGGAAATCCGGTGATTCTTGATTGACAATCCTGAAATAAGCAGTGGAATTCCATAAATCCCTGGCTATCAAAGCACGTACAAGAAGACGCAGTTTTGGTTCGGATTTTTTGAAAGACGCTTCATCTGTTTTGATATTTTTCTCTTCCCCGGCTTTTCTCAAATCTTGAATAATCGCCTCCGGCAATCTGAATTTTTTTATATAATCGCTTACGGCAGGGTATTCACCCAGCATCTGTTTTCTGTGGGCATCCTCCCAGGCCAGTACAACATTGGTCACGATACCCTGGCCAACCATTTGACGCAAATACGGAGTATTGGCGGAGGTGTCTGCCGGCACAAAGAAGTCAGGCATAATACCGCCACCCCCATAGACCAGACGATGATCTTTCAGGGTATAATAGCGCAATGAATCAGGAAAATGAATACTATCGGCAGACAGCAGCTCCCCATGTCTGTATCGGTTATTAAGTTCTTTCATATAACTTTCATAGCCATTTTTATAGGATTTCTGAATCAGTCTGCCTGAAGGTGTATAATACCTGGCTATGGTCAACCTGACCACACTGTAGTCGGGCAGATAAAACGGTTTCTGTACCAAGCCTTTTCCAAAAGTCCTACGGCCAACGATCAGGCCCCTGTCCCAATCCTGTATAGCACCCGAGAAGATCTCACTGGCCGAAGCGGAACCTTCATTCACCAGAACCACCAGTCGCACATCCTTAAGTCTTCCCCGGCCCGTGGTATAGAACTCCTGGCGTTTCAGATGTTCTCCCTGCATATAAACGATCATGCGGCCTTCCGGCATGAACTCATCCACCAGATCGGTAGCTGCCGTCATAATCCCTCCCCCATTGTCACGCAGATCCAGGATAAGACCTTTCATCCTGTCCAGAGGCAGTTCATCCAGGGCTTTATGAAATTCGTCCAGGGTCTTTACTGAAAAACGGCTTATTTTAATATATCCGGTCTGGTCATTGACCATATAAGATGCATCCAGACTATATATGGGGATTTTATCCCGGGTAATCGTAAAATGTAACGGTCCGGCAATATGGTGTCTTACGACATCCACCTCCACCCTGGTACCTTTGGGCCCCAGCAGTTTCTTCCGCACCATGTTGGTTGTTATGCCGATGCCCGCCACTTTTTCTCCATCGATACCCACAATCCTGTCACCGGCCCTGATGCCCACTTTTTCCGAAGGCCCTCCGCTGATCGGTGAAATCACAATGATCGTATCATCCAAGACGTTAAAATAGATACCGACACCCTCAAAATCGCCCATCAGAGGCTCATTCATTTCTTTCACTTCATCCTTGGAGATATATACCGAGTGCGGATCCAGTTCCCGCAGCAACTGCCGGATAGCATCCTCCACCAGCTTGTCTTCATTCACCGTATCCACATAATATCCGGAGATCAGATTCAACAATTTACTGAGCTTAAAAGCCTGCTCGTTAAACACTTGCGCCTGACTGTACAGAGCAGGTAAAAAAGCCGACTGAACCGTTATAGAGAAGAAGAGTATATAAAATATTTTTCTCATAGCACTGAAGATAAAAAAGATTATTCCCATTCAATGGTAGCGGGAGGTTTTGAACTAATATCGTACACTACCCTGTTTATTCCTTTCACCTTATTGATAATATCCGATGATACGCGGGCCAGAAAGTCATACGGCAGATGCGACCAGTCGGCAGTCATGCCGTCGGTTGAATGAACAGCCCTCAGCACCACAACATGTTCATAGGTACGTTCATCTCCCATTACGCCGACCGATTGGACAGGCAACAATATAACTGCGGCTTGCCAAACCTTATCATACAGATCTTCGCGCTTCAGGCTGCGGATAAAGATATCATCCGCTTCCTGCAGGATGCGTATCTTGTCTCGTGAAATATCTCCCAGGATACGGATGGCCAGTCCCGGTCCCGGGAAAGGATGCCGGCGAATCAGATGTTCCGGCATTTCCAACGCACGACCTACTCTCCTGACCTCATCTTTGAATAACAAGCGCAACGGTTCTATCACCCTCAGATGCATTCTTTCCGGAAGGCCTCCCACATTGTGATGGGATTTTATGGTAGCCGAAGGACCTTTCACTGACACCGATTCTATCACATCCGGATAAATCGTGCCTTGTGCCAGCCATTTCACCTCTCTTATTTTCCGGGCTTCTTCATCAAACACCTCAATAAAAGCACGGCCGATAATCTTTCTTTTTTTCTCAGGGTCGCTTATGCCAGCCAGGGCATCCAGGAAACGGTCCGAAGCATCCACCCCTTTGACATTCAGTCCCATGTGACGGTATGAATCCAGTACCTGGGTAAACTCGTTTTTACGCAACAGACCGTTATTGACAAAGATACAAGTCAGATCAGTGCCAATGGCTCTGTGCAAAAGTACCGCTGCCACACTGGAATCGACGCCTCCCGATAAACCAAGCACTACCTTGTCGTTTCCAATCTTTTCTTTCAGCTCCCGGATCGTTGTTTCGATGAAGGAATCCGGTGTCCAGTTGCACGAGACACCGCACACATTTACCACAAAGTTTTCCAGTATTTTCTGTCCCTGGACGGTATGATACACCTCAGGATGAAACTGTATGCCGTAGGTGTCTTCCCCTTCAATATGATAGGCACCTACTTTCACATCCTCCGTACTCCCGATAATACGATAATGCTCCGGTATGCCGGCAATGGTGTCACCATGAGACATCCATACCTGTGTCTCCGGTTCAATACCCTGAAAAAGAGGACTGTTTTCATCAACATATTTCAATTTTGCACGGCCATATTCACGACTGTCCGAAGGAAGTACTTCCCCTCCGTAATAATGAGCGAGATATTGGGCCCCGTAACAGATGCCCAGCAATGGCAGCCTTTCTTTTATCCCGGAAAGATCAGGGATGGGGGCTTCCGTGTCCCTGACAGAATAGGGACTGCCCGAGAGGATTACCCCTTTCACCGAAGCATCAGGTTTCGGAAAATGATTGTATGGATGAATCTCACAGTATGCATTCAACTCTCTTATCTTCCTGGCAATCAATTGCGTATATTGCGACCCGAAATCAAGTATCAGAATTTTGTCTGTCATCTCACTAACGTTCCAGCGGGATAAAGATAAGATTTTCTCCTCAGAATCGACAATAAATCCAGATTCCGCAAAAGAAGATTATTTCGAAATCTCTATGACGCAAACTGGAATAAAAAAAGCTGCATCAATGCAGCTTTTTCCTGTCGTTTTCCCGTTTCATGATCCCGGCATCCGCAATAGAAAAACAACCGTGTTTCCATTGCGGACCGGTGAAGGATCATTTGAATTTTTTCAAAAGATCCTTCACAGCATCCTTATGCACGGTAAAGCCCATCATTTTCAGTTTTACATAATCTTCACTGAAAAAATAATAGCCGAATTTCTTATCTCCTTCACCTACATTTCGGGATCCGGAACTGGAATCTTTGATCAGATACCAGTAGTTTCCGTCTTTCTGCAGATAACCGACCAGGTGCATGCCATGGTCGTCGGTAGTAGTATGGTTGGAGAAACGAAACTGCCGTGCATCATCATTGATATAAGCGGAAGGAATATCAAAATCAGGGATCAAGGCCACATTGGTCTCACGGCTGAAACCGGCCTCTGAAACATCCCCGCCGATACTCACGGTATAGCCTTTGCGTATGGCATTATGCAGGGCTTTCATAAAATCATCCAGCGGCATATTGTAATATTCCTTACTGTGCCACCAGTTATCAGGCACCTTGTATTCCACCTGCTCCCAGAAAGGCTCCTGTTCATAGGAAAGGATCTCCACATAATCCTCCGGATTGATTTTCAACACCTCTTTCAGAAACTGTTTGGGAGTATAGTTCTTTCCCTTCCAGGTAACTAATTCGGGGGGAGTGCCCATATAATGATTCATAATATTTCTTATGGTAGCTAAAACCTCCTCTTCATTCCAGGCATTGGTCTCCTTTACGGATTTCAGATAAGTATTCATTTCCTTATACATATCGCTGTGATCATAAAACTTCCTGCCTCCGATCAGACCGGTATAAGCTTCTTCGGGCACCGCTCCGTACATTTTGAAAATACGGGCAACGGCATTCCCTTCCGAGCCTTCGGAAAACAGGGAGTTTCCACGTTCCCTGACATATCTTCTGGCTTTCTCGACATATTCCCAGTAAACGGTGAACATTTCAGAAATTTTGATCTTCTGGCTCGTCAGCCGATAGACCTCGGATTCATACATGGAAGTGGTGGAAAAGCACCAGCAGGTTCCCGTATTTCCCTGCGAAACAGGTGAAAAATGCCATTGCGTTTTATACAAAGCAGGATCATTGGGCAGGTTCAACCCCAACTGATCCATAAGGAACATTTTTACCATTTTTTTGGGATGCTGCTTTTTCTTTACCTGGCTGATATCCTTCAGAATAAAATTCTGATAATACCCAGGTTTGTACTCTTTAAAGGTTGCCTTGTCCCTGGGCTGACCCATAACAAAAGGCGCAGCCAGCAATAATGCCAGCACTGATACAAAAATATTTTTCATCTCTTCTATATGTTTTGGTTTAACGGCTATAAAAGTAATGAAATAACCTGTTCATTACACCGGGATCTGGAAATTTTGAACACTGATCTTTTACGGAAACTAACAATTTACAGAATTCCGTTACTATAATCTAAATATTTAAATATACATTTAAATATGTATTTAAATACATATATTTCACGATCTCCGACTTTCCGTACCGTGAAACTTCGAATCTTTGATTTACATAGATTCACGCACATCCACGCACAACAATGCAAATCAAGATTTGTTGTTTCTCGGAATTTCTCCTGCTCTTACCCATGGAACATCAAACCGTTCTCCGTCTTCGGCAAGGAATGTAGCGGGGAATATTTCCCGGGCCTCTTCAAGAAGCAGATTCAGGTCTTTATACCGGGCTGAGAAGTGTCCGATCACCAGTTTTTTTACGCCGGCTTCCCGAGCGATAAGAGCAGCCTGACGGGCTGTAGAATGTTTTGTTTCATGGGCACGGTCGACATCTGCGTTGGAAAAAGTGGCCTCATGATATAACAGGTCCACTCCTTTAACAAATTGGATGATCGACCTGTCGTATTGCGTGTCACTGCAGAAAGCGTAAGATCGGGGCAAAGGGCCAGGCAAGGTTAACTGTTCATTGGAAACAATCTTACCCTCTTCCGTTACAAAATCATTTCCCTGTTGGATTCCCTTTCTTTTTGTTATAGGAATACGGTATTTCTCGATCACGCCCGGTCTGAAATTACGGATTCGTTCTTTTTCGGTAAAAAGATAACCGCAGGCAGGGATTCTGTGTGACAAGGGAAAATGCCGTACCGTCAACACTTTATCTTCATAGGCCACCTCTGACCTCTCACATTTCAGTGGATAGAAGATCACCTTGTAGGGCAGGTGTATATCAAACATTTTGATATGTTGCAGGATCACACGCTCGAGTTGGGGAGGGCCGTAAAGCTGAAGGTCTTGTTCCCGACCCATCAACCCCAGGCTGGACAGGAGCCCGAACAAGCCAAACACATGATCGCCATGAAGATGGCTGATAAAGATATGATTGAGGCGCCCTAATTTAAAGTGCATCCGTCGCAATTGCATCTGGGTCCCTTCTCCGCAATCTATCAAAAAAAACCGCTCCTGTATATTCAATACATGAGCGGTCGGAAATCTTTTCGATGTTGGTAAAGCCGAACTGCTTCCCAGGATAAACAGTGAAAAAGTCAAAACGAAAAAATAATTATTCTTCGGCCCTGATCAGCGCTACTGCATCCTCGTAAGTTTCGGTAATATTCAAAACCGTATCCAACTGTGAAATGGTAATTAACCGTTCCACCGCTTCGTTTAATCCACAAAGGACAAACGTACCGTTGGCATTTTTACACAATCGATTGGCTACCAGGATGGCGCTTAAACCACTGGAATCACAATACCTGACATTATCCAGGTCAAGAACGATGTTCTTTTCCCCGTTTCCTGAGAGCAGTACCAATTCCGATTTCAGGTTTGGAGCAATGTGGGTATCAAGTTTTTCTTCCAGTACCCGTATCAGGGTATGGTCATCTTTCTTTTCAATTTGAAACTCCATGGCTTAATAATTTTGCCATTAAAGATAATTATTTTTTCTTATCTCCTGATATTTTATCTTTCTTTTCTTTCGCCACCATCTCTTCTTTCAGAGAAGCGAGGTCGGCGATATCACCCAGTGTGGTTTTCTCAAGCTGACTCTTGATACGACGTGTACTTTTTTCTGTATCAGCTTTTTCAGCTCTTTTCACCCCTCTCTTCTCATCTTCGAAAACACGGGTGTGAGATACTACAATTTTCTTTCCGTTTTTATTAAACTCCAGTACCTTAAAAGGAAGTTTTTCATCAAGTTTAGCCTTGGAGCCGTCTTCCTTAATAAGATGCCTCGGATTAGCAAAACCTTCCACACCATAGGGCAGGGCAACCACTGCTCCTTTGTCAAAAACATCCATAATAGTGCCTTCATGCACCGAACCTACGGTAAAAATACTTTCGAAAACATCCCACGGGTTTTCTTCGAGTTGTTTATGACCCAGACTTAAACGACGATTGTTTTTGTCGATTTCCAGGACGACTACCTCGATATTATCGCCCACAGAAATAAACTCAGCCGGATGTTTGATTTTCTTTGTCCAGGAGAGATCGGAGATATGAATCAGTCCGTCCACTCCTTCTTCTATTTCAACAAAGATCCCGTAGTTGGTAAAGTTTCTGACTTTGGCGGTATGTTTTGAACCAATGGGATATTTTGTCTCGATATCTTCCCACGGATCCGGTTTAAGTTGTTTCATACCCATAGACATCTTTCGTTCTTCACGGTCGAGTGTCAGGACCACGGCTTCCACTTCATCCCCTACTTTCAGAAATTCCTGTGCACTGCGCAGGTGTTGTGACCAGGACATCTCGGAGACATGGATCAATCCTTCCACGCCCGGGGCAATTTCTACGAAAGCGCCGTAATCAGCCAATACAACCACTTTTCCTTTTACTTTGTCCCCTACTTTCAGGTTAGGATCAAGGGAATCCCACGGATGGGGCGTCAGTTGTTTCAGTCCCAGGGCGATTCGTTTTTTCTCATTGTCAAAATCCAGGATTACCACGTTCAGTTTCTGATCAAGCTGCACCACTTCTTCCGGGTGATTGACACGTCCCCAGGAAAGGTCGGTAATGTGGATCAATCCATCCACCCCACCCAGATCAATAAAGGCCCCGTATGAAGTAATGTTTTTGACCGTACCTTCGAGCACCTGACCTTTTTCCAGTTTGGCAATGATCTCTTTTTTCTGCTGTTCCAGTTCGGCTTCGATAAGCGCCTTGTGGGAAACAACAACGTTCTTGAATTCCTGGTTGATTTTTACCACTTTGAATTCCATGGTCTTGCCCACAAAGACATCATAATCACGGATAGGCTTAACATCGATCTGCGATCCGGGCAGGAAGGCTTCAATGCCAAATACATCCACAATCATACCGCCTTTGGTACGGCATTTAATATATCCTTTGATGATCTCATTCTTGGCATAAGACTCATTGACACGCTCCCATGAACGCAAGGCTCTGGCCTTTTTATGGGAGAGAATAAGCTGACCTTTGGGATCTTCCTGGCTTTCCACATATACTTCCACCTTATCTCCCACTTTCAGGTCCGGGTTGTAGCGAAACTCATTCAGGCTGATCACCCCCTCAGATTTATACCCGATATTAACAACCACTTCCCGGTTGGTCATGGAGAGAACCGTGCCCTCCACTACTTCATTGGGTGCGACGGTACTAAGGGTCTCGTCATATATTTTTTCGTATTCCGACCTTTTATCAACGGTGTATTCATCCACCCCCTGGGTATATGCATCCCAGTCAAAATCAGGATCAGGGGTAACCTCTTTGTCATCGAACAACTTAATTTCTTTTTCCTTTTCCTCAGCTTCCTCAGCCTTCACTCCGGTTTCCTTTTTCACCTCGGTTTTCTCAGGTTCAGGTTTTTCTTCTGCTTTTTTTGCTTCTTCAGCCACCGGGACTTCTGCTTTCTCCGGTTCAGGTTCAGGCTTTGGTTTTATTTCTGTCTTCGTTTCCTCTGCGGCTTTTTCTTCCGCCGGTTCATCTTTTGCAGCTTCAGCTTCTTTTGCTTTTCCTTCTACACTTTCTTCCGTCTTTTCGGCTTCACTGGTTTGTTCCTTTTTTGCTGTTGTTTCGGGATCATCAACACTTTCTTCCGTTTTGGCTGCATCTTTTTTCTCTTCAGCTTTTTTCTCCGGCGTTATCTGATCTTTCACATTTTCTTCCTGGTCTTTTTCCGTAAAAGACTGGCTTTCTTTTTCTTCTGGTTGTTTTTCTTGTTCATTCATTACTAAAATCCTCTAATAATTAATAAGTTAGACATTATTTTATATAAAAATTGAGGTGCAAAATTAAAATTATTATTTAATAATTGAAAGATTTTCATAACATTTAACAGGTTTTATTCGTTATTACACCCGAATTTCTTCTTTAGGGATCAGCTTCATTTGTTATTTACCTTTTTACCTTTATTTTTGGAAACCACAGAAGTTCTTTACCTTTGAGCAACGCATAACAAACAGACAAACTTACAACAACATGAAAATCACTGTAGTGGGAACAGGATACGTCGGATTGGTCACCGGGACCTGTTTTGCTGAGACGGGGGTTCAGGTTCATTGTATTGATATTGATGAAAGAAAAGTCAAACAATTGAACGAAGGCAAATCACCCATTTACGAACCGGGTCTGGAGCCCATGCTCCAGCGTAACCTGGAAAAAGGCCGTTTGTTTTTCAGCACGGATCTAAAACCCGCCCTGGAGGAATCAGAGGTAACTTTTATTGCTGTCGGTACCCCACCCGACGAAGACGGAAGTGCCGATCTCCAGCATGTGCTCAGGGTGGCATCCCAGATCGGAGAATATATGACAGATTATATGGTCGTGGTTACTAAAAGTACGGTACCGGTTGGCACAGCCAGACTGGTAAAAAAGACGATCCAGGATGCATTGGAAAGCAGGGGGCAGGATATTCCTTTTGACGTGGTGTCCAATCCTGAATTTCTGAAAGAAGGCAATGCAGTCCAGGATTTTCTGAAACCCGACCGCATTGTGATCGGGGTGGATTCTGAAAAAGCGGAAACAGTCATGCGCCGGTTATACAAACCATTCCTCCTGAATAACCATCCCATCCTGCTCATGGATATTTCCTCGGCCGAGATGACCAAATACACGGCCAATGCCATGCTGGCCACCAAGATCAGTTTCATGAATGAGATTGCGAACCTGTGCGAACGGGTTGGTGCCAATGTGGAAATGGTACGCAAAGGCATTGGCAGTGATCCACGGATAGGTAATAAATTCATATATCCCGGAACAGGATACGGTGGATCCTGTTTTCCAAAAGATGTCAAAGCCCTGATCAAAACAGCCCGGGACAATCATTATCAACTGAAGATCCTGGAAGCGGTGGAAGACGTCAACGAGCATCAGAAGTCTGTTCTTTTCTCCAAGATATCCGGACATTTTCAAGGTGATCTGAAGGAAAAAATATTTTGCATCTGGGGGCTTTCTTTCAAGCCGCTCACCGATGATATCAGGGAAGCTCCGGCACTGGTTCTGATCAATAAGCTGTTGGATGCCGGAGCCAATATAAAAGCATATGACCCTGCAGCCATGGAGCAAACCAAAAGGGTTCTCGGAGACAAGATCATGTACAGTCAGGATCCTTATGATGCCCTGATAGATGCCGATGCACTGGTACTGGTCACCGAATGGTCCGAATTCAGGCTTCCCAATTTCCGGGTCATATCAAAGTTGTTGAATCAGAAAGTTATTTTTGACGGCCGTAATATTTATGATCCTGCCGAACTAAAAGAACACGGTTTTACCTATTACGGTATAGGCACCGGCAAACTGAATCATCAATGACAATATAACATGAAACGCATACTAATTACGGGTGGAGCGGGTTTTATAGGATCTTTTTTAGGGGAACGTTTATTATCCGAAGGCAATGATGTCCTTTGTCTGGACAATTATTTCACGGGCAGTAAGAAGAATATTGCCCATATGCTTTCCAATCCATACTTTGAGGCAGTACGGCATGATGTAACCATGCCTTTTTTTGCGGAAGTGGACGAGATATATAATCTGGCCTGTCCGGCCTCTCCGATCCATTACCAGTACAATCCCATCAAAACCGTCAAGACCTCCGTGATGGGAGCCATCAACATGCTGGGGTTGGCCAAACGCGTCAAGGCCAGGATCCTGCAGGCTTCCACCAGTGAGGTGTACGGTGATCCCAAGGTGCACCCGCAAACCGAAGATTACTGGGGAAATGTTAACCCGATCGGATTAAGAGCCTGTTATGATGAGGGGAAAAGAGCTGCCGAAACTTTGTTCGTCAACTATCACCGTCAGAATCATGTAAAAATCAAGATCGCCCGTATCTTTAACACGTACGGACCACGCATGATGCCCAACGACGGACGGGTCATTTCCAACTTCATTGTCCAGGCGCTGAAGAACGAGCCCATAACCATTTACGGAGACGGATCACAGACCCGTAGCTTTCAATACATTTCCGACCTGGTGGAAGGCCTGATCCGGTTGATGAATACCGGGGATAATTTTACGGGACCTGTTAATATCGGCAACCCCGGAGAGTTCACCATCCGTGAGCTGGCAGAAAAAGTGCTGATGCTCATTCCGGAATCCCGTTCCGAGGTCATCTACAAGTCTCTGCCGGAAGATGATCCTATGCAGCGCCAGCCGGATATCACCCTGGCACAGAAGGAGCTGAAATGGAGCCCTGTTATTCCGCTGGATGAAGGATTGAGACATACCATTGATTATTTCAGAAAAATCATAAAACCATGAAAGGCATTATTCTCGCCGGTGGTTCGGGAACCCGTCTTTATCCGGTCACCCAAAGCATCTCCAAACAGATCATCCCGGTTTATGACAAACCCATGATCTATTATCCTCTTTCGGTGCTAATGCTGGCAGGCATACGCGATCTTCTGATCATCTCCACACCACGCGATCTCCCTTTATATAGAAATCTTCTGGAAGACGGCAGCCGCATAGGTCTGCGGATCAACTATGCCGAACAGCCCAAACCCGAAGGGCTGGCCCAGGCCTTTATCATCGGAAAAGACTTTGCCGGGGATGATCCGGTGGCTATGGTTTTAGGAGACAATATCTTTTACGGACACGGCTTCGGGAGTCTGCTGCTGGAAACAGGCTCCTCCCTGAAAGAAGGGGCTGTGGTTTTTGCCTATTATGTTAACGACCCGCAACGGTACGGTGTGGTGGAATTTGACGAAAAGGGACAAGCACTGCACATAGAGGAAAAGCCTGAACATCCCCGCTCCAACTACGCCCTGACCGGCCTTTATTTCTTCGACCACACAGTAGCCGCCAGGGCTGAGACACTGAAACCTTCCCCTCGCGGGGAGTTGGAAATCACCGATCTGATGCAGACCTATCTGGAAGAAGGGACGCTGAACGTGCGTATTTTAGGCCGTGGCATGGCCTGGCTCGACACAGGCACACCGGACAGTCTGCTACAGGCAGCCAACTTCATCGCTACTCTCGAACACCGGCAGGGACTGAAAGCATCCTGTATCGAAGAGATCGCTTACAAACGGGGATATATCTCCCGGGAACAACTTGAAAAAATTGCCCAACCCATTCGCAATTCACACTACGGACAATATCTTTTCAATATTCTGGAAAACAAACTCAAAACTTTCGACTTTTAAGAATATGGACATCGAACGCACCGAACTGGAAGGATTATATATACTCAAACCCCGGGTATATGCCGATGACCGGGGTTATTTTTTCGAAAGCTATAACGACCGGGAATTACGGCAACAAGGACTTCATTATACCTGGGTGCAGGATAACCAATCCAAATCCTCCTATGGCGTGGTGCGGGGTCTTCATTATCAACTGGAGCCTTTTGCCCAAACCAAACTGGTCCGTGTCGTCTCGGGAAGAATCCTGGATATCGCGGTCGATCTTCGAAAAAACAGTCCTACCTTCGGTAAATGGAAAAGCCTTATCTTGTCTGATGATAATTTTCTTCAACTACTTATACCCAAAGGATTCGCCCATGGTTTCTCGGTCTTGAGCAAGGAAGCCATCGTTTTTTATAAATGTGACGAGTACTATCATCCCGAAACCGAGAGAGGCATCCGATACGATGATACATACCTGGAAATAGACTGGCAGATCCCGCCGGAGAAAGTTATCGTATCGGAAAAAGATAAAGAACATCCTGTGTTCAACCAAGCTGAAATAAACTTTCAGATGTGACTATCGGTGTATGATGATTGACGAACGGTTTACCAGGAGACAATCGCAAGAGAGCCTGCACATATCAGCCCTGAACTTCATGATTGACAACCTGGAAATGGTAATGAGAATTTTGTTTTTTTTACTGAGAAGAATCTGATTTCAGTCCCTATTCTATATTATATTCTTTCCATTTCACTTAACTTTCATTACATTTGTGTACCTAAGCAATGAATATGAAAAAGATTTTGATAACAGGAGCATACGGACAACTGGGAACAGCTCTCCGGGAATATTCGAAAGAGTTTAAAGGGTTGGATTTTCTCTTTACGGATGTACAATCTGACGATGAAATAATGCCACTGGATCTTACCGATAAGATGTCGCTCACTACTTTTATCAATACACATACACCGGACTGGGTGATCAATTGTGCTGCTTACACCCGGGTAGACCAGGCAGAAGAAGATCCGGAAGGGGCCTACCGGATCAATGCCGATGTTCTGAAAAACATTCTGGATGCGGCCTCCGAACATCCTTTCCGTTTGATACACATCTCCACTGATTATGTTTTTAGCGGCAGGGCATACCGTCCTTACCGCGAAGAAGACGCTCCCGATCCGCGGTCGGTGTATGGCAAAAGCAAATATGAAGGAGAACAGATCGTATTGGGTTATCCCCAGTCTATGATCATCCGTACCTCCTGGCTTTATTCGGAAACGGGCAGTAATTTTGTCAAAACTATTCTGAGGCTGGCAACGGAAAGAGACACCCTGGATGTGGTCTATGATCAGATTGGCACACCCACTTACGCCGGCGATCTTGCGACGGCCATTCTGCAGATCATTCAAAATATAGAAGAGCATGCGCGGGATTTCCAGGCCGGGATTTATCATTTTTCCAACGAAGGAATATGCAGCTGGTATGATTTTGCCCGGGATATCATCCTTTCTCAAGGGCTGACAACCACCATCCGTCCTGTCACTTCCGGGCAATTTGTACGTCCTGCTCCCCGTCCGTTTTACAGTGTGTTGGCCAAAGAAAAGATCAAAAGGAGTTACGGGATCCTAATCCCGTACTGGAGAGATAGTTTATACAAATGTTTGAATCATTTAAAATCTAATCATAATGGAAGACAATAATTTACTGGCACAGGTAAAAGTCAGGGCTCAGGAGTGGCTTGACGGTAATTATAACGAACACACCAAGGAAGAGATCCGTAAGATGATGAGAGAAGACCCTGAGGGACTGATAGATGCTTTTTACAAAAATCTCGAGTTCGGCACGGGAGGGTTGCGTGGCATCATGGGTGCCGGCACCAACCGGATGAACATCTACACGGTAGGCATGGCCACGCAGGGGCTGGCCAACTATCTGAAAAAGCAGTTTGCCGCCAGGGACAGGATCAGTGTGGTTATCTCACACGACTGCCGGAACAACAGCCGTTTGTTTGCCGAGACCGTCGCCGGCATCTTCGCCGGCAACGGATTCGAGGTATATCTTTTTGAAGACCTGCGGCCCACCCCGGAGCTCTCATTTGCCATCCGGTATCTGCACTGTCAGAGCGGGGTGATGATTACCGCCTCGCACAACCCCAAAGATTATAACGGTTACAAAGCTTATTGGGAGGACGGGGCCCAGGTGATCCCGCCCCACGACAAAGCGATCATCGGGGAGGTGGCCCGGATCAAAGACCCCTCCCAGGTGAAGTTCGACGGACCGGAAGAGAAAATAAAGATCATTGGTAAAGAGGTCGACGAGGCTTACCTGCAGGCGGTCACCGCCCTTTCCCTCACGCCGGAGGCGGTGAAGCGTCACCACGACCTGAAGATCGTTTATACCCCTATCCACGGTACCGGCGTGAAGATGGTGCCCACGGCTCTGGAACGCTATGGCTTCACGAACATCATCCATGTGCCGGAGCAGGATGTGGTGGACGGAAACTTTCCCACAGTGGTGTCGCCCAACCCCGAAGAACATGCCGCCCTGGAGATGGCCCTGAAAAGGGCTGACGAGACCGGCGCCGAGCTGGTGATGGCTTCCGACCCCGATGGCGACCGCCTCGGCATCGCCGTACGTGACGACAAAGGAGAGATGCGCCTCCTCAACGGGAACCAGACCGCCACACTGCTTACCTACTACCTCCTCACCCGCTGGAAAGAGAAGAAAAAACTCACAGGAAAAGAGTATATTGTCAAGACCATCGTCACCACCGATCTGATCGGTGACATTGCCAAATATTTCGGGGTGAAATACTACGATGTGCTCACCGGCTTCAAATGGATTGCCGACATCATCCGTCGTAACGAGAAGAAGATGACCTTCATCGGCGGAGGAGAGGAGAGCTACGGTTTTATGATCGGCGACTTCGTTCGCGACAAGGATGCTGTCAGTACGGCCGTGATGATGGCCGAGACAGCCGCCTGGGCCCGCGAACAGGGCAAGAGCCTCCTCGACCTGCTGAAGGATATCTACATGCAGTTCAGCTTCTACAAAGAGGACCTGCTTAACATTGTCAGGAAAGGAAAGAAAGGTGCCGAAGAAATTCAGGCGATGATGGACCGGTTCAGACACAACTTTCCGGAAACAATCAACGGTGCCAATGTGATGCTGATCCATGATTATCTGAAACAACAGACCATAGACCTCATCTCAGACCTGCGGTATCATATTACACTTCCTAAGTCCAATGTGCTGCAGTTTATCACCCATGACGGAAGTAAGGTCTCCATGCGACCCTCAGGCACCGAACCCAAAATAAAATTTTATTTCAGCGTAAAACGGAAACTGGAAACACCGGAGGATTTTAACAAAACAGATAAAGAACTGAAGGAAAAAATCGAAGCAATCAAAAAGGATTTAGGATTGGTTAAATAAAAAATAAAAAGTTTATACTGATGAAAAGTTACAAAAAAGAACTTTGGTTTCAGACCAGCAAACGGCGGGAATTCATCAATATCACCCCGCAACTGAATGAATGCTTGCGTGAAAGCGGGGTCAAGGAGGGATTGTTGCTCTGCAATGCCATGCACATCACCGCCAGCGTTTTTATCAACGATGATGAGCCGGGACTACATCACGACTTTGAAGTGTGGCTGGAAAAACTGGCTCCCGAAAAACCGTATTCGCAATACAGGCATAACGGCTTCGAAGACAATGCCGACGCCCACATCAAACGAACCCTCATGGGACGCGAAGTGGTCATTGCCATCACTGACGGGAAGATGGACTTCGGCCCCTGGGAACAAGTGTTTTACGGAGAATTTGACGGCATGCGGAGAAAAAGGGTACTGGTGAAAATAATTGGAGAATAAATAATGATAAAATAATACGATAAAGCCTTGATGTGATCAATCTGCATTATCTTGTCATCGCTTTATCATATTCAAAAACCTAAAGATAACATGAAAATCCTTTTGTTTCTTTTTTCGCTTCTGTTTTCTCTCCCGGCCCAGTCGCAACTGGTCTGGTGGAATCCGGAGAAAGCTGATTTTTCCGTTCTTGAGGGTCAGGCATGGCCCGGGGAAACGGAAAGGTTCTATGACCGTCTGCCATTACGTGCAAAGGAAAAAGTACGGAAACCCGTATGGGGTCTCTCAAAGGATGCAGCAGGCCTGGCACTTCGTTTCCACAGCAATGCTTCCCGGATTGTTGTGCGTTACGGGGTCAGCGGCAACCTGGCCCTGCCCCACATGTCTGCCACCGGAGTCAGCGGGGTGGATATGTATGCCAAAGACAGCCAGGGTCGCTGGATGTGGGTCAAAGGACGCTGGGATTTCCGGAACCGGGACACTATCGTATATACCTTTTCCGGCATCAGACCCAATGACCTGTATCATACAATGGGGCGCGAATATCGCCTGTACCTGCCTCTGTACAACCATGTGAAATGGCTGGAGATCGGTGTGCCGGACACAACCCTGTTTGAGCCTTTGCCGGTACGTCCCGAAAAACCCATCGTAGTCTATGGCACTTCCATCGCTCAGGGTGCTTGCGCCTCGCGACCCGGAATGGCCTGGAGCAATCTGCTGGAAAGAACCCTCGACAGGCCGGTCATTAACCTGAGCTTTTCCGGCAACGGAATGCTGGAAAAAGAACTTCTCGACCTTCTCACGGAGATAGATGCGAAGCTTTACGTGCTCGACTGCCTGCCCAATATGATAGCTCCCCGCTTTTCAAACGAGCAGGTCAGGGAAAGGATCATTGCTTCGGTGGCAGCCTTACAGTCCGAACATCCCCAAACCCCTATCCTTTTGGTTGAACACGATGGTTATTCCGACGGAATAATACAGCCGGAAAGAGAAAAGAGTTATGCCGATATTAATAAGGTAATGGAAAAAACCTTTGCTAAATTGAAAACCATGGGAAAGCAAAACCTGTTTCTTCTTACCAGAGAAGAGATAGCACAAAATATTAACACCATGGTTGACGGCACACATGGTTCGGATGCCGGTATGCTACACTATGCCAATGCTTACGAAAAGACCATACGTACCATTCTGCAGGAACCCAAAGGAATACTGGGCACAACCATGCCGGTAACACAATACCGCGAGCCGGAAAACTATGACTGGGAGAAACGTCATCAGAAGATTCTGAAGGAGAACCGGGACAACCCGCCCCGTATTGTTTTTCTGGGAAATTCCATTATCCACTATTGGGGAGGAGTGCAGGGCTGCCATTTCCAGCGTGGTTCTGAATCATGGGATAAGTACCTCTCCTCCAAAAGAGTGAAAAACATGGGATTTGGCTGGGACCGTATCGAAAATGTATTGTGGCGTGTTAACCATGATGAACTGGACGGTTACGATGCCAGACAAGTGATTTTGCTCATAGGCACCAACAACCTGCATCTAAACAATGATAAAGAAGTACTTGCCGGTCTTTCCTTGCTGATACGCGACATACGGCTTCATCAACCCAAAGCAGATGTACTGGTACTGGGTATCCTGCCCCGTAGAAATATGGAAAAGCGTATCAGTTTATTAAATTTACAAATAGCCCGGTTAGCCGGGGATTTTAATGTACACTATGCGGATATTGGTTCAGTTTTGTTGGATGATAACGGAAGCATCAATCCGGCAGCTTTTATAAAAGACGGACTGCATCCCAATGCCGAAGGGTATGAACGGTTGGGTAAACAACTGGTGCCTTTGCTTAAATGACGTTTCTTAAAATCTCCGGAATCCTCTATAGGAGACAAGATTCCAACAGATTATCCCAATGTCCGCAATAGAAAACCCAAAAGCTTTTCTTTACGGAATTTGGGTTTTACACTTCAGTAGTTGATCCGTGTTACAGGATTCGTTGCCACAAGAGTTGTTGCAGCACTTTCAGGTGAGAAAAGCTGTTTTTCCTCACAGAATGTGCCGACAAGCGTTTTCCTGTGGCAATAGCCTGTGCAGCGGCCATACCGCTTTCTATAGCCGGGCCGATTCCTTCACCCATATCACGGGTCGCCAGGCCGGCAGCATCCCCGATAAATATCACATTTCCCTTTTGCAACACCGGATGCTTGGCCCGCACCCGGTACGTGTATCCCATTTCATGCCATACATGCCCTTTCACCATTCCCTGTCTTTCCAGTTTTGCCGTCAACCACTTCCATTTATCATTAATATTTTCTCCGGTTTTTTTCATGGTTTCGGCATATCCCCCGATACCTGCATTTACAATATTTCCGGCTTTGGGGACATACCAGGCATATCCGGGTAAACCTTCCTGCTGAAACCACAGATGGCAGTGATCCTCCTCTATAGGATAAGAGAATTCATCCTCCACAGCCACCACCGTCCTGTGCCTATCTGTCCCTGTATCTTCACGAATAAAATATTTTGCCACCGGGCAATAAGATCCCCCGGCTCCGACCAGATATCGGGCACGAAAGGTTCCGTCAACAATAAAAGATTCCCCGCTGTATTCGATCTTCTTCACTTCATGCAATACCGGTTCTAATCCGAAATATTCCAGCAGAAACCGGTCAAACTCAATCCTCCGGATAGCATACTGCTTCACTTTCAGGGAATAATCCCTTTTTTTCAGATGAATGATGAATTCATGAAACTCCCTGAGGCCATACGGATAGTCTTTGGGATCGAGCGACAGAGCCTTGAAAACGGCGGGAGTGACCCAGCCGGCACAGACCTTATTCCTAGGAAAGGACTGCTTATCCAGCAGGATAAAATCCCGTTGTTGTTTTTTCAGTTCTCCGGCACAGGCTGCTCCGGCAGGTCCGGCACCGATGATCAGGGTTTCTGTTTCCGTCATGATTTCCGTGTCAGGATCAGCATATTCTCGGAGGTTGTTGTCGTCCGGGCCTGGTCATCACGATTTGCCACAACTGGTTGGAACGGGAACGAAACCCTCCGGCAGCACTCAGCAGATAGAATTTCCACATTCGGTAAAAGCGTTCCCCGTATTTATCCTTCAGCTCGGGCCAGGATTTGTCGAAATTCCCGAACCAAGCCATCAGGGTTTTGTCATAATCGGGACCGAAATTATGCAGATCTTCAATAACAAACAGTCCTTCCATGGCTTCCGACAGTTGAGCCACCGAGGGCAACATCCCATTGGGGAAAATATATTTGTCGGTCCACGGATTGGTGTGGGTTGTACTTATATTCCCGCCGATGGTATGTATCAGGGCCACCCCGTCTTCTTTCAGGCAACGGTCGGTTATTTCCATATAGGTATGATAATTTTTATAACCCACATGCTCCATGATGCCTATGGAAATAACGGCATCATACTTTCCCTCCGCCTCCCGGTAATCTTTCTGCAGGATTTCGACCTCCAGTCCCCGGGTCAGTTCGCGGGCCAGTTTTACCTGTTCTTCACTGATGTTATAAGCCGTAACATGCACCCCGTACTTTTCGGCAGCATATTTGGCAAAGCTTCCCCAGCCACAGCCCAGTTCCAGCACTTTCATGCCAGGCTTCAATTCAGTCTTCCTGCACACCAGATCGAGCTTGGCTTCCTGGGCCTCATCCAGGGTCTTTGCATTTTTCCAGTAGGCACAGGTATAGTTCATCCTTTTATCCAGCATTCTCCGGTACAAATCATTTCCCAGGTCATAATGCTCCTCTCCCACTTTCCGGGACCGGCCTCTGGTTTGCATATTAAACATTTTACTTCTCAGCAGGAACAGTATGGTTTTCCAATCCCCTTTGATTTTACGGTCCAATTTCGCCCGGAGCACCCTGTTGATGAATTCATCCAGGGACGGTGTGTCCCACCAGCCATCCATATATGATTCACCCACTGCCAGCATACCTCCATTGAGAACACGTTTATACATGCGCTGATCATGAACCTGAATGTCCCAGGGTTTATCTCCAGCGACAGTAATTTCAGCATCTTTTAAAAGTGACCGTATAAATTTTTCCGGTGTCATAGTTTTGAATATTTGACTGTAATAGCAAATAATTTCAAAAAAATAAAAATAATATTTCTATCTGGAAATTCAAAGGACAGATATCATGGGTAGCCAAAAAAAAGCATCCCGCAGGATGCTTTTCCATTTCATATATTGAAGGTTAAACGTTTTTAAAAGCCTTCAATCCGGCAAAACGGGCTGCGTTGCCCAGTTCACGTTCTATACGCAACAGTTGGTTGAATTTGGCGATTCTTTCGCTCCTGCATCCGGAGCCTGTTTTCAGGTGACCGGCACTTATAGCCACGGTCAGGTCGGCAATTGTAGTGTCTTCGGTTTCGCCCGACCGGTGAGATACGAAGCAGTTATAGTTGTTTTTCCCGGCCAACTCGATGGTCTCCAGCGTTTCGCTGAGTGTCCCGATCTGATTCAGCTTGATCAGGATGGCATTGGCAGCATCTTCGTCAATGGCTTTTTGCAGGAGTTTTTTATTGGTGCACAGCAGATCATCGCCCACCAGCTCGATCTTGCTCCCCAGCTCACGGGTAAGGATCTGCCATCCTTCCCAGTCGTTTTCAGCCATGCCGTCTTCCAGAAGAACAATCGGATATTTAGATACCCAGTCTTTCCAGATCTCCACCATCTCAGCAGAGGTCTTGACCGACTGATCTGACTTAAAGAATACATATTTTCCGTCTTTCCACATCTCACTGGTGGCCGGGTCGAGACAGATGGAAATATCTTCTCCGGGTTTATAACCAGCCTGTTCGATAGCCTTTATGATCACTTCAACAGCTTCTTCGTTGGATTTCAGGTTGGGAGCATATCCTCCTTCATCCCCTACACCGGTATTATAGCCCCGATCTTTCAACACATTCTTCAGGGAATGAAAAGTCTCAACCCCCATGCGTATGGACGTAGCAAAATCGGGTGCATGATGGGGTGCAATCATGAATTCCTGAAAATCCACGCTGTTCTGCGCGTGAACACCTCCGTTGATCACATTCATACAAGGTACCGGTAAAAGCGAAGCATTTACACCACCGATATAACGATAGAGAGACATTCCAAGTGCTTTGGCAGCTACATGAGCGGCAGCCAGGGAAACACCGAGGATGGCGTTGGCGCCCAGTTTGGCTTTGTTGGGAGTGCCATCCAGCTCAATCATGGCATAATCCAAATCCCGCTGACGGGTAACATCCATGCCTGTAACAGCCGGCGCAATGATGTCGTTTACATTGGCTACGGCTTTCAAAACGCCTTTACCTCCGTAACGGTTCTTGTCGCCATCACGCAACTCTACAGCCTCTTTCTCGCCGGTTGAAGCCCCGGAAGGAACAATGGCACGATCCGTTATACCGTTTTCAAGCGTTATTTCGACTTCTACGGTGGGGTTACCCCGTGAGTCCAATACTTCCTGTGCAATTACTGATTTAATTTTCATTTATTTTCCTCCTGTTTTTTGAATTTTATTTTAATTATTGTCATTGCCGTTAAATACGAGCCACAAATTTAACAAAATTCGATTCAGATGTTATTTTTTTTTCAAATAATCCGGATTTCAGGTAGCTGAAATATTTAATCTCTTTAAGCAAAAACATGGATAATCCATTTTATTATATCTTATTTTTATTATATTCTTCATATAATCGATATCTTTTTTAAAATGATAATGATAATGAATCTCCCCGGCCCACCGGGTATGAAAAAAAATTCCTAGTGATACCTGGGGCTGCCCCGGGGTAGTTCAGTAATATGTTCGCCGCCAGCGGCGGGGAGTTCCCCTCTCCCTTGTCCGCCTACCGGCGAATTGTCCGTCCCCTGACGCATTGAGTACAAAACATAAATGTATCAACTATTGCCATTTCATTCTTTGGAACCTAAATTTTTATATATTTCATATATCTTTGGTCCTGTAAAGATTCATGATGAAGTCTGTAAAGAAAATATTCAAAGACATCTACTTCTTTTTTCCGGCACAGTTATTTTTTGAGACTTTCCGGAGGAATCACATGCTGGTACTGTTTTGGCTTTTACTTTTTTTGTTCATCACCAAAGGAGCCGGATACCGTTACGGGGTATATACTTTATTCCTGGAACCTGAGTATCTGGAACATGTAAATTTTCTTTCTTTTCTGATCCTGGGCTTCACCACCGGTATTTTTATCATGACCTATCATATATCATCCTATATTACCAATGCATACCAGTTTCCGGTCATTGCAACCTTTAGCAGACCTTTCCTTCGTTTTTCCCTCAATAATTTCATCATCCCTGTCGGTTTTATCATCACTTATTTGATTTTCAGTGTACGTTATCAACACGATTACCTGCTCTTATCATTTTCTAACATTCTGATCAACATTGTGTCTTTTTTAACCGGGATCGTCATTTTCTACATGCTCACCTTTGCCTATTTCCGTATTATGAACCGCAGCATGGAGAATTTGATTTCCTTAAGTAAAGGCAAACTGGGGCAATGGAAACTCACTAGGCCCCTGCAGCGTATTCTGCAAAAAGACCTGCTTTGGAAAGCGGCCAAAGCGCCTGTTCATAACATTGGAAATACCAGGATCGGGCTGTATTTATTTACGCCTTTTCATATCCGGCGTGCTCCTATGCGAATAACCCTGCAACCGGCCCGCGCCCAACAGATATTGAACCGCAATCGTTCCTTTGCGGTGGTATTTGCTTTTCTTTTATTGTTTTCTCTGGCCATTATCGGTTTATATATCAACAAGCCCTTATTTGCCATTCCTGCCGCTGCCAGTCTTATGCTGATGTCCGGTATGGCTTTGTTGCTGTATGACTTGTTTTATGTTTTTTTCAAAGAATATGCTTTATGGATCTTTTTGGCTTTGTTGATTCTTCTGTTTTACATTATCAACAGTGGCATTATCGTACACCGGGAAGGTCAGGCATACGGTCTGGTTTACAACACCTCATCATCAGATAAGCATTTATCCTTGTCCCCCGACCCCGGTCTGGCACAGCAAGACTATCGCAATACGCTGGCGATCCTTGACCGGTGGAAAGAGAAGGTAAGAAAAAGCGGGGAGAGACAACCTCGCCTGGTTATCATCAATCATTGCGGCGGGGGTCTGAAGGCCGCTTTGTGGAGCTATTATTCCGTTGCCTTTGCCGATAGTTTAATGCATCACCATCTACTGCCGCATGTAGAACTGCTTACCGGCGCTTCAGGAGGGATGTTCGGCGCCGCTTATCTCAGAGAGCTTTATCTGCGAAAACAACAGGGATATACAGGAGCTGATTCGCTCACTGCACGCTTTCAGGATCTGTCGCGTGACATGCTGAACCCCATGGTGTTGCATCTGGCTCTGAAGGACTGGTTTATAACATTCCAGACCTTTGAATACAATCATCAGATTTATCGCCGTGACCGGGGCTGGGCCCTGGAACATAAATTCAATAAGAACACCGGTTACATCCTTAATAAACCACTCTCCGCCTACCGCAAGCCGGAGGAAGAAGCACTGATCCCGCTGATGTTTCTCACGCCCACAACGATCAATGACGGAAGACAACTACTCATTTCCCCGATTCATACATCCTATATGTGCGACCGGCCGGTGCTGAAAGAAACTCCTTCCATGATTGAGTTTCTCCGTGCCTATCAATATGCAGAAGCAGATCAACTACGTTTCACCTCGGCCCTCCGCCTGAATGCCAGTTATCCTTTTATCACCCCGGTGGCTACACTGCCCGGGAAACCTCCTCTTAACGTTACGGATGCAGGTCTCCGCGACAACTTCGGCTATCTGGCCAGCCTCCGTTTCCTGTATGTCTTCCGAAACTGGATCAACCAAAATACCAGCGGAGTTGTTTTTATCAGTATAGGAATCGATAAAAAAAACAAACCCATAAGCACCAGCCCCAATGATTTGCTGGCCCCCTTCGAAAACCTTTATGAAGATTTCTTCAACATTCAGCAACTTAACGGCCAGGTAATGATCCACCCTATACGTTCAATGTTTGATGTGGATTTTGATTTCGTGAACCTGAACCTGGACGAGCGTAGTAACCGCATATCTTTAAGCTGGCATCTTACGGCCCGTGAAAAAGAGCTTATCAAGGCTTCTATCTTCACATCCGGCAATCAGGCTTCCCTAAAGAGATTGCAGGAACTCTTTAAATAGTCCCTGTTCTTCCTGTCTCACGCTTCCTGCCTTGAATCCGCCAATCCGGATTTGCTGTTTTGCGGAATTCCTCCTTCTCTCACCTAACCCTTCTCCATTCTCTTCTCTTCTCAAGGATTACTATGCTTCAGGTAGTTGTGTATAGCTTTCAGGATATTCTTGCGGGTAACCAGTCCAACGATTCTTCCCGGGTTTTTGGGATCAACAACAGGGGCTCGGCCGATATTTCTGGAACCCAGTTTTTCCAGGGCTTTTCTGAGGCACTCGTCGGGGTAAGAGACCACCAGGTCGGTGGTCATGATCTCGCGCACGGGGTGGTCCGCTTTGCCGGCGGCGAGGGCTTTGTTGATATCTTTGTGGGTGACTATGCCTGTGAGATTACCCTCCCTGTCGAGGACGGGGAAACCGCGGTGACGTGTTTTCTTGATGGTCAGGCCGGCCTCTCGTATGCTCTGGTCGTCATGCAATGTGATCACATCGCGGGACATGGCTTCAGACACCTGGATAATCTCCAGCAGGTCGGGTTGCGGTCCCTGAGCGGTGTCGATACCACGGCGAGCCAGTTTCTTCGTGTAGATCGATTCACGTGACCATTTGCGCAACACAAGGGTGGAGATCACCACCGCAGTCATCAGGGGCAGTATGATTTTATAATCACCGGTCATTTCAAACAGGATCAGAATAGCAGAAATGGGGGCCTGAGCAGCTCCGGCAAAGACTGCCGCCATACCGATCATAGCACTCGCACCGGGATTAATGGCTATTGCGGGGAACAGGATCATAGTAACCTTACTGAATACCACCCCCAGCATAGAGCCTATAAATAATGAAGGAGCAAAGATTCCCCCCGAACCGCCCGACCCCAGGGCTACGGAAGTCGCCAGCAATTTGGCAAAGACCAGAATCAACGCCAGCAAGGCGGTAACCTTGCCATAGAGCGCCAGCTCGATAGACTTATATCCTACCCCGAAAATCTGGGGATAATACAAACCGATCACGCCGATAATCAATCCCCCGATGGCCGGTTTTACGAATCCCGGCACCGGTAGGCGGTCAAAAATATCTTCCGATTTATATAGCGTAACAATAAATAGATAAGCCATAACCGCCGCCAGAAGGCCAAAGACCAGATAAAACAGGATCTCCCATGGGCTGTTCATCTGATAGGCGGGGACTACAAAGGCAGGGTTATTCCCCAGGTACTTTCTTGAAACAACGGTGGCCAATACAGAAGCCAGTACCACCGAAGAAAGATGGCGGGGTGCATAGCTACGTAATATGATCTCCAGGGCAAAGAAAATTCCGGCCAGGGGTGCATTAAAGGTAGCGGCAATACCCCCGCCGGCACCGCAGGCAACCAGTATTCTAACTTTTTCTCTGGAAAGATGAAACATTTGTCCCAAAGAAGACCCCAGTGAACTGCCTATCTGAACAATAGGTCCTTCCCGGCCGACAGAGCCCCCCGAACCGATACATACCGACGATGCCAGCGCCTTGATCACAGCTACCCGGACACGGATCCGTCCCCCCTCCCGATCCACAGCATACATCACTTCAGGGACACCATGTCCCTTGGTTTCAGGCGCCAGGTAATAAACCAGAAAACCAACAATCAATCCTCCTGCCGCCGGGATAAGAACAATGTAATACGAACTTAGGGAGGACAGGAGGCTCTTGCCACCGGAAAAAAACATGACCGTAAATTCATGAATGAGCCACCGGAAAACAACAGCCCCATAACCGGAACCAATACCGGCCAATACAGCAAAAAACAAAAGAAACGCCGTATCCGAAGTTCTGACAAGATAGATCAACTCACGATATCTTTTCTTCATCAAAATATTTTTTGCAGAAAAAATAATCAATAAATATAAAGAATTATCCCTTGGGTTGAACATTTGTACAAAATATTTCGTTTTTTTGATCTTTGAAAACATAACTTTCAAAAACATGAGATCTTTCAATTTTTACAAATTCTACAAATACCATCTTTTCCCCTCCCTGCTCATTGCCATCTCTCTGATTATTTTTTACGGCTGTGGTTCCGGCAAAAAAAACAAACCGGATACCTCCGGCATCAATATGCCCTACAACAAAGTCTTAAAACCGGCCGGGAAGATGATCATTTTCGGGGATTCTACTCTGGAAAATCATGCGTTGGATATCGTCTTTTCACCGGACAAGAAATATGTTGCCGTCGAAGAGCGTTACAGTGTACTGGTCCTGGATGCCGGAAAAGACTCTATCCTTTTCAGTTATTCCGTACGTGATAATATACCGCACACAGCGAACACCTATTCGGGGATTCTCTGGGTCAATATCCGGGGAAAATCCACCCTTTTCTGGAGTGCCCGCAACACGGTGTTCCGTGCTATATGGGACAGTCTGAAACTATCGGTTATAAACACTTATCATTTTGA
>JAGGWN010000020.1 GCA_021157415.1 Bacteroidales bacterium | reverse complement strand
ATTGAATACCGTCCCGCATCCTGAAAATTATGGAACTTTGTTTTTAAAAATTGATAAGGTAAAATTTAAACACAAGGTAGTACCGGGCGATACGCTTATTGCAAAAGTAGTTATGGCCGGACCTATTCGACATGGCATTATCACCGTTTTTGCCCAGGCTTTTGTGGGAAATAAGCTGGTGGCAGAAGGAGAGCTTACGGCTCAGATATATAAAAAATACGGAGATGAAAAATAAGCTTTCGGATATTCACCCCAATGCTGTTATTGGGAAGAATGTTTCCATTGGGCCTTTCAGTTCAGTCGCCGATAATGTTCAAATAGGGGAAGGTACCTGGATCGGACCCAATGTGACCATCATGGAAGGGACACGTATCGGGAAAAACTGTCGTATTTTTCCGGGAGCCGTGATTGGAGCTATTCCTCAGGATCTGAAGTTTGAGGGCGAAAACACTACGGTGGAGATAGGAGATAATACAACCGTACGCGAGTTTGTTACAATAAACCGTGGCACCAAGGCAACCTGGAAAACCGTTGTGGGCAACTACACCTTGCTGATGGCCTACGTGCATATTGCCCATGACTGTGAGGTAGGAAGCCATTGTATCCTGGTGAACAATGCTTCCCTGGCCGGAGAGGTGAAAGTGCACGACTGGGCTATTCTGGCCGGAGGAACCCTGGTACATCAGTTTGTCCACATCGGTGCCCATGTGATGGTGGGTGGCGGAGCCAAGGTGAGAAAAGATGTACCCCCTTTCGTCAAAGCCGACCGCGATCCGCTCAGTTATATGGGGATTAATTCTGTAGGCCTCCGCCGGCGCGGTTTTCCTGTCGAAAAAATCAATGAAATCCTTGATATTTACCGTACCATCTATCTGAAAGGATTAACCGTATCCCAGGCGCTTGAATCCATAGAAAAAGAATATGAGCCCTCTGCGGAAAGGGACGAGATCCTCGGTTTCATCCGTAACTCAAAGCGGGGAATCATACGAAGCGGAGTATAATCGGTTTATTTTTTTAACCTTTGCCATTTATCTTTCCGAAAGCGTTCCATCCCTGGGCCTGCAGATCTACTTCGGCGCCGGCATTGGTAACCATGCGCCGGCCTTCTGTTTTACGGGTCATAAAACCGATGGGCCTGATCTGCGAAACACCTGTGAGCTTGTCCATATCCTTGGTTGAGACTGTAAAAAGCAGTTCATAATCTTCTCCGCCATTCAGAGCTGTAACAAGCGGTTCTATCTGCATCTCTTCGGCGGCAGAGGCGGTCTCCTGATCTATCGGGATTTTGTCCTGGTAGATACGGCACCCGGTGTCTGAATTGTGACACAGATGCAGAAGATCGGAAGAAAGACCGTCGGAAACATCTATCATGGAGGTGGGTCGGATCCTCTTTTCCTTGAGAAGCTGTATTATATCCCGTCGTGCTTCGGGTTTTAATTGCCGGCCTACAATATATTCATAACGGGCCAGATCGGGTTGAAAACCGGCATTTTCCTGAAACAGTTTGTTTTCCCGTTTGAGTATCTGCAAACCCATGTAAGCCCCCCCCAGGTCTCCCGACACACAGATCACATCATGCTCGCTGGCGCCATTGCGGTACACCAGTTCTTCCCGGGCTGCCCTGCCGATGGCAGTGACACTGATCACCATACCGGTATAGGAGGCAGATGTATCCCCACCTACAAGATCAACGCCATAATGTTCACAGGCCAGTTTGATACCCTCGTACAACGACTCGAGATGTTCCACCTTAAATTTTTCGGAGACCCCGATAGAGACCGTGACCTGACGGGGCTCGGCATTCATCGCATACACATCCGACAGGTTTACCACAACGGCTTTGTACCCAAGGTGTTTCAAGGGGGTGTACATCAGATTGAAATGGACCCCTTCCAACAGGAGGTCCGTGGTAACAACCATCTGTCGGTTACGGGGCGAAATAACCGCCGCATCATCCCCTATACCCTTTTTTGTTTCGGTGTTGCTTATCCTGAAACCTTCGGTCAAACGGGCAATCAGACCGAATTCACCAAATTCAGAGATATCCGTACTTTTATTGGATGTTGATTGCATGGCATATTATATTTATCGTAAAAAATTATTTTAAAAAATAAGAATAATGATATTTAAATATTCCCTATATTTGCAGTCTTAATTAGATTAAATACAAATAAGTTGTTTTAGAACATCTTCCGTGGCAAAGATATGGAAAAAGATCAGGATAAAATATTGAAGAATGTAACGGAAAACGAATACAAATATGGTTTTGTTTCCGACATAGAGATGGATTCCTTGCCGAAAGGGTTAAATGAAGAGGTAATCCGGCAGATATGGAAATTGAAACAGGAACCCGAATGGATGCTTGATTTCCGGCTGAAAGCCTATCGCCAATGGCAGAAAATGGTAATGCCGCAATGGGCTCACCTGCAGATTCCTGAGATAGATTATCAGAATATTATTTACTATGCAACTCCGAAAAAGAAAGAAGGTCCGGCAAGTCTGGACGAATTGGATCCGGAGCTGATAGATACTTTTAATAAGTTGGGTATCCCTTTGGAAGAGCAGGAAAGACTGTCGGGAGTGGCCGTAGATGCCGTAATCGACAGTCAGTCGGTAAAAACCACTTTTCAGGAGACCCTGGCCGAATTAGGAATCATTTTCTGTTCGATGAGTGACGCCATCCGGGACTATCCCGACCTGGTAAAAAAATACCTGGGTAGTGTGGTTCCCTATAGCGATAATTATTTTGCAGCCCTTAACTCGGCTGTTTTCGGAGACGGGTCTTTTGCCTATATCCCCAAAGGCATTCGCTGTCCGATGGAATTATCCACTTATTTCAGGATCAATCTGGCCGATACCGGTCAGTTTGAGCGGACTTTGATTGTGGCGGAAGAAGACAGCTATGTAAGCTACCTGGAAGGATGTACAGCTCCTATGCGGGATGAGAATCAGTTGCATGCAGCCATCGTGGAGATTATCGTGATGGATGATGCAGAGGTGAAATATTCCACTGTGCAAAACTGGTATCCCGGCAACAAGGAAGGAAAGGGCGGCATCTATAATTTTGTGACCAAAAGAGGCATTTGCAAAGGCAACAATTCAAAACTTTCATGGACGCAGGTGGAGACCGGGTCGGCCATTACATGGAAATATCCCAGTACCATCCTGAAAGGAGATAACGCCATTGCTGAGTTTTACTCGGTGGCGTTAACCAATAACTATCAGCAGGCCGACACAGGAACCAAGATGATCCATATCGGGAAAAACACCAGGAGTACCATCATTTCCAAAGGGATATCCGCCGGAAACAGCAATAACAGTTACCGGGGATTGGTAAAAGTGATGAAAAAAGCGGAAAACGCCCGGAATTATTCCCAGTGTGATTCCCTGCTGATCGGCGACCAATGCGGAGCACATACGTTCCCTTACCTGGAAGTGGATAATAAATCGGCGGTAGTGGAACATGAAGCCACTACCTCCAAGATCGGAGAAGATCAGTTATTCTACTGTAACCAAAGAGGCATTTCCACTGAAGATGCTATCGGAATGATCGTCAACGGCTATGCCCGCGAGGTGCTGAACCAGCTGCCGATGGAGTTTGCCGTAGAAGCCCAGAAATTATTACAAATAAGTCTGGAAGGAAGTGTGGGGTGAAAAACCAAGGCAGAAACAATGCGGAAGAAAGAATAATATTGCAAAAACAGATCACGGCCTGGTCTGAAAAAGGAAAGACGAGGAACTGTCTTTGTCTTTAAGATATAAAGAAAATAAAAAACAGTGTTGTATGTTGACAATAAAAGATTTACACGCGGAGATCGATGAAAAAGATATCCTGAAGGGAATTAACCTCGAGGTGCATCCCGGAGAGGTGCACGCCATTATGGGACCGAACGGATCCGGTAAAAGCACGTTAGCCTCTGCTGTTGTGGGAAGGGATTATGTGAATATTACCCAGGGACAGATTCTCTATTTTAGGGAAGATCTGACAGCTTTATCTCCGGAAGAAAGAGCCTTGAAAGGAATTTTTTTGAGTTTTCAATATCCGGTGGAGATACCGGGGGTGAGCATGGTCAACTTCCTGCGGGCAGCGATGAACGAGCAAAGGAAATACAAAGGAGAAGGGCCCATGTCTCCTTCAGATTTTCTAAAACTGATGCGCGAAAAGAAAACGCTCGTAGGCATTGATTCGGCACTGACCAACCGTTCGGTCAATGAAGGATTTTCCGGCGGTGAGAAAAAGAAAAACGAGATTTTCCAAATGGCCATGCTGGAACCCAAACTGGCCATTCTCGACGAGACCGACTCGGGTCTGGATATTGATGCCTTGCGTACAGTGGCCAAAGGAGTCAATGCTCTGAAAAAACCGGACAATGCTACCATTGTGATTACTCATTACCAGCGGCTGCTGAACTATATCGTTCCGGATTATGTACATGTCCTGTACAAAGGAAAGATCATAAAATCAGGCGGCAAGGAGCTGGCTTTCGACCTGGAAGAAAAAGGATATGACTGGCTGAAAGAAGAGTATGAAAACAGTTTGAACGGTTCGCTATGATTGTTGTAGAAGAAAAATTACCAAAACATCCGGATACACGGATACTGGAAAGGTTTGACGACGGAACCGGCAAAAATATACATCCGGTTCTGGACCGGGTACGTGCTACAGCTCTGAAGGATTTTAAACGGCTGGGGATCCCGGCAGGAAAGAATGAGAGATACAGATATACGGCTGTCGGTAAATTACTGGACAGGCCGTTTGTTCCCTTGCTGCATCCTCACCATCGCAACTTCAAGGTGGAGGAGATTTTCCGGTGTGATATCCCTACCCTGGACACCCTGGAGTTCACGGTACTGAACGGTTTTTTCTTCGAGGAACAGGAGACCCTCATGGAATTACCCGGCGGAGTATTGGTGGGCGGACTGCGGCAGGCTCTGAAACAGGTGCCTCAGTTGGCTGAGGCTTATCTGGATAACCTCAGCAATACAGTGAATGACGGTTTAGTGGCTCTGAACAGAGCGATGGCCACAGATGGCTTTTTTATGTATGTTCCTGATGGCATGGTGATGGATAAACCCGTGCAACTGGTCAACCTCGTGAAAGATGACGAAGATATTATGGTGCAGCATCGCAGTCTGGTTATTCTGGGAAAGGATGCACAAGCTGCTTTGCTGATCTGTGATCATGCTCTCTCGGAACAAAAGTTTATCTCACATGGTCTGATGGAAGTATTTGTTGGGGAAAACAGTGCGATGGAAATCACCAAGCTGCAGAATGAACATAACAGCATGACTGATCTCTCGAGTCTGTTTATCCGGCAGGAACGTAACAGCCGTGTTCGTACCAATACCATTTCCCTGCACGGAGGGTTGATCCGTAACAACCTGCATGTAATTCTGCAGGGAGAAGGAGCCGAGAACCAGGCTTACGGTCTTTTCCTTATGGACCGGAAGCAGCACGTAGATAATTCGGTTTTTGTCGATCATGCAGCACCTCATTGTTTTAGCAATCAACTGTACAAGGGAGTGCTCGACGATGAAGCTACCGGTGCTTTTGACGGGAAAATACTGGTTCGTCCTCATGCCCAGAAAACAGAAGCCTTTCAGGTGAATAAGAATATACTGCTTACCGATCATGCGAAGATGAATACCAAGCCGCAACTGGAGATCTATGCCGATGATGTGAAATGTACTCACGGGGCTACCGTCGGTCAATTGGATGAAGAAGCACTGTTCTATCTCCGTTCACGGGGAATCCATGAGTATGAAGCCCGGATGCTGCTGATGTATGCCTTTGCCCATGAAGTGATCCGTGAGATAAAGATCGATCCGTTACAGGACCGTATCCATGAATTGGTAGATAAGAGATTGCACGGAGAACTACCACGTTGCCATACCTGTCTTGTCGATTATCATAAGTAAATAAGTAAATTAAACCTGTTACAATGCTGAATGTTTACAAGATCAGAGAAGATTTTCCAATTCTGGACCAACAAGTGTATGGAAAACCTCTTGTTTATCTGGACAATGGGGCAACCACCCAGAAACCCCTGGTTGTTCTGGAAACGATTGACAAATTGTATAACCGTGAGAACGGGAATGTTCACCGTGGGGTACACCATCTGAGTACCATAACCACGGAAAATTACGAGGCAGCCAGGGATACCATCCGGAAATATATTCATGCTGCCCACACTCATGAAGTCATCTTTACACATGGTACCACCAGTTCAATCAATGCGGTGGCTTTTTCCTTCGGAGAAAAGTATGTCCATGCCGGCGATGAGATCATCGTATCTGGGATGGAACATCATGCCAACATAGTGCCATGGCAGATGCTATGCGAACGAAAAGAAGCCCGCCTGAAAGTGTTACCGGTGGATGAAACCGGGGATCTGATGCTGGATAAGCTGGAGGATTTGATTTCAGACAAGACACGCCTTTTGGCGGTGACACAGGTATCCAATGTGCTGGGGACAATCAACCCGGTAAAGGAAATTGTGGAAATAGCTCATGCTCATGATGTGCCGGTACTGGTGGACGGGGCCCAGGGAATACAACATGAAAAAACGGATGTCCGGGATATAGATTGCGACTTTTATGTTTTTTCGGGTCATAAGATCTATGGGCCGACAGGCGTTGGGGTATTGTATGGCAAGGAAAAATGGTTGAATGAAATGCCTCCCTACCAGGGCGGTGGCGACATGATCAAAAAAGTGACGTTCGAGAAAACACTATACGAAGATCTGCCGCTGAAATTTGAAGCGGGAACCATGAATTATATCGGTGCCATTGGACTGGCCCGGGCCTTAGAGTATCTTCAGAAAACCGGACTGGATCAAATTATTGCCTGGGAAAAAGCATTGTTGGATTATGCTACGGAAAAACTGAAAAAAATACCGGGATTACATATTTACGGGAATTCAAAACAAAAAGCCAGCATTATTTCTTTTTTGATAGGGGATATACATCACTATGATACGGGGATGATTCTGGATAAACTCGGAATTGCCGTACGTACCGGCCATCACTGTGCCGAACCCCTGGTTGAGAGTTATGGGATCACCGGAACCGTCAGGGCTTCGTTTGCGTTTTATAATACCAAAGAAGAAGTTGACGTTTTATATAACGGATTGATGAAGGTGGTTGAAATGTTGTCCTAAACAAATAAAATTATTAAAATGAGCATACAGGAAATTCAGGATGAGATCGTGGAAGAATTCAGTGTCTATGATGACTGGATGGATAAATACAACTACCTGATCGAACTGGGTAAGGAAATGCCCCCGATAGATCCCATGTACAGAACGGAAAAGTACCTGATCGACGGATGTACGTCCCGGGTCTGGATCCATGCCGACCTGGATCAGGAAGGAAAGATGATCATCACGGCAGATAGTGATGCAATCATCACCAAAGGAATTGTTGCATTGCTTATCCGTGTCTTGTCCGGACATACGCCGGAAGAGATCAAGGATACAGAACTGACATTCATTGATAAAATCGGCCTGAAGGAAAATCTTTCCCCCACACGGGCCAATGGCTTGTTTTCAATGATCCATCAGATACGTATGTATGCGCTCGCATATTATACCAAACAACAATCTGCAAAAAAGGACTAACCATGGAAAAAAAAGAAAAGAAAGTCAATACAGAACATAACGAAGCCACGGTGGATACTTTTGAACTGGAAAAAAAGATTGTACTGGAACTGAAGAATATTTACGATCCGGAAATTCCGGCTGTCAATATCTATGACCTTGGCTTGATCTATGAGATTGATGTCAAGGAAAATGGTTCGGTGTTGCTGAAAATGACCCTGACAGCTCCCAACTGTCCCATTGCCGACCAGATCCTGAATGAGGTGGATCAGCGTATCCGGGCTGTCCCCGGGGTAAAAGATCTGGATCTGGTTCTCACTTTCGATCCTCCCTGGGACAAAAGCATGATGTCGGAAGAAGCCTTACTGATGCTGGGAATGTTATAATTTACCTTAAGAGGAATCAAGCAAATGGCATCCATTTTCACCCCTGAAGCTAAGGTGGATGACAAGGGAAGGCAAGAAGTAGTTTTGCAACGTATAGCTAACAGCTTAGTGAAAAACTGCTTTACAGGAAACAATAATCTCCATGATTCAGCTTTGTCCGCAAGAGAATATCTACGTAGGCGCCTACGTAGGCGAATGATATTCTTCCCCGCTGATTTCCCGGACTAAAGCAGAAAAAACAGAAGATTATCTTAGTTTTTTATTTTGCTTTTTTTCTATTATCTTGTCTTTATGTTTTCCCGTAAAGAGCTATCCCGACAGATCAAAGAGCAGGCCAGTATTCTGGGTTTCGATGCCTGTGGTATCGTGCGGGCCGAACCACTGAAAGAAGAGAAATACCGTCTGCTGGACTGGCTCGCACGTGGCTACAACGGTGAGATGGATTATATGGCAGGAAACGTGGATAAACGTACTGATCCTACGCTTTTGGTTCCCGGTGGCAAAAGTGTGGTGGTTGTGCGGTTGAATTATTATCCGGGGAAATACTATGATAATCACAAACAGGATATCCCTAAGATTTCGCGTTATGCCATCGGGCGGGATTATCACAAGGTGATACGGAAAAAGCTGAAGCAGTTGTTGGCCCGAATCAGTGAAAAGGTAACTCCTGTAAACGGACGGGTTTTTGTGGATTCTGCACCCGTGCTGGAGCGAGCCTGGGCCCAACGGGCCGGCCTGGGATGGATCGGGAAAAACAGTATGCTGGTTGCCCGGCAGGGAGGTTCATATTTCTTTATCGGCGAACTGATTCTGGATCTGGAACTGGCTTATGATCATCCGGCACCGGCAGACTACTGCGGTACCTGTACCCGCTGCCTGGATGCCTGCCCTACCGGAGCCATCGGTCCCATCCGTACGGTAGATGCCACCCGCTGCATTTCCTACTGGACCATTGAATACAAGAAAGAAACCTTTCCGCAGGATGCTCCTGATACCTTTCGGGATTGGATCTTCGGTTGTGATATCTGCCAGGAGGTCTGCCCCTGGAACCGCAAGGTCCGGCCTCACCATACGCCGGATTTCCTCCCTAATGAAAAAAGACTGTCCCTTACGCGGGAAGACTGGAAGAAGATGACGGAAGAAGAATTTCACAACCTCTTTGCCGGCACCCCGGTAATGCGAACAGGATTGGGGGGAATGAAGAGAAATGTTACAGTTAGAAGCTCGAAGCCCGAATGATAAGTATTTCCCGCAACCTTCTCCCAAAGGGATCCCTTCGGATAACCTCCAACCATCGGGTTTCACGTGTTTCTATTGCCATACTCCCGGTATCGGTTCTCCGCAATATTCGCACTTACCGTTTTTAATATGGTTCTGGGAGATGGTGTATCCTTTCCGCTCGATCAGGAGCTTATGGCATTTAGGACAATAGGTGTTCTCATTGTTGCCCCCGGGAATGTTGCCGATATATACGAATTTAATGCCTGCCGCCCATGCAATCTCCCGGGCTTTCTTAAGCGTAGATACCGGTGTGGGCGGTAACTGCGTCAATTTGTATTGGGGGTAGAAGCGTGAAAAATGCAGAGGGCAATTGTACAGGCCATTGTCATACAGCCAGTCACACATCCGCTTGATCATGTCAAAATCGTCGGTCCAGTTCGGGACGATCAGGTTGGTGATCTCCAGCCACACTCCTTCTTCGTGGAAAATCTTCAGTGCATCCAGGACAGGCTGTAGTTTGCCGGCATTCAGCTTCATGTAGATATTGTCGCTGAATGATTTCAGATCGATGTTGGCAGCATCAAGATGATGACATAACTCCCGCAAGGGTTTTTCATGGATGTAACCGGCTGAAACCAGAATATTTTTCAGTCCGGCCTGATGAGCAAGTTTGGAGGTGTCCAGGGTGTATTCGTAAAAGGTGACAGGCTCTGAATAGGTATAGGCAATGGACTCGCATTTATATTTTATGGCATTCTCCACCACCTTGTCAGGCATCATATCGAAGTTTTGTGTTTTGGTGGGAGAGGTCTGTGAGATGGTCCAGTTCTGGCAGTTAAGGCAAGCCAGGTTGCAACCGGCGGTGGCGATAGAGAAAGCCCGGCTTCCGGGTAAAAAATGATTCAGGGGTTTTTTCTCAACCGGATCAACATGTACGGCACAGGGATTGCCGTAGGCCATGGTATATAGCTTGCCTCCTTTATTGACCCGGTTGCGGCAGTCGCCCCATTCTCCTTCTTTCAGGGTGCACTCGTTGGGGCAGATCATGCAACGGATGCCACGGGGAGTTTCCACCTGATACATGGCCTCCTTGCTCCATTTCCACAGTGTAACATCATCTTTTGGTAAAAACGGTTTGATGGCCAGTCCTCTTGAAGCATATAGAAGACCTCCGGCGCCTGTCAGACTGAGTTTTATAAAATCTCTTTTGCTGATTTTCTTTCCTTTTGCTCCCATGGCAATGCTCTCCTTCCTATGAAATTGGTTGTGTTCTCACATTTTCCACAAGTTATAAAAAAAACAGGTTTGTTATACTTCCCTCCCCACTTACTTTCTTCCCCGAGGGGAAAGGGGTCAGGGTCACGTGTTTTTAGCTGTTACCATCAGATACCCTGCTGCCGCCAGGCAGGCTCCGGCTGAAATCAGGGCTGTTCCGGTGATGCCGGTCAGCGGCAGCAGGATGGCGGAAACAGCCAGTGCCCCCAGAGCTCCCCCGGCCAGATCGGCGCTGTAGAGGGATGAAGAGATATGGGCGACATCTCCTTTTTGTGTCCGGCTGCCCAGATTAAACAACCGTCCGACCAAAAAAGAAAAAATAAAAGTATAGGCAATCAGTATAATTTGTCCCATGAGAGGAATTTTTGCCAGCGGTTTCAGCAGAACCACCAGCAGGGGCAAAAACAAGGCTCCCAGGGCCAGGAGGAGCTCGACGTGAATAAAGCTTTTCAGCGGGGCCGGATTCGAAAAATATTTTTCAGAAAGAGCTCCCAGGGCAATACCTGCCATAAATACAGTGATAATCATCCCGCTCATGAGGTAAACATAGCCATAGACGATTTGAAAAGCAAACAGCAGCAACACTTCCACGGAGGAAGCGGCCAACCCTCCTGCCAACATTCCGATGGAAACAGGGGGTGACCGCAGAATGAGAATCAGAAATAGTAACCCCAGAACTATAAATAAAATTTGGGTCTTAAAATGAAAATAACTCAGCCACAAGGATATCTGGTGGAAATAAGCCTCAGGATTCATATCAGTGTTTAATTTTTTTGCCGGGGTCAACTGGGCCATGATCTGTTCGTTGCGCATCTGCAGTAAGTCATTCTGGATATAATAAGCGGATACATATTTGTTTTGGATACTTCTTTGTTGTACCAGATCTGCAATTTTCAGGCTCAGCGGTTTGCCGGAGGCCAGAAAATAATTTTTCTCGCCCGGAACGATCAATACATAGGGAAAAAATTTTTTCAGAGAAGTATAAAGCAATCCGGTAATGTCGGTTTCATGTTTTCCGAGATAGTTGGGTGATGCCGGCAAACGTAACGAGATCACGCCACGAAGAGTCAGGATATTCTTCAGGGCACGGAAAAAATCAACCGTATAATACCGGTTTAATTGTGCGGTCAGCGGCGGAGGAACATTGACCAGTACCACATCGTATTTTTCTTTGGTTTCCGGGACATACGCTCGTGCATCCCGGATGATGACATGCACCTTCGGATTTTCCGGAAAATGAAAATATTTTTTTGCCAGCCGGATAATCCACGGATTGATCTCTACATAGTCAATTTGTTGTATGGGATATTTAAGAATTTCATCCAGTGTACCGGAGATACCGCCGGATATCAGTAAAACTTTCTTTGGTTTTTCCCGCTGAAGCATGGCATAATGCACGTCTTCTTCATTTTCCATAGGGTTCAGTGTGTTAGCTACAAGTACATGGTTCTCGTACATATTTGTCTGGTCACCTGTTTTGCTGATAACGAGACTTCCAAAAGGGGTTTCCTGGTGCGCCAGTATCTTTTGGTTGGGATAAAGAAACCGAAGGGTGAAATGATCAACGGGGAGCACAACGATTGCTACAGCCATAAGAAAAGTTAGTCCCAACCAGGGGATAACTTTGGAAAGCTTTGTTTTTCTTTTTATAAGCATGCCTGCCACCAGGGTATCTATCAGCAGAACAATGCCCAGCGTCTGAAAGGGTTTTAGCAGGAATACCAGGATAAAACTGAAGAGAAAACCCCCGGTCAGACTGCCGAAAGCTTCCCAGGAATAGGTGCGACCGGTAAGGTTGACTGTATATTTTTCCGAGAAGTGCCAGGTGTAGAAAGAAAATGTATAGCCGGCAAGAAAACAAAACGGAAGTAACAATACGAGTGAAGAGAGAAAAACAGCAAATAATCCGATGAGGGATCCGGGGATGAAGATAACATTTTTCAGGAAGAAAAGCAGAAAAAGGGTGATGACTGGCAAGCTTCCCAGCCACAGAAGACCGGAAAAAAGAAAATTGCCGGGGGCTTTCATTGCGGGTGCTGCCCGTCCCAGACGGGCTCCCAGGCCTGTCAGAAGCATCCAGTTACCCAGGATAATGCCAAGGACCAGCTCGTTGCCCTGACAAACCGAGACAAATGCTCTCAGTAAGACAAGCTGGGTGATCATGGCTGTGAACCCCAATGACAGCACCGGTAGTATATCTGTTTTTTCTGGTTTAAAGTCTCGTACGGAAAATTCTGTTTTTTTTGCTTGTCCGGGAACACCCCATATCACCGTTGCTTGTTTATGACCTCTTTTCTTCCTGTGGAAAAGAGCGGCATAAAACCACAGATGCCATCCCAGATGAAAAATACCGATGATCGTCATGGCAATGCCGGTATCCACATGAATGAGCATCCATGTATCTTCTCCAGCCAGGGAGAACTTATAATTCACCTGAACGGTCAGTAACATGCCGATCAGGGCAGTGGCCAGAAAATTAAGTAGCAGCAGTACATTCCAGAAGCGTCGGTGGGTGCCCAGCTTGTAAATACCCAGACGCATAGCCACCAGACTGAAGATATAGGCAACGATCAACCCGATCGTAATAGGCCAAATATGATAAGTACCCATCATAGCCGGAGGGTTTAAGCTATCCCAAAGTTAATAAATATCTCAGCTGGCAGGAGGTCGGATCGCTAAGAAATCATGTGGAAATTTTCTAAATTTCGAATATGGAAAGAACCTTCCGCCCGTTTTCTCAATGCATCAGCGACCCGGTATATCGGTGCAAGGATTCACGTTACAACATTTCTTTTTCCGAGAACACGATTGCCTGATAGGTATATAATTCAGCATCTTTCCACCCGTCCCACCCGATACCGGCCTTATCGCGGGCACAATGGCCCAGGAATTCTTCTTTGCTCCAGTGAGTATCATCAGCTACCTGGGGCAGGAAGGTACCGGACCGGCCATTTTTAATCATATAAATGCCGTCTCTTCCGAGCTTAAACTCGTTAATCGAATGGATACGTTTCAGCGGGGTCAGCACGGATATTTCAATATCCAGGTCATCCACCTCATCCGGTGTAACCGGCGGGAAGCGATAGTCCTGCAGGGCCGCAGCTATGGCCATATCCCGTACCACCAGGTAGAGGGGTTCGTTAGGCTGGAACCGGCCGATACATCCGCGGAGCTGACCGGTTTGTGTATGCAGTGTAACAAAGGCTCCTGCCGGCTCCAGCAGAGTCTTTGAAAAGCCGGTGGTATCAATATCCGGCAGCCGGTGATGTTTTATTTTCTCCTCCAGGGTCCGCCGGGCTATCCTTAACAGGTTCATTTTATCTTCGCGGGACAGATATTCTTTAGGGTTGGGCTCTCCGGCCGTTTCCTGTGTTACCACGACTGATCCGTATCCCACCACCCGGCGGTGATCGCCGTATTGTGTGTCCCCTGAATTCATATACAATACCTTTTGATAGTGAATGTCTTTTCTTCCTTCGGTAATGTCCAGCAAAGTAAGTACTCCGGGCCATCCGCACATGCTGGTAAGCAGGTTGGGGTAACCCCGTTCCTCATTCTCGCGCAAGACATGTAACAACCGTTTTGGCTCTCCGCTCACGACAGCCTCAAGCGTATGCTCATCTGCTATTTTGGCATGATTATACGTGGGGTAATGAGATAAGTCGGTGCTTATGACAAACAGGTTTCCCTGTTTGAAATAAGGTTTCAGCGCTTTGGCAATTTTCTTTGCCATGGCAGGATCCTGCGACCCGATGACAATGGGGACAACCTGGAAGTCTTCTTTCAGCCAATATTGTAAAAACGGCAGTTGAACTTCCAACGAATGTTCCTGACTGTGGGCAGCGGGATAAAATTCAAAAAAGGAATGGTCTTCGATCAGTTGGGAGGCCAGGGCCGTATCCACTTTTACCTCTCCCAGGGGTGTCTCATAATTGCCGATATTGTATATGGAAGCCCCTTTCAGTCGGACATAATGACTTGGACCAATGAGAAAAACATGGTCAAAATGATGGGTTCGGTCAAGTTGTTTATAAGAAGCTGCCGCGACCTGTCCGGAAAAGACATAGCCGGCATGCGGTGAGATCAGGGCTACGATTGTCCCGGAGTGTTCTGCCACCGGAGCCTTGTCAAAAAACCCTTGTAACATGGCTTCCAGCTCTGACGGATCGGAAGGATAAAAGCTTCCTGCTACTACAGGCTGTCTGTTATGCATGGTGTGACTTTGTCCGTTCATTTTTGTACGGTTTTGAGAGTTACAGGATGTTACGGTAAACACCTGGATCAAAAGAAAAATCCCTATTTTTAATATCTGGTTCATGATCCCGGTTTTTTTTACAAACAACAAAGAAAGTTACAAAAAAAATTGCACATATGTACTCTTTTTTTCGATGACAACAAACATCAAAAAAGTACCGGAGATATAATCAACAAAAAGAGGAGAGGATCAAAAATTCTGATCTTCTACTATTGTCTATGTACCTCATTCATCTTTAATAATCGTTACCATAATATTCCGTTGACTGCGAGGGCCGTCGAATTCGCAGAAAAAGATATTCTGCCATGTCGACAGACCCAGTTCGCCGTTGATGATGGGGATAGTCTCCTGCGGGCCCACCAGACCGGCTTTCAGATGCGCATCGCCGTTGTTGTCCTGAAGGTCATGTTCCCAGACCCCGGCAGGGATCAGCTTATGCAGCAAAGTGACTACGTCGTTCTGAACGGATGTATCCCAGTTTTCCTGGATCATGATTGCTGCGGTAGCTCCCTGTGCATACACATTGACCAGGCCATTCCTCACCTTGCTGGCAGCCACAACCCTTTTTACCTCGGAGGTAATGTCATAAAGACCGTTGTGATCGCGCGTATTTATTTGTATTACTTGCTGCATTTTCTTAATTTTAATGATTGTTTTTCAAAGTTAAAATCAAAAAAGGTATCGAACAAGATAAAACAAAAAAAAATATAAGGATGAACCATAAAAAATTTACTTTAAAAAGTGTAGACAGACTGTCTCTTTTCGGACAATACTGGGCTCCTGAAGAGTCGGTGAAGGCAGGAATATGCCTGGTCCACGGACATGGAGAGCATTCTTCCCGTTACGAACCGTGGGCGGCCCGTTTTATTGAGAAAGGAATAGCTGTGATTACCTGTGACCTTCGTGGTCATGGCTGGTCTGAGGGGAAACGGGGACACACCCCTTCTTACCTGAGACTCATGCAAGATATTGACATACTGGTCCAACGGGCCAGGGAATATTTCCCGGATGTTCCACTCTTTCTGTATGGACATAGTATGGGAGGAAACCTGGTGTTGGGTTATGCAGTGCGAAGACAACTTAACATGAGCGGCGTTATTGCATCCGCCCCATGGCTGCGTGCAAAACGGGATTTACCCCGATTTATCAAAGGGATGTTAAGAGGTACAATGTTTTTGTTCCCCGGCCTGAGCCTGCATACCAAACTGGATGCTGCCGGTATCTCTCATGATAAAGAAGAGGTGAAAAAATATGTGGGAGACCCGTTAAATCACGACTTGATTTCACTGAAACTGTTTTTTGAAATCTATGACACCGGGAAGCAACTATATACGCATGGCGGTAAGGTGAATGTGCCCGTGCTGGTGATCCACGGCTCGGAAGATCCGATTATAGATCCGGAAGCCAGCAGAGAGTTTGCGGAGAAAGTGAATGGGGATGATGTGACCCTGAAGATATTTGACGGGCTGTTTCATGAAGTTCACCATGAACCGGAAAGGGATAAGGTGTTTGCATTCATTTATAGATGGCTGGAAGAGAGATTGAACCAAAAAGTGTACAATAAGTGAATGTTGTTTTATCATTATCCGCCGGAATTTTTAGCCAAGGGAAGCTACATTCTTTATTATTCCTAAGGGATGCCTTCGGCTGGCTTTCTCCCAAAAGGATGTTTTCGGCATACCTTTTACATTCAGAAATATGAAAGATTCATTTCGAACCGTCGTTACTCCTGTTTCGTTTCCGGAAAAGCTTTCTTATCAGACTCCGGCATTTTTCCTGGGATCATGTTTTACAATGTCTATCGGGGGAAAGATGAAGCGTCTGAAACTTCCGGTGATGATCAATCCGTCGGGAGTCCTGTATAACCCGTTATCCATAGAAAAGACCCTGGTACGATTGATGGAGGGAACCCCATATGGTAAGGAAGAACTGCTTCATGAAAACGGGCGGTGGTTTAGTCTGAAGCATGATACTTTTTTTTCGGAAAAAGATCCCGGTATGTGTCTGGAAAAAATGAACAGGGCGTTTGAAAAAGCAACCGGGTTTATTAAAAAATCACATTTTCTGTTTCTTACCTTTGGCACGGCATGGGTGTATACATGGAAAGAGAGTGGCGAGGTGGTGGCCAACTGTCACAAACTACCGGCAGCCCGGTTTGAGCGGAAGATGCTGGAAGTGAATGACATTGTGGAACCTTACAAGGTGCTGATAAAACGTCTGTTTGCATACAAGGATGATCTGAAAATTGTTTTTACGGTCAGTCCTGTCCGGCACTGGAAAGACGGTCCCGCGGGAAACCAATACAGTAAGTCGGTGTTGCATGTAGCTATTCACAAGCTCCTGGCAGAAGATGAGCGATTGTATTATTTTCCTTCTTATGAGATCGTGATGGATGATTTGCGGGATTATCGTTTTTATGCACGCGACATGCTTCACTTGTCGGATGTGGCCGTGGACTATATCTGGGATAAGTTCAGAGATGCCATCGTTGATTCTGAAACATTTCCAGTGATGGAGGAAGTAGCCAGGATTGTCAGAGCAACCGAACATCATCCTTTCCGGCCTGATTCGGAAGAATACCGGAAATTTTGTGAATTACAACTGGCAAAGATCCGGGATCTTGAAAACCGGTATCCGTTTCTGGATATGTCTGAGGAAAGAGCTTATTTAAAAATATATAACACATAAGCAGTAACATAAATTTTCAGCCACCAAAGCACTGGAGCAGGGTGTCACCAGAAAAAAAAGACACCGTCATGGCGTCTTTCTTTCCTGAGAAACTCAGCTCAGCGATCATTTTTTCTAATAGCTAATAGTTTTCCGCTTCCAACTCGAAGTATGCCTGAGGATGAAGACAGGCCGGACACACTTTCGGGGCGGTTTTACCTTCGTGAATGTATCCGCAGTTGCGGCATTTCCAGATCACAATCCCGTCTTTTTCAAAGACTTTGCCTTCTTCGAGGTTTTTGTATAATTTACGATAGCGCTCTTCGTGGGCTTTTTCTACTTTGGCGATCATGCGATAAGCGGAGGCTATCTCGCTGAAACCTTCTTCTTCGGCTACTTTAGCAAATTCGGGATAAAGCTGGGTCCATTCTTCATTTTCCCCTTCAGCGGCTGCCTGCAGATTCTCAAGAGTGGTGCCTATTTTACCGGCGGGATAAGTAGCAGTAATTTCTACCATATCTCCTTCCAGAAATTTAAAAAACCGCTTGGCATGTTCTTTCTCATTCAAAGCAGTCTCGGCAAAGAATCCGGAAATTTGCTCCAGCCCTTCTTTTTTGGCCTGTTTGGCAAAATAGTCATAGCGCATTCTGGCCTGCGATTCGCCGGCAAAGGATTTTAACAGGTT
>JAGGWN010000096.1 GCA_021157415.1 Bacteroidales bacterium | reverse complement strand
GGGCTGTTCGCCCATTAAAGTGGCACGCGAGCTGGGTTCAGAACGTCGTGAGACAGTTCGGTCCCTATCTGTTGTGGGCGTTGGAGATTTGAGGAGAGCTGCCTCTAGTACGAGAGGACCGAGGCGGACAAACCTCTAGTGTACCTGTTGTGGCGCCAGCTGCATCGCAGGGTAGCTATGTTTGGAAGAGATAAGTACTGAAAGCATCTAAGTACGAAGCTCCCTCCAAGATGAGATCTCCTTTAAGGGTCGTTAAAGACGATGACGTTGATAGGCTGCAGGTGTAAAGGCAGTAATGTCACAGCCGAGCAGTACTAATTACCCGTAAGCTTTCCAACAGCATGAAATTTTTACACTTTCTTCCAATATGTTAAGATATTATCCCGCTCCCTGTGGGAATGTCTTAAGGTGACTTTAGCGATGGGGCTCCACCTCTTCCCATTCCGAACAGAGAAGTTAAGCCCATCAGCGCCGATGGTACTGCGAAAGCGGGAGAGTAGGTCGTCGCCGGATTTTTCAAAACCTCTGACCAAACGGTCAGAGGTTTTTTTTTGCTTACTTGCCTGCCTGCCGTTTACCCAAATATGTCGGTAATCGTGCATTTTCTTTCCTCTTTTTCTATATTTGTGATCTGTGATGATTAGGATAACCACCATATTCCTGCTTTTGCTCCCTTGGCTGCCGGCTGCAGGCCAGGTAAACGATACGGTAAAAACAGAAAAAACCAGTCAAAAGGTGATCGCCTGGATGCTGAATGAGGATTCACGTATCCTTCCGACCGCCAGAGATACCAGTGTCGCCGCCTTTGAAGTGTTCGACCCGGCTTATCTGTTTTACCGCTATCCCATCAAAACCGGAAATATTGTTTCTCCGGCATTTTCAGCAAGTTTTGTGGAATGGCCCGGACAACAAGACGATTGTTTCCTGAGATATTACAAACCCTATATCTTTAACCCTGAGAAACAAATCTATTACCGCGCACGAACCCCCTTTACCCAGGCTACCTATACTTCCGGCGGACAGAAAATCAATCAGGAACAGATTCTCGATGTGATACATACGCAAAATGTGAACAAAGCACTGAACTTCGGTCTGGTGATGAATTTTCTCAGCGGCGAAGGACAATACAACCTGCAGAAACAAAAGAAAAAAACTTTCGGATTCTTTGGTAGTTATCTCGGGAAAAACTATGCTGTATTCGGACATGTCAGCGTGAATAATTTACAAGCCGAAGAAAACGGTGGAATCCTGTCACGTAGCTTTCTGGAAACAAATAAACCCAAAGATGTTCCGGTTAAACTGGGTATAGAGAACAAAGCCCATACCCTGATAAAGAACATGAATTTCCAGATACTCAATTATTATGCATTCGGGAAATTCGGAACAGAAAGAAGAGACACCTCGGCCCGGGAACCTGCTACCGATGAGCCGCGGCTGCCCCGGGGTTGGGGCCGGCTGACCTATAAGCTTAAATATGAAAGCGTCAGCCATTCCTATACGGATCATGATCCTGGGTCCGGGTTTTACAGGAATATATATTTTGATTCTTTACTGACCTATGATACGGCCTGGTATCGCCTGTGGGAAAATGAGATGGCCCTGGAACTGCAGAGTAATCCCGAACATAAATTTTCTCTGGGTAGCCGCTTTGGGTTACGCAACGAGATGCAAAAATATGCCGAAAACGGAAGGTCAGATACCCTGATCAATACCCGTACGAAAGATACGGTGATAACCAATATCCATGATCATTTCATGGGGAATACCGCAGTTTTCGGGGAAATATTCAATAGCATAGGGGGGCGTTTTCAATGGAAAGCCTGGGGTAGCCTTTACCTGTTAGGGTATAAATCCGGCAATACCGAAATGCACGGGACGATGCAAAAGATTTTGGGAAAAGAAAAAACCCCTCTGACCATGAGCCTGTATGGGGATTTTACCCTGAGGAGGCCCGTATATCGCATGAATCATTTTTCTTCGAATCATTTTGTCTGGGACAATGATTTTAAGTTTATGAAGAACCTGACCGGCGGGATCCGATTACAGGCTCCTGCGCGACATGCGAGTCTGCAACTCCAGATGAGTTTATTGAATCAATACGTTTACTTTGACAGCCTCTCAGTGCCAGACCAGCACGACGGTAACATTGTTTTATATAATCTTGAGCTGAACAAGGACTATTATCTTTGGAAGTTTTCTTTTCATAACCATATCTGCCTGCAGCAAAGCAGCGAACCGCTCGTCCTGCCCCTGCCTTTGTTCCTTTTTCGGAATTCAACCGCTTTCAATCACACTTTTCATTTTAAAAGCACGGGCGGAACTTTACAAATGCAGTTGGGGCTTGATCTTTACTACCAGACTTCGTGGTACGGATATGCATATATGCCGGCTACGGGACAATATTATGTGCAACAAAAAACCAGGATCGGAAATTATCCTTTTATAGATGCATATCTTAATATGAAAGTTCAGAGAACACGGTTCTTTTTCAAGGTTCAACATTTTTCTTCGGCACTGTTCGGTCCGGATTATTTTACGGTGGTTGACTATCCCATGAATCAATTATTTCTAAAAATGGGGGTGTCCTGGACATTTTATGATTAATTTTTATAATTTAGTGGGAGTGATCCTGAGACACCATAGCAGGTATTTCTTTCTGATTTTGTTTCTGTTGCCCTTGATATACTTGTCTGACAGTTGCAGAAACATAACAAAACAGAAGGGAAAGGAAGAAGTCGTTCATCGCGACTGGCCTGAGATACGTTCCCGGGGGAAACTGGTTGCCCTGACTGATTTTAACTCTACCGACTACTTTATCTACCGGGGAGAACCCATGGGCTACCAGTATGAGTTGCTCAAAGCTTTGTCACAGTATTTGAATATCAATCTTGAGATCAAGGTGGAGAACGATCTGGAAAAAGGGTTCCGGATGCTTGAAGAGGGTGAATGTGACATACTTGCCATCAACCTGGCTATCACGAAAGACCGGAAAACCAGAATACATTTCACAAAACCCATTGGCCAGACACGACAGGTACTGGTGCAACGCAAGCCCCCGGGATGGCAGAAAATGACCCGGGATAAGATCAATGAATTTCTGATCCGTAACCCGATCGATCTGGCGGGGAAGACCGTGTATGTCCAGAAAAATTCATCCTTTGTTGCCCGGCTCAGGCATCTCTCTGATGAGATCGGAGACAGTATTCATATCATCGAGGTGGATGAAGAAATGGAGAAACTCATAAAGCTTGTGGTTAAGGGAGATATCGATTATACCGTGACCGATGAAAATGTGGCCAAAGTCAACCAGACGTATTATTCCAACCTGGATGTGTCCACCCCTGTAAGTTTTCCGCAAAATCTGGCCTGGGCCGTAAGAAAACAAGGATCAGAACAGCTTCTGAATATGGTGAACACATGGATCGGGAAATATCGGATGACGTTGGATTACGCACTGATCTATAATAAATATTTTAAGAACCCCAAATCAAAGGTGCGGGTGAAAAGTGATTACTTTGTGATAGGAAACGGGAAAATATCTCCGTATGATGTATTGATAAAACAATATAGCGATTCGTTGGGGTGGGACTGGTTGCTACTGGCCTCGATGATCTACCAGGAGTCCCGTTTTCAGACGGAAGTCGTTTCCTGGGCCGGAGCCAAAGGGTTGATGCAGTTAATGCCTTCTCTCATTGAAAGATATAATGTGGATGATCCTTTTTCTCCGGAAAAGAATGTTCGGGCCGGGGTAAAATATCTGCGGTGGCTGGAAGAATTTTTTATGGACCGGATCCCAAACCAGGACACTATGGTATGCTTTGTGCTGGCATCTTATAACACGGGGCTGGGCCATGTGCTGGATGCCAGGAGTTTGGCACGGAAGTTTGGTGAAAATCCGGATTCATGGGGAGATGTCAGTAATTACCTGTTGGCATTGTCAGATCAGAAATATTTTCTGGATCCGGCGGTGAAGTATGGCTACTGCCGGGGTGATGAACCGGTAAATTATGTGGAGCAGATACTCGACCGGTATGAACATTACAAAAATATTGTGAAGGAATAAGAGAGTCGAAAAACTGAAAGGTATTTCGATTATTTGACTTTTTGTCGTGCATTACTCATAACGTATTGTCTTGACCGGCGAGATCCTGGAAATCAGGTAAGAGGGGAGGATAAGAATCAAGACGATGATCAGTAACGTCCCCGCGTTAAGTCCCAGGATCATCAGCGGATCAAAGCGGATCGGCACTGTGGTAAGGTAATACGTTTCCGGATTAAGAGGGATTATGCTGAATCGTTTTTGGAGATAGCACAATCCCAGGCCGATCAGGTTGCCCCAGAAAAGACCTTTGGTCACCAGCCACACCGACTGGTACAGGAATACTTTCCGAATATTCCAGCTGGCAGCGCCCAGGGCTTTCAGTATCCCGATCATATTCATTCTTTCCAGGATCATGATCAACAGGCCGGAGATCATGTTGAAACCTGCTACCAGCAGCATCAGAACCAGAATGATCCAGACATTAAGGTCCTGCAGGTTCAGCCAGTCGAATATCTGGGGATATTTATCACGGATGGTTTCTACTCGTAAGCGGGTTTTATCTTTTGAGAAGGATGTGCCAACGATCTTTCTGACGGTCCAGGACATCCTGTCCAGGTCGCGGAAATGATCCAGGGTCACTTCAAAGCCACTTACCTGATCCGTATTCCAGTTGTTGAGACGTTGGATATGTTTTATGTCGGCCAGAATAAACCGCTTGTCAAAATCTTCCAGGCTGGTCTCATAGATACCCGAAACAGTAAAGCGGCGCATACGGGGGGGATCCTGAACAAAATACATCACAAAAGAATCGCCTGTTTTCAGCTCAAGCAGATCGGAAAGCCTTTTCGAGATCAACACCTTGTTGGTAACGGCCGAATCAGTCACGTGAAAGATCGTTCCATCCACCAGGTTCTCCCGGAAAAAATGCCAGTCAAAATCCGGGCCTATCCCTTTCAGTACCACCCCCTGGATCTCTTTTTTTGTTTTTATGATGCCTGCCTTGATCCCGAAAACCTGGATATGTCTGATCCCCGGTATCTCTTCCAGGGAAGGATAGAAAGATTGTTTCACACCTACCGGCTCCGTTTCGTAGGAAGAATTTGTATCATAGTTGATAATCTGGATATGTGAACCGAAGCCTACCACCTTCGACCTGATTTCCTGCTTAAAGGCCGTCACGATAGCGGTAGCGATGATCATCACGGCCAGTCCGAGAGCGATACCCAGCACAGCTATTTTAATCACAGGTCGTGAGATCCGCTGGCCGGGACCCTTCCCGGTGACAATCCTTTTTGCAATAAACAGTTCAGTATTCAACCCCGTGATCATTATTATTTCCTGCAAATGTAAAAAAACTTTCGAGCCCTACCCCTCCACACTCCCTTCATCCGTTCCTGTTGCACAGACGAAGGACCGGGAAGGGGGGGCTGAGCATTACATACATAATAACCGGGAATGATTGCAATGGGACTACGGTTTTTTTGCATTCTTGTTCCCAAAAGACGAAAAAGAACACAAAATATTTGCTTAATTTGCAAACAATTATTTTTACCTGATTCAACATGTTGAAAACATTTAATAAAATTGCAGGAATGATTCTTTTCACTACGTTTGCATTATCTTCCACTTCTTTTTCCCGCACACCTGTTTTACCCGGGTCATATAACATACAAGCTTATCTGCCTTTGATGAAAGGGAAGAAGGTTGCCATCATTGCCAATCACACTTCTGTGGTGGACGGGGTACACCTCGTGGACACCCTTTTGTCGCTAGGCGTTGATATCAGTAAGATATTCTGTCCGGAACACGGATTCAGGGGCGAGGTGGCAGAAGGACTTACCGTGAAAGATCAGATTGACACCAGGACGGGATTGCCTGTTGTCTCACTGTATGGAAAACGCAAAAAACCGCTTCCATCAGATTTGGAGGGTATTGATATTGTTATTTATGATATTCAGGATGTGGGAGTTCGTTTTTACACTTATATCTCCACCCTGCATCTAATGATGGAGGCCTGTGCCGAACAGGGGAAACAGGTACTTGTGCTTGACCGGCCCAATCCCAACGGCTTTTATATTGACGGTCCGGTGCTTGATACGGCTTACCGCTCTTTTGTCGGGATGGATCCAATACCCGTGGTTTATGGCATGACACCGGGAGAATTTGCAAAAATGGTGAACGGGGAAGGATGGCTGGCCGAAGGGATGCAGTGTGACCTGACAGTGATCCCTTGCCGGCATTATACGCACAAAACCTATTACGAGCTACCTGTCAAACCTTCCCCTAACCTGCCCACAATGCGATCGGTTTATTTATATCCGTCGCTCTGTTTTTTCGAAGGAACCATTATGAGCGTAGGAAGAGGGACGGATTTTCCTTTTGAAGTTTACGGACATCCGGATTACCCGGATCATCTGTTTTCCTTTACTCCGGAGCCTAAACCCGGCGCCAGCGTAAATCCTAAATATAAAGGGCAGAGCTGTTACGGGGTAGATCTGAGAAATATCCCTGTGCGGTTTCTGCGAGATAATAAACATCTGGTGCTGGACTGGCTGATCGATGCCTGGAAGGAAATGGGGAAACGCGATGATTTTTTTAATGCTTATTTTGTTAAACTGGCTGGAACCGCTCAGTTGGAGCAACAGATCAAAGCCGGAAAAGATAAATATACCATCCGATGGTCGTGGAAAAAAGACCTGGAGAAATTCAAGGAGATCAGGAAAAAATATCTTTTGTATCCGGATTTTGAGTGAAGTGCAGGCTTTGTCCACCATAGCTCCAAAGGAGCGAAGGTGGAGCTCAGGGCGCAGGGCTCAGAGCGAAGTGCATAGTGTATTCCCTCAGGGGTTGGGATAAGCCGGAACATTGCGAGGAATGACAGAGCCGCGTTATTAGCCGCTGACGCGGCTGAAATTAGTGCCCTCCGGGCACGAAATTAGCTTGCTTCGCAAGCGAAATTTATCGACTATAGAGTAGGTCGGATTTTGCGGGCTCTGTGAAAACTTTGCGTGCTCTGCGAGGGACCGGTTTCACGCAAAGAGCGCGAAGCCTTTCCGCAAAGGACGCGAAGGCATCGGTTAAATTCCCCGACCCTTGTGTCGGAATAATGAAAATTCCTTAGCAATACTTCGACAGCTTGTTGTGTGGTAATTTATTATCAGATAGCAGGGTATTAAAAAAATAGTTAAAAAACTATAAAAATAGTAGGATAACTAAAAATATAGTAATATATTTGTTCCGGAATGTAAGGATCCTTATTTACTGACCGGTAAAAATGAGAGAAATGAGAACACTGACAAAAGCGGAGGAGGAGGTGATGGTCATCCTCTGGGACCTGGAGCGGGCGCTGGTACGCGATATCCTGGAGCGCCTGCCCGATCCGAAACCTGCCTACAATACGGTTTCGACAGTAATCCGTGTCCTGGAAAAGAAAGGCTTTGTGGGCCACAAATCCTACGGTACGACCTATGAGTATTTTCCCCTGATCCCGAAAAAGGAGTATACGAAATTCCGTTTCGGAGAATTTATGGAGAAGTATTTCAACAACTCTTTTTCGCAGCTGGCTTCCTTTTTCACAAAAGAGAATAACCTCTCCCTGCAGGAACTGGAAGCCATCATGAATGAGGTGAAAAAAGAGATGAAAAAGGAGGAGGAATGATCATGGATGCTTTTGTTGCCTATTTTCTGAAAACTGCGGTGACGTTGACGGTTTTCTATCTTTTCTACCGTTTCTTTTTGAGGAAAGAGACCTTTTTTCGTTTTAACCGTTATTATTTCCTCGGGAGCATAGTGATCTCGTTGCTGATCCCGCTGATCGATGTGATGACCCTGCTGCCGGCAAAAGAGACGTTGCCTGTGCTGGCGATCCCGAAGGGTTACATCACCTTTCAGCAGGCGGTTATTGCTCCGCTGACCATGCCTGCTTCGGTTCCGGAGATGCGCGACCCGTGGGCCTGGATCAGGGTGATCTACCTTGCCGGAGTTGCTTTTTTCCTGTTACGGCTTTTGTGGCAGGTGGTGACATTGACAATACGTATCCGAAGGGCGGAGGTCAAAGAGATTAACGGTCTGAAGATCGTTCCTGATGACGGTGTAAAAAGTCCTTTTTCCTTTTTCTCATGGATTTTTGTCCATCCCGACCAGCTGTCGGAGGGTGATCTGGAGGAGGTCATCCTGCATGAGCAGGAACATATCCGGCAGCATCACAGCTGGGATCTGTTGCTGGTGGAGCTGCTGACCGTCTTTCAGTGGCCCAATCCTTTTGCATGGCTGATCAACCGGTCGGCGAAGGAGATCCATGAATACATGGCCGACCGGGCCGTGCTCGATCAGGGCGTACCTCTGGAGAAATACCAGTGTACCCTGATCAGTTTCGTCCTGGGGGCGGGCAATCCTGCCCTGATCACCCCCCTGAATTTTTCTCTTAACCAAAAAAGAATCCTCATGATGAAAAAAATGAAATCTTCCAATGGCAAAAAATGGTGGAGTCTGCTCTTACTCCCCGTGATCCTGATGCTGGGTATGGCATTTTCTGGACCCGGTGAAAATGACGGAACCCAAAAAGAAAAACAAAAAGATCAGATATTTGTTGTTAGCGGCAGGGTCATTGACAGTGAGACCGGCGATCCCGTTCCCGGAGTAAATATTCTGGTTCGGGGGGAAGAGAATGGAACAGTGAGCGATCCCTCGGGGAATTTCATGTTAAAGGTCAATAGGGAGACAATACCTCTTACCTTTATCCTGAACGGCTATGAAGAGACAGAGAAGACCCTGCAAAGCGGAAAAAAGCTGGTGATCCTTATCAACAGAAAGGACGGAACACCGCCGCTTTCCGGTACAAAAAGTGTTCAGACATTAAAAAAACCACCCCTGATCCTTTTGGATGGAAAGGAGATCGGGACGGAGGATATGAAGAACCTGGATCACGACAAAATTGCTAGGATAGAAGTATTGAAAGGAGAGATGGACGTAAAACGATATGGAGAGAAGGGTCGTGACGGAGTGATCGTGATCATCTCAAAGGAGAAAGATCAGGCCTATAAACTATCCGGTCGGGTGCTGGATGATGCTACCGGTAAGCCCCTGCCGGGAGTGAGTGTGGTGATCGTGAACACAACTGTCGGTGCCATGACCGACCCGGAAGGGCGTTTCACACTGACCATGGACAAACCCGAAGAGGAGATCGCTTTCTCTTTTGTGGGGTACCGGACGGTTAGGCAAAAGGTGAAAACCGGAGAGCCGGTGACCGTAAAGCTTAAAAAAGGGATCATCCGTCTCGACCTGCAAAACGTGAAGGCCGGAAGGGAAAACACGCCCCAGCCTCCGGCTCCGACAACAAAGAACAAGACGGGGGAGGTCTTTTTCATTGTGGAAGATATTCCCCATTTCCCGGGGGAGCTGCCGGCGCTGAGAAAGTATCTGGCCGAGCATGTGAAATATCCTCCCAAAGCAAAGAAAAAAGGAGTCTCCGGCACGGTGTGGGTCAATTTTACTGTGGATGAAGATGGGAAAGTGAAAAATGTTTATGTGGGCAAGTCGTATAGCCTGGATCCCCTGCTGGACAAAGAAGCGATCCGGGTGGTATCCTCACTGCCCGCCTGGACACCGGGCAAACAGAGAGGGAAAGCCGTACCCGTAGAGCTGTCTGTGCCGGTGGAGTTTAAGTAGCGCAGGCTTTGTCCACCGTAGCTCCAAAAGAGCGAAGGTGGAGCTCAGAGCTCAGAGCGAAGTGCATAGTGTATTCCCTCAGGGGTTGGGATAAGCCGGAACATTGCGAGGAATGGCAGAGCCGCGTTATTAGCCGCTGACGCGGCTGAAATTAGTGCCCTCCGGGCACGAAATTAGCTTGCTTCGCAAGCGAAATTTATCGACTATAGAGTAGGTCGGATTTTGCGGGCTCTGCGAAAACTTTGCGTGCTCTGCGAGGGACTGGTTTTACGCAAAGAGCACGAAGACTTTCCGCAAAGGACGCAAAGTAAACTTTTCAACTTTTCAACTTTTCAACTCTTCAACCTTTTAAACCCTTAGAACTTCGAGCATTTTAAGCGCCGAAGCTTTAGCGAAGGCGGTCAAGCTTCAAGCTTCCTGTACGCTTTCAGTGCCTCCTCCAGCACTTTGACGGCATGTTTCAGATCGTCGATCTTCAGTACGTAAGCGATGCGTACTTCGTTCTTTCCCAGTCCCGGCGTGGCATAGAAGCCTGAGGCGGGAGCCAGCATCACCGTGGTGCCTTCGTAGGAGAAATCACTGAGGATCCATTGGGCAAAGTGGTCGGCATCATCCACCGGCAGGCGGGCGATGGTGTAGAAAGCTCCTCCGGGGGTGGGGGTGAAGACCCCCTCGATCCTGTTAAGGGCCTCCACGAGAAAGTTGCGGCGGGCGATATATTCGTTATACACCTCCTCGAAATACGCTTTGGGTGTATCGAGGGAAGCCTCGGCGGCTACCTGCCCGAAGGTGGGGGGACTCAAACGGGCCTGGGCAAACTTCAGGGCCGTATCGAACACCTCTTTGTTGCGGGTGATGAGCGCGCCGATGCGGCTGCCGCACGAACTGTAACGCTTCGATACCGAGTCCATCAGCACCACGTTCTGCTCGATACCTTCCAGGTTCATCACCGAGAAATGCTCGCGGCCGTCGTAGCAGAACTCGCGGTACACCTCGTCGGCGAAGAGGAAGAGGTCGTGTTTTTTGACGATATCGCGCAGCTGCTCCAGTTCTTCGCGTGTGTAGAGATAGCCAGTGGGGTTGTTGGGGTTGCACACCATGATCCCTTTGGTGCGGGGGGTGATTTTTTGCTCGATCTCCGACATGGGGGGGAGGGCAAAGCCGTCTTCGATGGAGGAGGTGACCGGCACCACCTTCACGCCGGCAGCCGTGGCGAAACCGTTGTAGTTTGCGTAGAAAGGTTCGGGGATGATGATCTCATCGCCCGGGTCGATGCACGACATCATGGAGAAGAGGATCGCCTCCGACCCGCCCGTGGTGACCATGATCTGCGTCCAGTCGACATCGATGCCCACATTCTTGTAGTATCCGGCCAGCTTTTTCCGGTACGATTCGATCCCGGCCGAGTGGCTGTACTTCACCACCTTCTCATCGAAATTGCGGATGGCTTTTAATGCCGGCTCCGGCGTTGGGATGTCGGGCTGACCGATGTTGAGGAAATATACTTTCGTGTCCCGGTGCATTGCCTCCTCGGCATACGGCACCAGCCGGCGGATCGGCGAAGCCGGCATCTGTTTTCCTTTGTGTGATATCTTCGGCATGATCAATGACTTTGATGAATGTTCAAAGTTACGTTTATTTTCAATGCTGTACTATGATCTAAAACATTTTTGAGTTCCTTTGGTTCCTGTAGTTAAAGATCATCTAATCCTTCCACAACAGGAACAACCTGGAACAATTGGAACGATGAACGATGATCGATTATCGATGAACGAAGGCGCTATAACCTGAAACCTGGAATCCTCCTTCGCCTGTGGCTACGGCGGATAAAACCTGAAACCTCTTAATAACTTTGGCGACAGCGTGTGGATTGGGACTAAAAACAATATGTCGTCGGGACAGTAACCTATTCTTCCTTCAGTAACCATTCGGCTATGGGGATCACATGTATGGGGATCCCCTCACCGGTATACAAAAGATCTTCTTCATCCAGTGTGATGATCGTGAGTCTCCCGGCATGCAGCTCTTTGTTTGCCACGGACAATGCCCTGATCTCCCGTTTTAATGTCGCGGGATCAGCCAGCGTTTGTGTTACCTGGATGAGTTCCTGTACCTGCCGGTGGCGGTATACGACAAAATCAACTTCCACCTGTTTCTTGTAATAAAATACCTCATACCGCTGCCGGACTGCATGCCGGATCAGATGCAGAAAAACCACATTCTCAAGCAATCTCCCGTCATTGGGAGTGAAAGGTTCCCCGGAAACCTGTGCAAAAGCCGTATCAATTATATACACTTTCCTGTATCGGAGACTTTCCTGTTTTTTATAGGAAAACTTCGCCAGGGTCAGTATCAGCCAGGCTTCTTCCAGGTAAGAGAGATAATTTTTTGCGGTGTTCTCACTGCCCAGCCCGAAGATATTCTTCAGACGGTTGTAACTGATCTCCGAGGCGTAGTTGGATGTGAGATAAAGGGCCATCTCCCGGAATGTGCGCAGGTGGCGCAGATCATACCTGTACACGATGTCCCGCAGGACAATGGCATCGAAAAGCTGCGTGATATAACTGCGTCTCTCCTCACCCGCCAGGATCTCGGGAAAACCTCCTTGCTCCGCATATTTCAGATAATAGTGATGCAACATTCCTCTGGCTTTTGCCGTCCCTGTCTTTTCCCACCGGATATCTTTGGCCGAGAGAAACTCGCGGAAAGAGAAAGGGAAAAGTTCTGTTGCTGAATATCGACCCGTTAAATGCGCTGCCATCTCTCGGCTCAGCAGTTTTGCATTAGAGCCTGTCAGTACAACCCTGATATTGTTTCGCAATAAACGGTTCACAAAAAAGGACCAGTTCTCAACATTCTGTATTTCATAAAGCAAAAGATGCGTAAATGTACCATAGACCGCATAAAGAGCTTCGAGTAGAAGGTCCATATCTCCGGGTTCCACTGTGGCCAGCCGCTCATCATCAAAATTGACATAGGCATAGCGAACCTCCTTTAGCACTTTGTGAGCGAGGGTCGACTTGCCCGAACGCCGTACACCGGTAATGATCTGTGCCAGATCACTGTGGATATTGACCAGCCCTTCCTGCTCCCGCGGCACACGCGCCCGCTGCAGGTATAACGGGATCTCCTCCCGCTGCTCTGTGACGATCTGTTTATAATTGAAAGTCATTTTTAGTGTAAATATACATATTTCTCATTATACTGAGAATAAATATAATTATTTCTTTTATTTATTGAGAATAAGTACCCTGTTCTTTTCGAAGCCAAATTGAAAGTACAAACTATTTTTATATTTTTATAGGGGCCAGTACACAGTACAAAACTTGGAACTTGGAACCTGGAACAATACTACCTTTTTCTTATCTTGCATATGATTTATCACTTTGACTGTGTTGAACAGAAAACATAATACACGTTTGTTCCGGTCATTGCGGTTGGATAATATTCTTTCGGGGGTGCTTTTTCTCTTAGCGGTGATCCTCCTGGCGGTTTTCCTGCGGGTATTCGTCTTTGAGATCTACAGCATCCCGACGGGTTCGATGGAGGAGACGCTGCTGCCGGGCGACCGCATCGTGGTGAGCAAGCTGGCCTACGGGGCGGCGCTGCCCCGCTCGCCGCTGGAAGTGCCCTGGCTCAACGCTTTCTTCCTCCTTAACAAACAGGCCATCGCTGCCAACGACACCTTCGTATGGCGTTACCGCCGTCTGTCGGGACTCTCCCGCCTGCAACGGGAGGATGTGGTTGTGTTCCGCTATCCGGTCGATCCGCATCAGACCTTCATCAAGCGCTGTGTGGCCCTGCCGGGAGATACGGTCGAGGTGAAACAGGAAATATTGTATGTGAACAGCCACGCGCAGCCTTTTCCCCCGACGGCGAAGATAGAATATAAGGTGTGGGTGTGCAACCCAAAGGCTTTCAAAGAATATGCCGACAGCCTTCGCCTGCTTGTTCGTTCCTGCCCGGCGCGTCGTGACCCTGCCTGCCGCATCGTCGCCCTTTCCCGGCAGGAGAAGACAGCCCTCTGGAGCAGCGGCACCCTCGACTCGCTTGCCCTCTATGTGATAAAGAGAGGTGACAATAACGAAGCCATTCTCCTGAATGCCCCGGAAAAGGAAGGAAATGATCCTCCCGACGCCTACGGGCCTTTGGTCGTTCCATATGAAGGAATGAATATCCCGGTGAATGAAACCATGATGCAAAAATATGGAAAGGTACTTGAGCGATACGAACATTTCCAGCCGCAACCTCAGCCCGACAGCTCGTGGCAGTGGCGGGGGAAGCCGGTAGAATACTATACCTTTCGGCAGGATTATTACTTCATGATGGGTGACACCCGGCACAACTCCACCGACTCGCGTTGGTGGGGAACGGTGCCGGAGGAGCTGATCACCGGAAAGGCAAAGTTCATCCTGTGGTCCGGTAATCTGAAGAATTTCAGGTGGGAGAGGGTGTTGAAAGGGATAAATTAGTTTCAGGTTCCAGGTTTCAAGTTGTTGAAATAACGGCAGAACCTGAAACCTGCAACTTGGAACTTGAAACAATCTTTGACCCATAGGAACCTTTTCTCCAATGACCCATCTCATTTCTTTCCGGTGATGTAAATCATCATCGGGGGGGGGGTGGTAGCTAATCATAATTTCTATAATATTGAACAAATTATAAT
>JAGGWN010000086.1 GCA_021157415.1 Bacteroidales bacterium | reverse complement strand
GCTGAAAGTAATTGAAAAAGATGAAAAACCCCAAGTAGTATTATCGCATAGCAAAATAGAACTGCATGTACGTCCCGGCACCTCAACGGAAAAGCGGCAGGAAGTGTTAGACGATTGGTATAGAAAAGAGTTGAAAAAAGTTATTCCCGGCATGATACGAAAATGGGAAAAGAAAATGGGAGTGACTGTTAATGAATTTGGTGTAAAAAAAATGCGGACAAGGTGGGGAACATGTAACCCGGAAGCAAAACGTATATGGTTAAATTTAGAATTGGCGAAAAAACCACCGGAATGTTTGGAATATATTGTTGTACATGAAATGGTTCACTTGCTGGAAAGAAGTCATAATGAGAGATTCATAAAATACATGAATGAGTTTATGCCGAAATGGAAATTTTTCCGGGATGAACTGAACCGATTGCCCTTCCGGCATGTGGAGTGGAATTATTAGCCGGCGTCCCAAAAAATAGTGATAAATATTCTTTCTGAATAATATATGAAATACTTCTGCAAAAGTATTCCATTACTTTTATTTTTATATATTTGAGTAAAATTATACACAGATGACAGTTGTAGATTTAAGACAAAATTTCGCCCGCATTTTGCGTACACTTGAGGGGAAGGGGTTTAAGACTACTCAGATAGCAAAAAAAATGGGGTATACAACTACTACGCAACTTCATAATGTTTTAGAAGGTGATAGCATATTGTCAACGAAGGCAATCATGCGTATTATTGAAAATCTAAATGTTAATCCATTATATCTTTTTTTAGGGAAAGGTGAGATGTTCTTATCGGATGAAGATGTTTCTGAAGTTGAAAAATTAAGAAAAGAGAACCGGGAGTTATTACAAAAGCATAATGAAGCATTAAAAACGATTGTTGAACTTAATGAAATTATAAAACAATTGGAGAAAAAAAATGATGCACTTATAGAAATATCAAGTGCAGCCATTAAATATCATAAAGAACATTTGGATACGGGAACTGATAAAGAAAAAGAAGAAAAAAGTAAAAACGAAAAAGAATAGTTCTTTGGCATGCGGCGAATAAAGTAATCTGTTACTTATTTTACTTTTGCCTCGATGGGGAAGTAATTGATTACTCTCACTAAAGTTGTCACATTTGTCCCAAAATTTGTCCCACGGCAAAAAAAAGACCCCCCGAATACGGGAGGTCTGTAAGGGAAGGAGGTCGGTAGCGGATTCGAACCGCTGTATACGGTTTTGCAGACCGCCGCCTAACCACTCGGCCAACCGACCGTTTCATGGTACAAAAATAATAAAACTCTGCGAATAAACAGGTCTTGTCAAACGCGGTAAAAACAAATTACCGTGTCAAGGTCACACTCACCCGCTCAACTTTGCCTCCTATCGGCGGATTTATTTTGGAAACTTTGACCGTAATCCTTTTAATCCCAGTCATCTCGTTATATAATGAGTCAATGATGCGCCCGGCAATATGTTCCATCAGATGCGATTTTTTTTTCATCTCCCGCTCCACGATCATATAAGCCTGCTGATAGTTGACCGCATCTTTCAGGCTATCACTGTTCGAGGGCTTCCCAAGGTCCGCTTCGAGAGACAAATCCACCAGAAATTTGTTCCCAACAATCTGTTCTTCTTTATAATGCCCGTGATAAGCATAAAACTCCATGTTCTCGATTTCGATCTTTCCCATGATTCCGAATTTGCCGCAAATTAACCAATTATTGAATAATGCATGAAAAAATGCGAATAAAAATCGACACAGGCTGCCACAGACAGGAACAAGACACCTGTGATGTTTAACCTGGCACTCTTTTACAAAACCTGGCGAGAAAAGTACGTAAAAATTAATTTGTGTTAAATTTCCCTTCCTGTCTATTTTCCTGTTATTTTTGCAGACATAAAAACCGGTTGAATAAAAAAACAATATGAATACCTCAAATCAGTCATCGGATACGGGAAAAGCCAAAGCATCCCTGAACTTTATCGAAGCGATCATCGAGGAAGACATCAGCGAAGGCAAGAACGACGGCAAGGTACACACACGTTTTCCGCCCGAGCCCAATGGTTATCTGCACATCGGTCATGCCAAATCGATCTGTCTGAATTTCGGTCTGGCAGAAACATACGACGGCAAATGCAATCTCCGTTTCGACGATACAAATCCTGTCAAGGAAGAGGAAGAATATGTCGAATCGATTAAGGAGGATATCCATTGGCTGGGCTTCCGGTGGGAAGGAGAGCCACGTTATACCTCTGATTACTTTGGACAACTGTATGAATGGGCTGAAATGTTGATCCAAAAGGGTCTGGCTTATGTGGACGATCAGCCCGCTGCCGTCATAGCTGCTCAGCGCGGAACACCCACCGAACCGGGCATTGTCAGTCCATACCGTAACCGTACTATGGAAGAAAACCTGCGGTTGTTCCGGGAGATGAGAGAAGGAAAATACCGGGATGGCGAAAAAGTGTTACGGGCAAAGATCGACATGTCCTCGCCCAACATGCATATGCGTGATCCTATCATGTATCGTATCCTGCATGAACATCACCATCGCACTGGCAACAAATGGTGTATCTATCCGATGTATGACTTTGCCCACGGACAATCCGATTACATTGAGGAGATTACCCACTCTGTCTGTACGCTGGAATTTGAGGTACACCGCCCTTTATATGACTGGTTCCTCGATCAGATTGTCACCGGCCCCTACCGGCCTCGCCAGATCGAATTTGCCCGGTTGAACCTGAGTTATACGGTAATGAGCAAGCGGAAGCTCCTGGAACTGGTAGAGCAAAAGATCGTCAATGGATGGGACGACCCGCGTATGCCCACCATTTCCGGTTTGCGTCGACGGGGATATACCCCTGATTCCATTCGCAACTTTGCCGAGCGTATCGGCGTGGCTAAACGGGACAATGTGATCGATGTCGCATTGCTGGAGCATGCCGTACGTGAAGACTTGAATATGAAAGCCTTGCGGTATATGGTTGTGTTGAAACCCTTGAAAGTGACCCTGACCAACTATCCCGAAAATAAAACAGAACAACTGGAAACCATTAACAACCCGGAAGATCCAGAAGCAGGCAGCCGTACTGTCCCTTTTGCACGCGAACTCTATATCGAACGGGATGATTTCATGGAAGATCCCCCGAAAAAATTCTTCCGTCTGGCTCCCGGGCGCGAGGTGAGGCTGAAAAGTGCATATATCATCAAATGCGAGGAGGTTGTGAAGAATGAGCGCGGTGAAGTCATAGAACTGAAATGTACTTACGACCCGGAAACACGCAGTGGATCCGGCGCCACACGGAGAGTAAAAGGCACCTTGCACTGGGTCTCTGCCGGGCATGCCCTGGATGTGGAAGTACGGTTGTACGACCGATTGTTCAACGATCCGGATCCGGCCGGCCATAAGGACAAGGATTTTAAGGAATTCCTCAATCCGGATTCCCTGAAAATATTGGAGGATTGCAAAGCCGAACCGGCACTGGCCATGGCCAAAGCGGGCGATCATTATCAGTTTCAGCGCATCGGATATTTTACCGTTGATCCGGACTCAAAGGAAAACCATCCGGTCTTTAACCGCACTGTTCCTTTGCGGGATGCCTGGGCAAGAATCTCTAAAAATTCCCATAGCCAATATCCGAATTCCAAATAATATTCCATAACCCATTTTCAATATCCGAACATTTTGAGGGTTGTACCTGGGATTTTACATTGCATCTGTTTAAATATTTTCTTTCCATCTGTGATTGCTTTGCTCGCACAGGAATTTATGAATCATGCTCCTTTGTGAATATTTGAATAAAATTCATTTTCGTTACATTTCTTTTTTTCTTATAAATATTATAGTTTTGTAGCCCCTTTTTGCCCCGTGGTGTAATTGGCAACACGCCTGACTCTGGATCAGGAAAGTCCAGGTTCGAACCCTGGCGGGGCAGCAAAGAAGATAAAAATGACCCTACCTGCCTGCGGTAGGCAAGGCTGCCGGTAAGTAAGCATGTCTGTAAACAGGGACTGTTTGATGAGAACTTACTTATAAATTTTTTATGCGGTCTGTGTATATTTATATAAAAAAATTTTATATAGGTTTGATCTCTTCAGCTTACTCTTTTCATTATGGTTTCATCAACTCCCGGAAAAAGGCCAGATGACATTGAAAACCTGAAAGGGACTGTCGCCGTTCGAAAGCGCACGTGGCTGCGTCGAATGTTTGCCTTTCTGGGACCCGCTTACCTGGTGAGTGTGGGTTATATGGATCCGGGCAACTGGGCTACGGATATCGAAGGAGGTGCCCGTTTCGGTTACATGCTCATCTGGATCCTTTTGGCCTCCAATCTTATGGCCATCCTTTTGCAGACGCTCTCAGCGCGCCTTGGTATTGTCACCGGCTATGATCTGGCTCAGGGTTGCCGTCGTGAATACCCAAAACGTCTGAACATCTTCCTGTGGATCCTGGCCGAGATAGCCATTGCTGCCACCGATCTGGCCGAGTTGTTGGGGACCATCATCGGGCTGAACCTTCTTTTCGGTCTCCCTTTGCTCTGGGGTGCTGCCATTACTGCTTTCGATACGTTTCTGTTGTTGGCCATCCAGCGGCTGGGCATACGAAAGATGGAAGCTTTTATCATCACCCTTATCGTCACGATCGGTGCCTGTTTTCTGGTGGAGATCTTTCTGGCACAACCCGACTGGGGTGGTATCCTGCATGGTTTTGTGCCACATTTTGAGCCGGCTGCTCTGTATATTACCATCGGGATCATCGGTGCCACAGTCATGCCACACAACCTTTATCTACATTCTTCGCTGGTACAATCACGTTCCGTCTCAGATACTTATACAGGCAAAGCCGAAGCCAGTAAATTCAATTTGTTCGATTCGGCCATCGCTCTGAATGCGGCTTTTTTTGTAAACGCTGCCATACTTATCATGGCCGCTGCCCTTTTTCATTCCAGAGGTATTTTGGTTACGGAGATACAGCAGGCCCATAAGTTGCTGGAACCTATCCTGGGCACCACCCTGGCACCGGCCGCCTTCGCCATCGCGCTGATCGCTGCCGGCCAGAGTTCCACCCTCACCGGGACCCTCACCGGCCAGATCATCATGGAAGGGTTTCTGAACATTCGCATACGCCCTTGGCTACGTCGTGTGATCACCCGAAGTATCGCTCTCCTGCCGGCTGTCATCGTTATCGCCATTTCGGGTAGCCATGGTACTTATAAATTGCTGATCTTCTCGCAGGTGATCCTGAGCTTGCAACTGCCCTTCGCCACGATCCCGCTGATTCATTTTACTTCAGACCCCGGCAAGATGGGAAAGTTTGCCAATGCCATATGGGTGAAGATCCTGGCCTGGCTTATAGCTGCCATTATTATTTCTCTGAACCTGAAACTTGTCCTCGATGAACTCACCGGCTGGCTGTCGGGAGGTCCGCTGTGGATATGGTTTCTTGTGCTTCCGGTGGTAATTTTTCTCTTGGGAATCCTGGGCTATATAATTATATCCCCATTCTTCGGAGTGAAAAAACAATGGGAAAGCGGCATCATAAAAAAAGGCCATATCATTGCCGAAAAGCTCAAACCGGTTACCTATAAAAATCTGGCTGTCGCTGTTGAAAATTCGGAACTGGATGCAGCCATTCTCTCCACGGCCCTTTCCCTGGCCAAAGCCAACCATATCCGTCTGACCCTGATCCATGTGGCAGAAACACCGGGGACGATGGTTTATGGCAACGAGAGCAGCAGCCTGCACATCCGCCAGGACGAAAACTACCTCCTGGAACTGACCAGGGAGTTGGAAGGAAAAAACCTGCCGGTAGAATATATGCTCCTGCACGGTGATCCATCGGCAGAGCTGATAAAATATATCAATGAAAACGATTTTGACCTCCTGGTCGCCGGTTCACACGGGCACCATGGTGTACAGGACTGGATACACGGAACAACGGTGGACAAGGTTAGGCATGGGATAAAGATTCCTGTGTTTATTGTGAGAAATTGACAGTGATATTCTGATTTTCAAGGGCCAATATCCAAATACAATCAATGAAATATGATTATTTCTGATAATTGGGATTTCCTATTTTGGCGCCAGTAGGTTGATTTCTGTCAACGAAGTCGAAAGCAAAACGACTTTTTAGCCTTTTCTTTTTCCGGAATTTTTCGTAAATTAACCCCAACCCCAAAAATAATATTGCCATGCAAACCTATATTCTGTTAACCAAATTATCCCCGGAACGGGTATCCCACATGAGAGACCGGGCCGAAATGGGAAAAAACTGGTTCGACCAGGTAAAGGAAAAATGTCCTGAAGTTAAATTCGTAGCCCACTATGCTCTACTGGGCGAATACGATTATTTGGGCATCTACGAGGCCCCTGACGCCGAATCAGCAGCTAAAGTCTCCATGATCAGCCTGGCCAATGGGGCTTTTCAGGCCCAGAGCCTCCCTGCTATCCCCTACAAGAGATTCCTTGAATTGACACAGGAGATCTGAGAAATGTTGATCGTTGATCAATGAATGAGGAACTGAATATTTTTTTACGTTTAGCGGGGCTCACTAAAGGTTATACAATATTTGATTAAGCGTTACATATATAGACATATTGCCAAATCTTACCCTACCTTTGGCTAGTTATCATCCTGAGGCTATCACAGGATAGAAGGGATAATTTCCATCAGAGCATCAGCAATCTAAACTTCTTTCTTATGAGATGCTTGGCCGGTCATCTCAGCATGTCTGTTTCCTTCCGGTATAATTGAATGATTCAAAACACCACCTTTGATTAATATCATTTGACGATCAATAGAATTATCAGGCGATTAGATCGTCATGATATCATTTTCCTTCTGTTTTACGATTTCGTCCACCTTTTTGGTATATTCGTCGGTAAGCTTTTGCACTTCTTCTTCTGCCTCTTTTTCATCGTCTTCGGACAGTCCATCTTTCTGGAGTTTTTTCAACTCGTCCTTGGCCCATTTCCGGGCAGTCCGGATACCGACTTTGGTGTTTTCCCCTTCCGACTTAACTTGTTTCACCAGGTGGGCACGTGTCTCTTCGGTCAGGGGGGGGATGTTGATCCTTATCACTTCACCATTGTTTATCGGTGTCAGACCGATATTTGCAGCCATGATGGCTTTCTCGATCACCCCGAGCATATTTTTTTCCCAAGGCTGTATCGTAATGGTACGGCCATCCGGTGTATTAATATTGGAAACCTGACTCAGGGGAGTGTTGGTACCGTAATAATCGACCATAATTCCATCCAACATAGCCGGGTTGGCTCTTCCTGCACGCAACTTCAACAGTTCATGCTCCAGATGGTTCAACGCATGTTCCATCTTTTCTTTGGTTTTTTCAAGGCATAACTGAACATCATCGTCCATAAGCAAGATTTTTATATTTTAATTACTTCTAACAAAAGTAAACAATTTTATCCAAATTACCTATGAACCAGCGTACCGGGATTGTCTCCCAGGATAATTTTTTTCAGGGTCCCCGGTTGGTTCATGTTATAGACCACCACCGGCAGATTATTCTCGCGACACATGGTAAAGGCCGTCAAATCCATGATCTTCAACTCTTTCTCATAGGCTTCGTCAAAAGAGAGGGTGTCATATTTTACCGCTGCAGGGTTTTTTTCCGGGTCATCCGAATAGACTCCGTCCACTCTAGTACCTTTCAGCAGCACCTCTGCCGAGATCTCCAGAGCCCGTAAGGCTGCAGCCGTATCGGTGGTAAAAAAAGGATTTCCTGTTCCTCCGGAAAAAATAGTCACTTCTTTGTTTTTCAGGGCGGCAACTACCTCTTCACGGACAAATCGTTCACCAACCGATTCAACCTTTACGGAAGTAAAAAGACGGCAGGGTACCCCCGTCTCCAGAAAAGCTGACTGCAAAGCAAGGCCATTGATAATGGTGGCCATCATGCCCATACGGTCGCCCGCAACACGGTCAATGCCCCCAGCTGCTCCCTGCACCCCACGGAAAATATTGCCTCCGCCAATCATAATTCCCGTCTCCACTCCCATCTCAACCACTTCTTTGATCTGTGCAATATATTTGTCCAAAATAGATTTATCAATCCCTGAGGATTGCAATCCCATCAACGCTTCTCCACTGAGTTTAAGTAAAATTCTTTTATATTTTATCATCCTGTGATTATTTATTGCAACGAAAATAAAAAAAAGTCCGGGTAGTTTATACAATAACTAAATATCTATGACAAATATTTGTTAAATAACTTACTGCGTATTATGTCCGTCCCTCCTCCAGGCGAGGGTGTAATGAAAGATATTGAATAAAATATTTATTTTTCACCCCTTAAATATTTTATGTATTATACGATTACAAATCCACATCTTGGCACAAAAAAACCGCTTGCCAGTGACAAACGGTTTCGTCGTTTCTTGATTCCGGAGCTAAACGGTCAATGAATATCTCAGAAACCCGGTTACTTTGAGCTCCGGGTCATATTCCTTCAGATAAGCACGAATATTCTTTTTACTATCTTTGATAAAGTCCTGGTTTAACAAGGTACTTTCTTTATAGAACTTATTCAGTTTCCCTTCGGCAATACGATCCAGCAGGTTTTCCGGTTTTCCTTCGCGACGGGCCTGTTCGCGGCCTATCTCTTTTTCCTTCTCTATTACCTCCTGCGGCACATTTCCCTTATCAACAGCCACCGGATTCATGGCAGCAACTTGCATGGCAATGTCTTTGGCCACCTGAAGGTCAACATTTTCTTTATCAAACCCTACCAGCGAGGCCAGTTTGTTTCCGGGATGTATGTAAGGTTGCAGGCAGGCAGCTTCCAGTTTCCCGTAATAGGCCAGATCCAGTTTTTCACCGATAATACCGATCTGCTCGGTAATAGCTTCGGCTATGGTCTGGTTGTTCAGCTTAATATTTTTTAATGTATCCAGGTTGGTAGCATCAGTTTCCAGTGCTTTTCTAAGGATACTCCAGGCAAATTCCACAAACTGTTCGTTCTTTGCCACAAAATCGGTCTCACAGTTGAGAACGATCATGGCTCCGCGTTTTTTATCTTCGGTGGTAGCAGCCAGGACAACCCCTTCGGTAGCTTCGCGGTCGGCCCGCTTGTTGGCCACGGCCTGTCCTTTTTTGCGGATGATCTCGACTGCCTTGTCGAAATCGCCGTCGGCTTCCTGGAGGGCTTTTTTGCAGTCCATTATTCCGGCTCCGGTCATTTTTCTGAGTTTGCTGACATCAGCAGCAGTAATTTTTCCCATAATATCTCAATTTTTGATTTTAATACATCACTCTCTGACAAGAGGTTGTTTACTGAGCTGTTGTTTCTCCTGTTCCCTCTGTAGCTGCTTCTTCCGCTTTAGCCTCAGCAACCGTATTTTCATGTGCTTCTTCTTTGTCTTTTCTGGCAGCACTTTTCCGGTTAGCTGTTTTCTTTTCTGAAGCAGGAATTTTTTCTTCCTTTCCGGTGTCTTGAGCTTCCGTCTGTTTTTCCTTTTTCTGTTTGGCTTCTGCAGCGCTCTTTTCTTTCTCCATCTTCCGTTCTTTCAGACCGTCTTCAATGGCACTGGCAACTACATCCACAATCAGGGCAATGGACTTGGAAGCGTCATCATTGGCAGGGATAGGAAAATCTATGTGGGAAGGATCGGAATTGGTATCTACCATGGCAAAGATAGGAATAGACAGACGGTTGGCTTCCCTGACGGCGATATATTCCTTCATGATATCCACCACGAATAAAGCGGCCGGCAAACGGGTCATATCAGCAATGCTTCCGAGGTTTTTCTCCAGTTTGGCACGCTGACGCATCACCTGCAGACGTTCTCTTTTGGACATGTTCTTAAAGGTACCGTCGGTGGCCATTTTGTCAATATCAGCCATTTTTTTCACAGCTTTCCGGATGGTCGGGAAGTTGGTCAGCATACCCCCTGGCCAACGCTCAGTAACATAAGGCATTCCGGTTTTTTTGACCCTTTCGGCTACGATGTCTTTTGCCTGTTTCTTGGTAGCCACAAACAGAATCTTCCTGCCCGACTTGGCAATCTGTTTCATGGCATTGGCAGCCTCATCCAGTTTGACCAGTGTTTTTTCGAGATCGATAATGTGGATCCCGTTACGTTCCATGAAGATGTAAGGTGCCATTTTAGGGTTCCATTTTCTTTTCAAATGGCCAAAATGAACTCCTGCTTCAAGCAGTTCCTGAAAATTTGTTTTACGCATTTGATTGTTATATTAATGTTTACATTCGTTTTGTCAACCTCCGGGTAGTTCCACAGAAGAGGAAGTCCCGGCGGTTTAGATACTAAACACGTTCGGCAAGGTTAACGTTTGCTGAACTGGAATCTTTTCCGTGCTTTCGGACGACCCGGTTTCTTACGCTCCACCTCTCTCGGATCCCTTGTCAGGAAACCCTGTGCCCGCAACGGGGGCTTATTCTCAGGATCAATCTTCACCAGCGCACGGGCAATAGCCAGACGCAATGCTTCCGACTGGCCCTTATATCCGCCACCATCCAGGTTCACTTTAATATCATACTTGTTTTCCGCATCAAAAAGCGTCAGTGGTTGTTTTACAACATATTGCAGCAACTTTGAGGGGAAATACTCTCCCAGAGCCCTGTCATTAATGGTGATGTTTCCTTTTCCTTCGGTTAAGTAAACCCTGGCAACTGCAGCTTTTCTGCGACCTATGGCCTGAATTAATTCCATTCTTTTATTTGATTGAATTTATGTCAATAATAGATGGTTTCTGAGCTTCGTGCGGATGTTCCGGTCCGGCATAAACGTGCAAGTCCTGGCTGAAGATAGCCCGACCCAGCCGGTTTTTAGGCAACATGCCTTTCACGGCTTTTTCTACCAGTGCAATGGGATTTTTCTTCAGAAGCTCGGCAGGATTGATCTCCCTCTGTCCTCCGGGATAGCCCGTATGACTGATGTATTTCTTGTCCTGCCATTTGTTTCCTGTGAGTCTCACTTTTTCAGCATTGATCACGATCACATGATCTCCTCCGGCTACATGCGGGGTGAAATCCGTTTTGGTTTTCCCACGCAGGATCAGCGAAACCCGTGAGGCCAGCCGGCCCAATACCTGGTCGGTAGCATCTATCACATACCATTTCTTCTCAACCGTGCTTTTATTCGTCGAGACCGTTTTATAACTTAACGTATTCACTTTCGCCCTAATTTTTTAATTAACACCTAAATACAACCACAACCCTTTTTTTGTGGACTGCAAAAATACAAATCTTTTTCTTTTTACAACAAAAAGTTGTTTTATTTTTTGCATTTGACCCAAAAGTATAAGGCCTAAGATTCTGAAATACAAAAAAACTGTCAAAAACAAGATCTTTATTCCCCGTAAATCCTGATAGCGCCAGGGAGCTACGTAGATAAAAATTACATGCTGCTTTTGTATGTTACGGATGAAGAAGATCTTTTCCCGCAGATCGGCACATAATAATAATATTTATGTATGTGAGTGTTCAGTCAAAAAGATGCAGGATCTTCCTGAGGTCTTCAGGGGTGTCTACCGAGTAGTTGCGGTAGGGTGATACGGCAGCCATGACAGCATATCCGTTTTCCAGCCATCGGTTTTGTTCGAGCGACTCGGCTTTTTCAAGGGGGGAAGGAGCCAGACGAGTGATTTCCGAGAGGGTGTCTGTCCGGTAGGCATACATACCAATATGTATATAATAGGTATATTGAGTTGCCCACTTTTCACGGGGAATATTTCGTTGATAGGGGATTGGGGAGCGGGAAAAATAGAGCACTTTTCCGTTCTTGTCCAGTACCGCTTTGACATCATTAGGGTTCAGGATTTCCGATAGGTCGTGATGTTTGTGAACCAGGGTGGCGATGGCGGTTTCCGGTTTTTCAAAGAGAGCCATAACTTCCTGTAGCTGTTCCGGCCGGATCAGCGGTTCATCCCCCTGGATATTGATAACGATATCGACAGCTTGGCCGGTTTGTTTCCGGAATAAATCCAGTGCCTCCGCACAACGGTCGGTACCGCTGCGGTGCGTATCGGCTGTCATTACAACTTGTCCGCCGAATCGTTTCACTTCTTCCTCAATGCGATTATCGTCGGTTGCTACTATCACATCTTTCAGTACCAGAGATGTTCGTTCATAGACCCTTTGTATCATGGTCTTGCCGTGGATAGAGACCAGGGGTTTGCCCGGGAAACGAGTGGACTGGTAACGCGCGGGAATAATGCCGATAAATTTCATAACTACAAAGAAAAAAAATATTCTTGTCAAAGAAAATTATTTGCTTTTAACTTATGAGATGTTCTCGCAGATCATACGGCTCCGCAGATTTCTCAGATCACGTTGGTTATGCGATCCATACATGAAAGTCGTTTCGTTGTGAAGAATAGCAGATTCGGTCATCTGGGTATGCCTGTTGTCCGGCAGAGAGGTTCGAAAGGACAGAAACTTATGTTGGTGTCTTTGATTCTTTGAGTTACATTTAACTTCATTATTAAACCGCTGATTTTTCAGATAAGTAAAAAATGAGTAATTTCGCACGAGAGAGAAAGCAATCCGTATATGACTGTTAACATACAAGCAATAAAACAACGGTTCGGAATTATAGGAAATGATCCGGAGTTGAACCATGCGATAGATATCGCTTTACAAGTTTCTTCAACCGACCTGTCGGTATTGATTACCGGCGAGAGCGGTACCGGCAAGGAAGTGTTTCCCCAGATCATTCACCAATACAGTGCCCGTAAGCATGGACAATATATTGCGGTAAACTGCGGGGCCATTCCGGAAGGAACGATTGATTCGGAACTGTTCGGACATGAAAAAGGGTCTTTTACAGGTGCTACGGACAGTCGTAAAGGATATTTTGAGGTGGCTGACGGAGGCACCATCTTTTTGGATGAGGTGGCTGAGTTGCCGTTATCGACGCAAGTGCGCCTGTTAAGGGTGCTGGAGACCGGTGAGTTTATCAGGGTTGGTTCATCCAAGATGCATAAAACAAATGTCCGTGTAATAGCTGCTACGAATGTGAATCCGATCGAAAAGATCCAACAGGGTAAATTTCGTGAAGATCTGTTCTACCGGCTGAATACCGTACCGATTCATATCCCTCCGTTGCGTGACCGGGGAGAAGATGTTTTGTTGCTGTTCAGAAAGTTTGCCCTGGATTTTTCGGATAAGTACAGGATGCCGCCCATCAAACTTACGGAAGATGCCAAGACGGTTTTGATGAGTTACCGTTGGCCCGGAAATGTCAGGCAGTTAAAAAACATTACCGAGCAGATTTCCATTATCGAAAAAAACAGAGAAATTAATGCGGAAAGCCTGAAGAAATATCTTCCGGATTATATGGGAGTGAAGCTTCCTGCGTTGATACCCAAAGGCGAAGATGAGAAATCTTTTTCCTCGGAAAGGGAGATTCTGTACAAGATACTTTTTGATCTGAAGAATGATATGAATGATCTGAAAAAGATTGTTTTTGACATGTTGCGTAAGGAAAATGGCTATGCGGAGGTTGAGCCGGATCATGCCACGGTACTCCGGAGACTCGGGGGAAGCAACGAAGACGTTCCCTCCCCGGGGGATCCTCTCCCCGTGTCTTATCCGCGTGACAGTCATTCGGTAATTGAGGATACCCAGGAACTAGAGGAAGAAACCTTATCTCTGGAAGAAAAAGAGATTGAGCTGATCCGGAAAGCGTTGGACAAGCACAATGGAAGGAGAAAACAAGCAGCCCGTGAATTGGGGATTTCGGAAAGGACTCTTTATCGGAAAATCAAGGAATATAATATTAGCTAAGTGATCCCAAAGTTGGAGCGTATGCAATCATGACAGGTTCTGTAGTAAAAAATATTTTTTTAGGATTATTCCTTTTTACCGGGACAATCACTGCCTGTAAGGTAACGTATTCTTTTTCCGGGGCTTCCATCTCCCCCGAGGTCAAAACGGTTACGGTGGATTTTTTTCCTAACCGGGTGCAGCGAGGCTCTACGGTCAACCCTGCCTTGAGCCAGATCTTTACAGAAGCCCTAAAAGACAAGATTATTTCCCAGACCAACCTGCAAATGGTGGAGAGTGGTGGCGATGTGGAGTTCTCCGGAGAAATTACAGGGTACACGATATCTCCCGTAGCTATTACGGGAAATGAAACAGCCGGATTAAACCGCTTTACCATCACCATACATGTTAAGTTTTCCAACAATATAGATCCTGAACAGGATTTTGACGCCTCTTTTTCACGTTATGAGGATTACCCAAGCACGCAGGACTTCAGTGCTGTGGAAGATGACCTGATCAAAAAGAATGTTGAAAACCTTACGGAAGATATCTTTAACAGGGCTTTTGTAAATTGGTAGCCTGAAAAATGAGAAAAGAAGAATTCATATCATTCCTGGATGCTCCTGAAAAATTGGACCGAAACACGCTGACGGAGGTAAGCGAGCTGCTGACGGATTTTCCGTATTTCCAGACGGCCCATTTGCTTTATCTCAAAAATCTGCACAATTTACAGCACATTCGCTTCGACACACAACTGAAAATATCTTCCCTGTATATCAATGACCGGAAAAAATTGTATTTGCTCCTTCATGAGGGGAAGTATCAGCCGGTCATTGTTGAAAAAGAAAAGAAAATTGAACCGGAAAAGAAAGAAAAAGAAGGAAAAAAGAACCTAGAGGAAGAGAAAAAGCAGGTTCCCGAACAGCAAGAAAAATACATTGAGAAAGAAAAACAGACACAATTTGGAGAGACGGTAAAGGTCGAAAAAGAGGTCCCGGCCGGGAGCACCGGAGAAAAGCCCCCGGTGGAAGAGAAACCGGATGCAAAGAAAAAGGCGAAAACAAAGCCGGAAACGGTGCAGAAAACCCCTGCTGAAGGATCCCGGTCCAAGGAAGAGCTTCTGAAAGAAATACAAAGCAGGTTGAAAGAAATTCAAAAGACACAGCCCGAAAAAAAAAACAGTAAGTTCCGGATCCCGACATCCTCCCGCCAAGAAAAAGAAATAAAGGAAGCATCTCCCGGAAGCCCGGAAACCGGAGAGGGGGGGGCTGAAAAGACAGCCCTTGCTGCAGATGAGGAAATGAGTGGTGCTTTTTTGGCGGATGATATTTTTATCCTTGAGGAAGACTCAAAAGGAGTTGAACCGGAAGGCGAAATGGAAGAGACAAGTAAAGGTGCCGGAGAAAGGCCCATTAATACGGGAGAGCTTTTATCTCTGGATGATCAGAACGAAATTCCGTCGGATGAGAAGGATAAGTCTATTGATTCCGGGCACGAAGAACGGACGGCGTCCGGAGAAAAAAAAAACTTAAGTAACGAGCACTTGCCCGGTTACCTGGGCTTTGGAGGGTGGCTGGATTATTTTCAGGAGATGCACTCAAGAGAAGCAGCCTCCGCGGATGTCAGGAAAAAACCTGAGGATGATCTGATAGACCGTTTTATTCAGAGTCAACCCCGTATTGTACCGCGGAAAGATATTGAGGAGCAGTCCCGCTCACCTCTTATGCCGACAGAAGAGGGGAAAAAGGAAGACAGTGGCTTTTTTAGTGAGACCCTGGCCAAGATCTATCTGAAACAGGGATATTATTCCAAAGCAATCCATGCTTATGAAAAATTAAGTTTGAAATATCCGGAAAAAAGTGGTTACTTTGCATCCCAAATTGAAAAAATTAAACAGATCCTTTTGGATCAGACCAAAAAAGGTTAGTTATGGCTATTTATACGTTAATATCGGTGTTGATTATTCTGGCCAGCATTCTTTTAATCCTGGTTGTGCTGGTACAGAACTCAAAAGGAGGCGGACTGGCGGCCAATTTTACTGGCGCAGGTCAGATTATGGGAGCCCGTAAGACCACGGACTTTTTGGAAAAAGCTACGTGGACACTTGCCGCTTCGGTAGTTGTCTTATCTTTACTGGCAACAGCAGCTATTCCCCGGAAGAGCAAATCGGAACATTCGATGATTGAGCAACAGATCAACCGGGCTGTTGATCCGAATGCCATACCTACCCTGCCTACGGCATTGCCTTCACAACCGGCTGCCGGAAATCAAAATCAGGGCCAGGAGGACAACAATAATCAGGGAAAATAAACGGTTCATCCGGTTAACGTGTAGTTTTTTTCATGAAGAGTATAAATTTTTAGCTTAAAAAATTCCGTGTCGCGAAATCCGTACGATTGTCTTCTCATAGTTTTTATTTTGTTGTGGATCCCTTTTAATGGCCCTGTTGATATTGGATAATCATACCAGGCAAAAATACCTGTTCGATGAGCCAATAATGTATTGGCAAATTTTTTAAGACGAGGTGTTTTTGAAACCCTTGCTTTAGCTACCCATTTACCAGTTTACTTTTGTTCTACCTACGCATTTTCCGGATGAACCAAATAAACTGTCCGTTTTGCTTGGTCTCTTATTCTTTGGGCAGGGAGCACAGCAAAGCAGGGAATCTTATTTACCGTTATAAGAAAATTTTTTATGACATTTTGTCGGAGCTTTTATAACTTTATAGGGAATAAATACGTTTCATCTATTGTCAAAAGGGAAATCAAAAAATGAATTATGCCTGTCTTACCGGTTTCTGATATCTTTACGATATGGATAAATATTAAATAAATAACACAAAATGATACGTTTGAAAAAAAATATTGCTGTCAGTGATACGGGTTTTGTCTTTGATCCGTCAACCGGAGAGTCATTTACCGTAAATGAAACCGGGATGAAGATCATCGGTTATCTGAAGGAAGGTAAATCTTCCGAAGAAATTACCTCACTGATCACACAGGAGTACAATATAGATCCCCTGAGTTTTGAGAAATATTCTCAGGATTTTATGGATATGTTGAAACAATACGATATGCTGGAGTATGAAAAAGAAGTTTAGCTGGCGGAGTTTTATCAGTTTCGGTTTGTTTTTTTCTTTCTTTATTATCCTGTTTTCCGGAGTCATTCTTTACATTGCTCCTGCAGGAAGGGTTGCTAACTGGACAAACTGGAAACTTATTGGCTTTGGTAAAAGCGGATGGCAGTCAATCCATACGGTGTTTTCATACACGTTTGTTATCTTATCCCTGTTTCATCTGTTTTCCATAAACTGGAAAGCATTCCTGACTCATATTTGGTCGAAAACGAAAAAGGGATTGAACAGAAAAGCCGAACTTATTACATCTATTGCGCTTACACTTGTGATCTTTTTTGGTGTGGTTTATGGTGTACCCCCCTTTCAGACAGTGATGGACTGGGGAGAGAAATTTACCGAGGGTTGGGAAAAGGAAGAGACGGCCCCGCCTGTTGCACACGCCGAGGCGTATTCCCTTGAAAGGTTTGCGGATGAAATCCTGAAAATGCCTGTAGAAGAGATGGTACAGCGTCTTACAGACAGCAATATTGTGGTTGCGGATGTATCTCTAACACTTGCTGAGATAGGGGAACAAAATAATCTTGCACCACAGGAAATCTTCAGCATGCTCGGGACAACGCATTCACAGGTTGAGAAAACAAGAGCAGAAAAGCAGATTATTCAGGGAGGAAACGGGATCGGACGAAAAACGATCAGACAGATCGGCGAAGAATACGGAATTCCTGCAAAAACATTGGTTTCTGCGTTGCAAAAAGCAGGCATTAAGTCCGCAACAAACGAATCGGTGCTAAAGGATCTTGCCGATGCAAACAATATGGAGCCTGCAGGTTTACTTGAAATCATGAACAACCGAAATGAATAAAAAAAGACTTATTCTGGGGGCTACCGGCCTGAACAACACGGATAACCCCGGACCTGGGATTCCGGTTATCCGGTCTATACGCGAGTCGGGAAGATATGACCTGCGGGTTATTGGCCTGGCATACGAAACGCTTGAACCGGGGATTTACATGCGTGATCTGGTAGATAAGGTTTATCAGGTCCCCTATCCTTCAGAAGGGTCGGATGTCCTGATGGAAAGAATTGCGTATATCCAGGAAAGAGAAGGAATCGAGGTTTTGATCCCGAATTTTGACGCCGAGCTGTTTACCTTTATGAAAGCAGAAAATAAGCTTAAGGACCTGGGTATCCGCACTTTCCTGCCGACAATACAACAATTTGAAGAAAGGCATAAATCCAACCTTGAAGCCTTTGGAAAAAAGTACGGAGTGAAGGTCCCGAAAAGCAAACCGCTGACCAATCTGGCTGAAATTCCGAAACTTCGCGAAGCGTTTGATTATCCGCTGATGGTAAAAGGGAAATTCTACGATGCCTATGTAGCATATAACGATGAGCAGGTACAGATGCATTATAATAAAATCAGTGCTAAATGGGGTTTGCCGGTGATCATTCAGGAATTTGTACGTGGTACAGAAGTCAACGTTATTGCACTAGGCGACGGTAAGGGTAAAACCATTGGCGCCGTACCTATGCGGAAACAGTACATTACGGATAAAGGAAAAGCATGGGGAGGGATCACGCTGGATAATTCTGACATGCTTGCCCTGACAGATAAAATTATCCGGGGCACAAAATGGCGCGGAGGAATGGAACTGGAACTGATCCGGACCCCGGAGAATGACCTTTACGTTATTGAGATCAACCCAAGGATTCCGGCATGGGTCTATCTGGCCGTAGGAGCAGGACAAAACCTGCCGGTGGCACTGGTAGAACTGGCCCTTGGTAACGATGTGCCACCTTTTACTTCATACGAAACTGGTAAGGTTTTTGTCCGCTACTCGTGGGACATGATCATTGATCTGAAAGATTTCGAAGCAATATCAACAAAAGGAGAAATATAAATTAAACGACAATGGAAAAGAAACCATTTGAAAGACCTCTCATTAAGCGGTTGAATGCCGGTATGCCCAGTAAATTCGGTATGCATACACATATTGAAGCATTAACGGAAATTGACGGCCTGAAGGTTGAGGATCTGGTCGCCGAACATGGTTCTCCCCTGTATGTATTATCGGAAAGAATACTGAGAAAAACATACAGGGATGCCTATAATGTGTTTTCAACACGGTATCCGCGCGTACAGTTTGCCTGGTCATACAAAACCAATTATCTCGATGCTGTTTGTAATGTATTCCACCAGGAAGGAGCCTGGGCGGAGGTTGTTTCGGGTTTTGAATATGAAAAAGCAGTCAGAAACGGAGTTCCGGGAAGCCGGATCATTTTTAACGGTCCGGACAAGCAGGAAGAAGATCTGAAGCTTGCCATACAGAACGGGTCATTGATTCACATTGATCATTTTGATGAACTTTATCTGCTGCTGGAACTTGCGGAAAAAGGAACAGGGAAACCGAAAGTGGCCATACGTATAAATATGGATACAGGGATCTATCCGCAGTGGGACAGGTTTGGTTTTAATTATGAAAATGGTGAAGCCTGGGAAGCCCTGAACAGGATCCTGCTGAGCGAAAAAATGGAATTGGTCGGATTGCATACGCACATTGGTACTTATATTCTTACAGCCGATGCGTACCGTATTGCAGCATCAAAGCTGGCAATACTGGCAACCGGAATAGAAAGAAAATACGGCAAGGTTATCCGGTATATTGACATTGGGGGTGGTTTTGCCTCGAAAAACACGTTGAAAGGAGCCTATATCCCGGGAACGGATGCCGCACCTTCGTTTGAAGAATATGCAGATGCGGTTTCTTCGGCGCTGATTAAATCAGATATAAAGCCCGAGAACCTTCCGTTGCTTGTCCTTGAGACAGGAAGAGCCCTTGTGGATGATGCCGGCTTTCTGCTGGGGACTGTCCTGGCCAACAAACGGCTGGCAGACGGACGGCGTGCCACCATAGCAGATATCGGCGTGAATCTCCTGTTTACTTCTTTCTGGTATCAGCACGAGGTGCTGCCTGCACAGGAAGTATCACAACATACAGAAGATACTACCCTTTACGGTCCGTTGTGTATGAATATCGATGTGATCCGTGATGCGATTGATTTTCCGTTGCTGAAGAAAGGAGATCATATCGTGATTAAAAGGATCGGGGCCTATAATATGACACAATGGCTCCAGTTTATTACATACAGACCAAGGGTTGTAATGATTGATGAATCAGGGAAGGTTCACGTCATCAGGGAGCGGGAAGATCTCGAACATCTTATACGTCTCGAAAGGATTCCGGCTCATCTGAAATCTGATGATGCCCGGAAGAAATAAGAAACCGCAAATCAGCAGGATACTATGAAAAAGGAAAATCTCCGCGAATTTGCGGAAGGAATACTCAACAGCTATACACAGATCTTTTTTGCCAGGGATCCTGTCCTGGCGATTGCCCTGATCGCTGTGAGTTTCCTCTCCTTTTTCTCCGGATTGAGTGGATTGCTGGCAGTGATCTTTACCCTGGGTGCAGGATTGTTGTTCGGGCTTGATAAAAAAGCCATCTACAACGGATTATATGGTTTTAACAGTTTGCTCGTCGGGCTTGGGCTGGGTCTTTACTTTGCTCCAACTCCCGGTTATTTTCTGATCCTGTTGCTTTCTTCGGTGCTTACCCTGTTTATAGCCGTTAGCCTGCAGGGGGTGATCGGGAAATACGGTCTTCCTTTTCTGAGTGTTCCATTTATAATCGGAGTATGGATCATTTTGCTGGCTACGAGACAGTTTGAAAACCTTGGGATCAGCGAGAAGGGGATCTTCAGGTTAAATGAACTGTATAATATTGGAGGCTCCTGGCTGGTAAATGTTTATGAGACAATTCACCGGTGGCAGTTTTCTTCAACCCTGAAACTTTATTTTATGTCGCTGGGGGCCATTGTTTTTCAGCCCAATGTGCTGGCGGGGTTTTTGATCGCTGTTGGTTTGTTATTCTATTCAAGAATTGCCTTTACACTTTCCCTGATCGGCTTTTATACGGCATATCTGTTTTATTTATTACTTGGCATTAATCTGGCCGAAACCAGTTACAGTTATATCGGGTTTAATTATATTCTTACGGCCATAGCATTGGGTGGGTATTTTCTTGTTCCCTCACGCTGGACATATCTGTGGATTTTACTGCTGACACCGCTGGTTGCCATCCTTACAGTGAGTACTGAATCGGTGTTTAATATTTTCCGTCTGCCTGTGTATGCATTGCCTTTTAACCTGATTGTCCTTCTGTTTTTGTATGTCCTGAAATTCAGGACAAGTGAAAACTTACGGCTCAGGGAAGTATATATCCAGCAGTTTGTCCCGGAACGGAATCTTTATGCATTCCAGAATAATCTGATGCGTTTTGATTTCCGGTTTACCTTTCCTTTCCGTCTGCCCTTCTGGGGAAAATGGACCGTCAGCCAGGGACATGACGGAGAACATACACACAAGGATGAATGGAAACATGCCTGGGATTTTGAGATCAGGGATGAAGAAGGGAAAACATTTAAAGGAACGGGTGACCTGCCTGAGGATTATTACTGCTATGGGAAAGATGTCACTGCCACCGGTGACGGCGTTGTGGAAGAGGTGGTCAGCGATATTGAAGATAACAGGATCGGAGATGTTAACCTGGTCCATAACTGGGGGAATACTGTTGTGATCAGACATGGAGATTATCTTTATTCAAAATTAAGCCACCTGCGGAAAGATTCCGTTACCGTAAAAAAGGGGCAGCACGTTTCTGCCGGGGAGGTAGTGGGTAAAGCCGGCAACAGCGGACGATCTCCCTATCCCCATCTTCATTTTCAGTTTCAACCGGCACCTTTTATAGGTTCAAAGACATTGTATTATCCGTTTTCGCACTATCTTAGATTTAAAGGGGCTGTTCCGGAGTTTGAAACCTATGCTGTCCCGCAGAAAGATGATGTTGTGTCAAATATTGATCCGAACCCCCTGCTGAAAAAAGCATTGCATCTGATACCGGGACAGAAATTGCATTTTTCTGTGAACGGAACGGCAAGTGAGAATAAAGTCGTTTTTATTGCCGAAACAGATACGCTTAACCAAACCTGGCTGGTAAACAGAGCTACCGGAAGCCGGGCTTTGTTTGTTTCAGATGACACCCAGTTTTATTTTACTTATTATGAAGGGAAAAAGACGGATATCCTCTATTATTTATTTCTCGGATTGTACCGTGTACCAAAGGGCTATTATCAGGATCTGGAAATCCGTGACACGATCCCGCTGCATCAGGTACTGAGACCGCGTCAACGGATATTACAGGATCTTGTTTCTCCCTTTATTTTGTTTAACCGGGTGGAATATACGCTCAGCTATATTGAGATTGACAATCCGGCTCTGACCAACAGAATTGTGATTGGCAGCCGGATAAATCAAAAGCGTTTTGGCAGACAATACGAAAGATATGTCTTTTCGATAATATTTGAGTTCGGGACAATACAACAGATAAAAGTTAACAGCCCCCGGGAAAATTTGTTATTGACATGTATCGGTTAGTTGTTATCATTGGATCAATTTTTATTCTGTTTCCGGCATCCGGTCAGGAACCGGAGACCTTTGCGGATTTTAACAACCGCACATACACCCTGTATGAGCGGAAGCAATGGAAGGAGCTACTGGAAACCGGTCGGAAAGCCTTGAAGAACGGATATGATTTTTACTATCTCAGAATGCGGATGGGCATTGCGGCGTATGAAAAACAGAATTACGTGCGTGCCATTCATCATTTCCGGAAAGCGCTGATATTCAGTAAAAATGATCCTTTGGCGCTGGAGTACCTCTATTACGCATATCTTTTCACTGGCAGAGATATCGAAGCAGGAAGGTTAACGGAACGGATGCCAGTGGCTGTAGCGAAAGAAAAGGGATATGACAATAAAAAAAACCTGACAGGCCTTGACTTTTCATCCTCATATTTTTCAAGAACGGGAACTCTTGTTGTCCCTGAGAATACATCAACGGTTGCCAGCGGTGATGGTTGGCGGAATATGGATGAAAACGGAGGGGAAACATCTGTGCTGGCAGAATGGGATGCCGGAAAGAACAGCCGCATCCATACCGGATACCGTTTTCTGACAAAACAGAGAAACGCATATATACTGTATAACGGCCAGGCAACCTATTATTCCCCCAACATCTATAATCAGCATTTTTTCTATGCGGATATCAGGACACGGATATTCAGGGATACATATTTAAAACTCTCTGCCGGATACATTAATCTAAGGCCCCGCTATGCAACCCGG
>JAGGWN010000024.1 GCA_021157415.1 Bacteroidales bacterium | reverse complement strand
CCTCTCTCTTTTCTGTCCTTTTCATATCATAATTTACAGCCTGAAAAGACTGGATGGCTAATATACGAATATTAAAGGAAAAATCCAAAATAAATCAGAGATTGTACGAGCTGCCTGATTTTAATGCTTTTTGCATGGTTTCTTTACGTTTAATTTTGCCGCTTTCAGTATAAAGAAAAGGATAGACAGCCATAGCGGTTCGGGGACGCCGGTGTGGATCCGTGATCGACCGGACGGCTTTATGAATGTCAGCCAACTCCTGAGGTGATAATTCCCCGGATTCAGAAAACAAAGTAATCTTTTCTCCCAGAATATCATCCGGGATACTTCCAATGAAAAACGGAAAAGGGATCCTGCTTTCCAGCTTTCTTTCGATTTCTTCGGGAAGTATTTTTTTCCCTCCGCTGTTAATGAGGTAATCCGTTCTTCCCAATATCCTGAAAAGCCGGTTATCTTTTCCTGAAAATTCCACGATATCATGGGTGACCAACGGTTTCTTTCCAATAATTGCGGGGGCATAGATGACCAGATTCTTTTGCAGTCCGGACAACAGGTATATATCCGGCAAAGGACTGAACCACCCGGAGCTGCCCGGATCGTTTATTTGACGCATGGCGATGTGAGAAAGGGTCTCGGTCATGCCATATGTATGAAAGATGCGGTTGGGAAGGGAACGCAGTTGGGTCTCCAGAGCGTGGGGCAGGGGGCCGCCTCCTATCAGCAGATTTTTGATACGTGCTAATTTATCTTTGTTACCGGTTTTCAACAGTTGTGTCACCTGCATAGGCGTCAGGGCAGAGAAATCATACTTCTGTGCTATGTCGGGCGTAGAGGAAGGACGGGTAAACCAGAGATCCAGTCCAAGTACCAACGCACGAACAATCATCATTTTTCCGGCAATATAGTTAACGGGCAGGGCCAGCAGTGATTTATCACCGGCTTTTAGTCCCAGAAAATTCCCGGTCATTCTTGCACTGCGTATCATTTTCTCTTTTCGAACGACCAGCTTCCCGGGTGTGCCGGTAGATCCTGAAGTATGTAAATGGATGGTTTTCAGGGGAGAAAGAAAGTCCTGAATGAATGCAAATATCTCCTGTTCAAAAGGACCTGTTTCAGGATCCTTCTTTTTTTTAATACAAAGATCCGCCAGGTCTTCCCTGTAAATTCTTTTCCCTTCCATCAGGAAATTATTATATGAAAAACTTCTTTTTTTCATGAAAACCGGATGGTTGGTTTACGGGAGGGATTGTAGTATAGATGACCGTGACGTATGAAAAGGGGCGAATCAAAGTTATTGGTATATAACCGGCCTGTCCCCAGACCTTGCGGTAACGGGTTTTTCAGGGTGTATGTCCACTGGGCTATGGCGTTGAGGCCGATATTGGATTCCAGGGCGGAGGTGATCCACCACCCTGTATTTTTCTTACTGGCCAGCATGATCCATTTCTGACAGGCTTTGAATCCTCCCAGCAATGAAGGTTTCAGGATCAGATAGTGGGGTTTTATCGTATCCAGCATTTTGTTTCTTTCGGTGTCCTGCCATAGTCCTATCAGCTCTTCGTCCAAGGCTACCGGGATGGGAGAGAAGGCGCACAGGGCAGCCATCTCCTCCCACTGTCCCTGCCGGATAGGTTGCTCAATGGAATGGATGTCATAGTCCGAAAGCCGTTTAAGTTTTTCGAGGGCTTCTTCCGGCTGAAAAGCTCCGTTGGCGTCCAGTCGTATTTCCGGATGATCCTCTGTAAATTCCTTGCGGACAAAGTGCAACAGATCCAGCTCCTCCTTAAAATCAAGAGCCCCGATCTTTAGTTTGATCACACGGTAACCTTCTTCCATTTTCCGTATGATCTGCTTTTTCATGATGGTCTGATTGCCCATCCAGATCAGCCCGTTGATGGAGATAGCTTCTTTTCCTTCCGTGAAATTACCTGGAAACCAAAGCTGTTTACCTCCCTGCTGCAGGTCCAGTAAGGCTGTTTCCAGCCCGAAGCGAATGGAGGGAAAAGAGTGGGGAATTTCGTCGATGGAGAAATTATATGTTCCTGTATGTGAGCAGGCCCTGTCGAGGATCTCTTCAAAGTCAGGCCGGTCATCCGGACTGAGACCCGGCAAAGGGCTACATTCTCCGTATCCTTCTTTTGTGGGATCTGCGGTGTCTGTTACACGTATGATCCACGAAGCTTTGTGCAGCATAACCCCCCGGGAAGTACGCGCGGGCGTTTTGAAAACCAGCATTTTCTTCTTCCAGACTGCCTGTAGTGCCATGACACAAAGATAATAAAACCCGGACCCTTTCAACAAGGATACGGGTAATGAAAATGTTATGGAATCTTCTCAATATCCGGAAGTGAGAGCTTTAAAATTTCATGGATACACCTATTGCTCCTCCATAACCGGTACCTCCGCCTAATTCAACATTCAGCCCCCATTTTTCATCCCAATACCAGCGTCCGCCGACTTGTGCACTTAAATACAGACCGTGGCTTCCGGTAAAAAATCCAAGACTGCCACCGGCATAAAAGTCAAAATTACTGGGAATCCCAATAATTCGGTTAAAATGATAATCCCCGCGAAACACGCCGCCAAAATCAAGGTATCCATAGCCAAATCTTAGTTGTAAAACCGGGCCTAAGGTAACATCATCGGTTACAGCAAAATCAACACCTCCGTAAACGGGTAGTCCGTAGTATCCGGAGCCCAGGCCGAAATTTAATTGTTTCTGTCCTTGATGAAGAGGGGCTTCTCCCTCCTGAGCAAAAGTAAAGCCTGCGATGAGCAACATGCTGATTAATAAAGATATCTTTTTCATGTTTCTTTGTTTTTTGTAAATATTTCAGTTGGTTGGAAAGAGCGTAAAAATATAGAATATTTCATGAATAACAAAAAGCTGTATTAAATTCGTAAATGATGGAAAGGCCTCCAATAATCGCGGGCATATTTACCTGAGTTCGATATAAGCTTTACTCACATTTTCAGAGATTTAGTTCATAGACGATTCAAATTTATGAAGTACTATCGGAGTAATTCGAGTAAAAGGTTATTCGATTTCTGGAACAGGTTCATGATCCCTTATCTTTAAAACAACATGCCGATGCCAAAAGCAAGGGCATAAAGAAGGCTGGTAAGAGCCAGTTTTTTTAACAACGGATCCAGAATAGAAAGGGAAGGAGCCCGGAAAACGGTCCTGATATTTTCAGCCAGGGGAGGGATAATGATTAGAAAAATAAACTGCCAGGGGCTGTGATAGTTCAGTATGATATAGACCAAACTGAGCAGGATGGCCAGGGTGAGGAGGATCAGGTGGTAGTAACGGCTGAGCCTTGGGCCCAGTAAGACAGCCAGAGTTTTTTTGCCGTTTTTCCGGTCGCTTTCCAGATCCCTCATATTGTTGAGGTTCAGGACTCCGGTGCTGAGACACCCCAGGGCTGAAGCAGGTAAAAATAGATCTGCCTGCAAATGGTGGGTAATAAGATAGTAGGTACCCAGCACACCGGTAAGACCAAAGAAAAGGAAGACAAAAAGATCACCCAGACCGTAATAACCGTAAGGGTGTTTTCCGATGGTGTATTTTATGGCGGCGCCTATGGATAGCAAACCCAATACCAGAAAGACGATCCCTTCGACAGAAAGTGCCATGCCTGTGGAGGAGAGGATCAGCCAAAGGCCGGAGGCCAGCGAGAGTAAAATGAAAACAAGTATGCCTGTTTTCATCTCCTGCGGGTTGATGGTTCCCGACTGTACGCTGCGCTGCGGGCCCACCCGTTCCTGATTGTCCAGACCATGACTGTAGTCGCCGTAATCATTGGCCAGGTTCGAGAGTATCTGTAAGAAAAGGGTGGTGACGAGGGCCAGCAGGAAGATCTGCCAGCGAAAAGGTTTGTCGGCATAGGCCAAAGCACCCCCCAGGATGATGCTGGAAAGGGAGAGAGGTAGCGTCCTCAGCCGGAAAGCACTTATCCATGCTTTAAGTTTGTTCATTGTTTTTCCCTTACACCGTGTGAGGGACAATATTAAGGAAATCTCGGGAATTTTCTGAAATCCGGATCCCGTTTTTCCAGGAAAGCTTGTTTTCCTTCCTGGGCTTCATCGGTAAGATAATACAGCAGCGTGGCATTGCCGGCAAATTCCTGCAGACCTATCTGTCCGTCAAGGGCAGCATTCATCCCCAGTTTGATCATACGAAGGGCCATGGGACTGCGTTTCATCATAATCTCACACCATTCTACGGTGGCATCTTCCAGCTCTCCGGAAGGCACCACCCGGTTTACGAGTCCCATTTCCAGGGCTTCCCTGGCCGAGTATTGTTTGTTCAGGAACCATATCTCCCGGGCTTTTTTCTGACCGACGATGCTGGCCAGATAGGAAGATCCCAGACCGGCGTCGAAGCTGCCAACTTTGGGACCGGTCTGGCCGAAGATTGCCTGATCCGAAGCAATGGTCAAATCACAGACGACATGCAGTACATGGCCACCACCGATGGCATATCCGTTGACCATGGCCACCACCGGTTTGGGCAGGGAACGGATCTGTTTCTGCACATCCAGGATGTTCAGCCGGGGCACTCCGTCCTTACCGATATATCCGCCTTTCCCTTTTACCGACTGGTCACCGCCACTGCAAAAAGCTTTGTCACCGGCGCCAGTGAGAATGATCACAAAAATATCCTGGTTTTCGCGACAGATGGTCAGTGCATCGCTCATTTCGTTTACGGTGACGGGACGGAAGGCATTGTGCTTTTCCGGCCGATTGAGGGTGATGCGGGCAATGCCGTTCCAGAAATCGAAGAGGATATCTTCATAATCCTTGATTTTTTCCCAGTTTCTGGTATTTTTTATATCTGACATAATTACTTATTTTTTAGCGTATTGAAATATTCCCTTAAGATCTTTCCGTTTTCTTCCCGTGGCGTAAAAACTTCAAGAATAGCTGTATCCCGGGAATAGGCAAGCCTGTTGACAGCCTGCGTCAGGGATGTTTCATCCCTGGCCTCGAAATAACGAATCCCGAACATACCGGCAGCGTGTCTGGCATTGAGTTGATGAGGTGCTTCAAAAATGTCCAGGTGTCCGGTTTTGTCCGGGCCTTCAATAAAACGGAAAATGCCTCCGCCACCGTTATTAATAACCACAATTTTCAAATGATTATCCAGATATTCGTGCCACAGACCATTCGTATCATAAAAAAAGGCCAGGTCACCGGTGAGTAGCCATGTATCATGTCTGGTGGCAAAAGCTGCTCCGGCAGCAGTGGAGATACATCCGTCAATGCCGCTGACCCCACGGTTGGAGTAAAAAACATACCATTTCTTCATTCTGTAAAGTTGCGAATATCTTACAGGAGTGGAGTTGGCCAATTGAACAGATATGCCAACCGGCATTGTTTTAAACAGCATATCAAAAACTTTCAAGTCTGAAAACGGAACTCTTTTCATGAAAGAATGATGGCGTTCTTCGCTTCGGTTATAGCGCTCTGTCCAGCTTGATCTGTAATTCCCTTCGCCGGGTTGTAACAAGGGTAAGAATCCATCCAGAAAAGCATCCGGTGAGGCAGGGATAACTTCAGTAAGACATTGAAACGTATCCATATGCTGCCCGGAAGGAGAGATATGCCAATGGGATGCCGGCTGGTGTTGCCGCAGGAACGATTTGACCATCTTTGAGACGATATGACCTCCCATCGTGAGCAGGATATCCGGCTTAAAAATTTCCGCTTCTTTTGCTGAAAAGGTACATACAACTTTGTCAATACCCGGTATGGCACCGGGGATATACAGGTTTGATGTTGTCTCTGTAAGGACTGTTACTGTTGGATCCTGAGCCAGTTCTGTAATCTGTTTTTCCAGGTTGGGATTGGGCGGCAGCAAGCCGGTAAGGATCATTTTTCTTTTCGAATGATTCCATTGTTTCGCCAGTACTTTGGTTTGGTCTGTGTCGGGGATTGGTGTGGTCTCCTTTAGCTGAATAAGTCTTACTTTTCGTGATGTATCATATGCAAAGTCATACAAGGGTTCGGGAAAAGGGAAATTGATATGTACAGGTCCTGCTTCGGGGTAAAGACTGTTATTCCACGCTTCATTGGTCATATGCTCTATGTGCTGAAGCTCTTTTTCTGAAACAACCAACGAGGGAAAAGTATAGCTATGTTTAATATAATTGGCATAAAGGTTTTCTTGCCGGATGGCTTGTCCGTCTCCCTGATCGATCAGTTTGGGGGTTCTGTCTGCAGTTAATACAAGCAAAGGGATCTTTTGATAATAGGCTTCGGCAATAGCCGGGGCATAGTTGAGAGCAGCTGTTCCCGAAGTACAGGCTATAGCTGTTGGCTTACCTGTTTGCTGGGCCATACCGAGAGCAAAATAAGCGGCACTCCGTTCATCGGGAATTTTAAGACAACGGATTGCCGGCTCGGCAGTGAAAGCCATGATCAAGGGTGCGTTTCGGGATCCGGGGGAAAAAATGATCGTTTCCAATCCTTTTTCCTTAAAAATACGCACCAATAAACTCAGATATGCTTTGGAGGAACTCATTGGGCAAAATTGGGCATTTTTTCCAAAACGGACAACAGGGTTTGCATTTTCATGGCCGTTTCATCCCATTCTTTGGCCGGATCGGAAGCGCCGGTGATTCCTCCTCCTGCATACAGTATCGCTTGTGCGTCAGTGGTTGAGAATTGCATACTTCGCAGGTTAATATATAGTTGAGACGGATAGCGGGTGTGCCATGGTCCCATATAACCCGTGTAAAACTGTCTGTTGTATTTTTCTGTTTCACGGATTATCTTTAAAGCCGATTGCTTGGGGTATCCACAGATAGCAGGTGTAGGGTGGAGGACATGGAGAACTTCTGCCAGTTTCTTTCTTTCAGCAGGCACCGGGATTTTAAAAATGGTCTGCAAATGAGCGATTTTGCCCGCATAAATGGTGTGAGGTCCGTTGATTTCTGCCGGATCAAAGCCGGCCGTATGCAAGGTTTCTTTGATATACTCTGTGACGATTTGTTGTTCTTCTTTTTCTTTTTCAGGCCAGAAAGGGAGTTCCTCCGGTCCGTTTACCGGGAGCGTGCCGGCGAGGGAAACCGTTTTTAAATATCTTCCGTTTTGTTGTAAAAACAATTCCGGAGTAGCTCCGGCCCAAATGCCATAACCCGGCAGGAAAACCAGAAAAAGAAAAGCATCCGGATAAACCAGATGCAGGTTGGTAAAAAAAATGGTAAAATCAAATATTTTTGGCAGCTTGATTATCTGAGGGCGGGACAGGACTACTTTTTGAGCCTGACCTTTGCGTATTCGTTCCAGTACCTGTTCAATTTGCCGGATATATTCACTGCGATTGATTGCCGGGACCGGATTTGTTGGGGCCTGATTTCCGGAGATAGGCAAGGAGACAGGAGCATTGGTGGGATTCCCGGGATTCCAGGTATAAGAGAGATCGTGCCGGATGACAAAATGAGGATCTGTGCCTTCCCTGTCAAAAGGTGAAAAAATAAACCCCGAAACATTATCCAAATCTTTTGGGTGGAAAGTTTCCGGTTCTCTTTGGGTCTGAACAATATTGATAAACTCATGTTCCCCGGGAAAACGGAATGCTGCAAAAGGATATCCGGTTTTGATCAGGAGATTGAGCATGTCGTCAGGATTTGCGTCTGAGTTTGGGGATGATGAAATTGGTCAAACGGGCGGTGGAAACCAATTCACCGTTTTCATTCCGGATATCAATATTCCACACGTGGGTATTGGTTCCCTGGTAGATGATCCGGGCTTCGCCGGTCACATAACCGTTGGTGGCGGGTCTTACATGATTGGCAGAGATCTGGGCGCCGCGTACATCAAAATAATCAGCATCCACCATCAGGATAGAACCCAGACTGCCGATGGTTTCGGCCAGGGCCAGGCTGGCCCCTCCGTGCAGAATATTCGCGACAGGCTGGATGGTACGGGCATCTACCGGCATCCGGGCTTTGACATAGCCTTCTTTAACTTCAAGATATTCAATGCCTAAGCTTTCCATAAGAGAGCTCCTATTCATCAAATTCAGTTCTTTCAGAGACAGTTTGGGTATGGCCATATTTTCATCTTTTATGCAAAGGTAAAAAAGTTTATGAATCGGAACCTCAAATCTTTTCTACGTAGGGAACTACGTAGGGGATGTTGGTGTATTTGATCATTTCACAGATGGTTAGGGCCTTTGAGGTTTTGAGCTTTGGCCGGAAGTTGCTTCCGGCAGATTCCACAGATTCGGGGCCGGTATTGCCTTTTGAGATACCTTTATCGGATGAAGGAGTGATGTTGTTGTTATTTTGGATTATTTTTGCCCGGGGAAATAACTGTATTGTAAATAAACCAAATACTCTGTAAAAGGTGAAAACAAAAGAATGTAAATGGTATCCGGTCTGTCCGATGAAATATTATTATGAGCAGGGGCGGTTGGATAAAAAATGGATTGATCAATATTGTCATGGAAATTGGACCCGTTGTGTGCGGTATCAAAAAGAAGAAAAGGGAGAATTCCATCCTGATTGGATGCTGCCGGATGGCTTCCTGGACGAAAATCTGAAAGATTTTTAGTTGCCTCCCTTTTTTCAGTCTTTGGTCTCTTTCTTCTTCAGCCTTCTGCCTTTTGCATTATTACGTACTCTGCCCCAGGCTTATAGGGCATAGCGTTTAGAGCATAGCGCTTAGCGCAATAAATACTTTTAGACCTTTCAACACCGGCAAGCCTGGATTAATTCGACTTAATGACTCCGTTTCGGTTACACCTCACAGAATCATTGTCTCATTAACTCTTCAACCATTCAACTTTTCAACCATTCAACTTTTCAACTCTTCAACCATTCAACTCTTCAACCATTCAACTCTTCAACCATTCAACTCTTCAACTCTTCAACTCTTCAACTCTTCAACTCTTCAACCTTCTCCTGCCTTATTGCCTCTCTCTTGCTATCTTCAGTGCCTGTGTTGTGATATAATATTTTGTGATCATATCGGGTACTTCCCAGTCGGGCATATTTCCTTGCTGCAGGTATTTCAGGAATTTTTCTGTCACCTGTCTGAAATGGGCTTCGTGGCCTACGTCATAACTGACAGGAATGGTGACAGTCCACAATCTTTCCGAAATCTTTTCAATATCCATACCGGGATACTTCAGGGCAATGATATTTGCCATCACTTTTACCAATTTTTTCTCAAACAATCCAGGATCTTCCTTGTCTGAAGCCCTGATGTACAGGGTAGGATGGTAGTTTTCTTTTTCTTCCTGTCTGATAAACAGATCACACCGGGTGCCCCGCATTAGGCTGTAATGGGCATCTGACTTTTCCGGCGTGTGATACGTCCATGTAACTTTGGTCCTGGCAGTGATTCCTTTGATGGTATAGGTGACCTCACCGCTTGAAAAGACTTTCAGTGTATCCCCGACCAGGTATTCTTTCAAGAAGCCGGGATATTTATCCAGTCCCGTAACCGTTTTAAATTGTTCAGGAGTGAGGCTGGTGGGCCAGTGACGTGCCGAGAGAAACCGGATATCCTCTTTACGGATGATCTGTCGGGGAAAAGCCTCCCACTGGATCAGATCGACAAGATGGGTGCCCACGTCGGCAATGCCTTCTCCCTGTTGTTTGATGTCAAAAAACCAAGCCGGACGGATGAGAGGCTTTCCAGCCACATTTTTATAGAAACGGTGGATGCTTTCCTGTACCAGGGACGGATTTTCAGGGGTTCCTTTCTGCAGGGTGCCGAAGATCTCCGGTATCTGAGACAGATCCCTTTGCAGGATGGAGGTGATCTCATACCGCTCGGTCATGATGTCGTAGAGGAGGACTCCTTTTTCCCGGGCAATACGGAATGCTTTCTCCAGTTCGGGAAAAGCTTCCGGTGTGATGACCATGGGCTTGTCGGCAAAGACGTTCAGCCCGGCTTCCACCGATTTCCGTATGTATTCGGTTTTGCGGGCATTGTTACCAGAAAGGACAACCACATTGCCCGGTTTATCGCGGAGCATCTTCTCCAGATAATCTGCCTTGCTGTAAACGACTTCCTTCCACGCAGTGGGGTGGTCTGCACGACTGTTAAACCCCCTGATGAAATTTAAAAAACTTTCCAGCTCCGGTCCCCGGGGTGCATATACGTAAGCTGTCGGAGATACTTCGTTATACATGCTTTTCTGTACCAGGGCTGCATGGAAATGTCCTGGTTCCAGCGTTATCAGGGTGACAGGGTAACTTTTTTTCCCCATGCTGTTTTCTTTTTCCGATTTTT
>JAGGWN010000115.1 GCA_021157415.1 Bacteroidales bacterium | reverse complement strand
TCGGCCAATTCATTCTTTTATGCCTATGAATACAAAAAAAGAAAACAAAATCTGGGATTATCTTTCACAACGGATGTAACTTTGGAAGTTTATTTCAGATACCAGGATAAGAAAGACATGGATTTGCTTGACTTTGAAAAAATTACGGAAAGTTATACGGGACCTGCGTATAGTTATAGGATTGGTAAGATCTCTTTGCAGGAACTCTTTGAAAAGAAAGAAGAGATATTAAATAAGGATGTGAGCGTGATCAATACAGGTTTCAAACCGGAAAAAAGGGACTGATGAAAAAAAATGAATTACAGAAGATCCTAAAGAATCGCATACTGGTGATGGATGGGGCCATGGGGACCATGATCCAGGATTTTGGACTCAAGGAAGAGGATTACCGCGGAGAGAGGTTCCGGGAATATGACACCCCGTTGAAAGGCAACAATGATTTGCTGGTGTTGACGCGTCCCGGGGTTATACGGAATATACACGAACAATATCTTGAGGCGGGGGCTGATTTTATTGAGACCGACACCTTCAATGCCAACCGTATCTCCCTGGCCGATTACCGGATGGAAGATCTGGCTTATGAAATCAATGTGGCGGCAGCACAACTGGCACGACAGACGGCAGATGCGTTTACAAAAAAGACTCCCGGGAAACCCCGGTTTGTCATTGGCTCCATGGGCCCCACCAATAAAACGGCTTCTATGTCACCCAAAGTAGAAGATCCGGGATACCGTGCTGTTACCTTTGATGATCTGAAGGATGCATATACCATCCAGGCGCGGGGACTGATAGAGGGAGGCGTGGATCTCCTGATGCTGGAGACTGTCTTTGATACCCTGAATGCCAAAGCCGGTCTCTATGGCATACAGGAAGTTTTTAAAGAAACAGGCAAAGCAGTGCCCGTAATGGTTTCGGCAACGATTGTGGATGCCAGTGGACGAACCCTCTCGGGACAGACTCTTGAAGCTTTTGTAATATCAATTTCCCATGCTCCGTTGTTCAGCATCGGACTGAATTGTTCACTGGGTGCTAAAGAAATAGAGCCGTTTGTGGAAGAGCTTTCCGTGATAACCCCTTTGCCTGTAAGTGTGCATCCCAATGCCGGTTTCCCAAACCAGTTCGGAGAGTATGAGTCTTCCCCTGAAGAGATGGGAGATGTGCTGGAACGCCTGATGGACGGCGGGCATGTTAATATCATCGGAGGATGCTGTGGAACCACCCCGGAACATATTAAGGAATTTGTTGCAAGAACAAAAGGCAAAAAGCCCCGCACACTGCCTGAGAAAAAACCATTGCTTCAACTTAGCGGACTGGAGCCTTTAAAGGTCTTTGAAGAAAGCAATCTGATTAATATAGGTGAACGAACCAATGTGTCAGGCTCGAGAAAATTTGCCCGTTTGATCAGGGAAGAAAAATATGAAGAAGCCTTATCCGTAGCCCGGCAACAGGTTGAAAACGGGGCCCAGGTGATAGATGTGAGTATGGACGATGCTATGCTGGATGCAGGGAAGGCCATGGTATATTTTCTCAACCTGCTGGCTGCCGACCCGGAGATTGCCCGGGTACCTGTGATGATAGATTCTTCCAAATGGGAAATTCTTGAGGCGGGATTGAAATGTCTGCAGGGAAAAGGAATCGTCAATTCCATCAGCCTGAAAGAAGGAGAAGAAGACTTCCTCCAAAAAGCGGAGAAGATCAAAAAGTACGGAGCCGCAGCTATCGTAATGGCCTTTGATGAAGAGGGACAGGCAACCACTTTCGAAAGAAAAACAGAGATTGCCCGTAGAGCTTACCTGCTTCTTACGGAAAAGATACATTTTCCACCGGAAGACATTGTTTTTGACCTGAACATTCTGGCTATAGGCACCGGCATGGAAGAGCATGCGAATTATGCGGTCAACTTTATCAAAGCGGTGAAATGGGTGAAGGAAAACCTGCCTTATGTACACACCAGCGGAGGAGTGAGCAATCTTTCTTTTTCTTTCCGGGGGCATAATGTTATCCGCGAGGCCATGCACTCTTCTTTTTTATATCATGCCATAGAAGCCGGGCTGGATATGGCCATTGTCAATGCAGGTAATCTGCCTTTGTATGATGATATCCCTAAGGATTTACTGGAGCTGGTGGAAGATCTGATTTTCAACCGCCGGTCGGATGCTACGGAGCGGCTGTTGGAATATGCCGAAACCGCCGGAAAAACAGAAAGCAAAGAAAAAACGGGAAAAGATACCTGGCGGGAAAAACCACTCAAAGAACGGATCATTCATTCCCTGGTGAAAGGTATTCCCGATTACGTGGAAGAGGATATGCAGGAGGCGATAAGGGCTTATCCTACAGCCCTGGACATCATTGAAAATCCTATGATGGACGGAATGAACATTGTCGGTGATTTGTTCGCGTCGGGAAAGATGTTCCTGCCCCAGGTAATAAAGAGCGCACGCGTGATGAAAAAAGCGGTGGCTGTCCTGGAACCTGTCCTGGAAAAAGAAAAGAGTGCCGGAGGGAACAGACAAACCGCCGGAAAAGTTTTGCTGGCAACGGTGAAAGGAGATGTACACGATATAGGAAAAAATATTGTAGGAATCGTTTTACAGTGTAATAACTATGAGATCATAGACCTCGGCGTGATGGTTCCTGCAGAGAAAATACTGGAAACAGCCCGCAGGGAAAAAGCGGATATCATCGGACTGAGCGGACTGATTACCCCCTCGCTGGAGGAAATGGTTCATGTGGCGGATGAAATGAAAAGGAAAAACTTCAAACAACCCCTCATGATCGGAGGAGCAACAACATCGGTACTGCACACTGCCGTAAAAGTTCAGCCCCATTATTCCAACGGGGTAATCCATGTCAAAGATGCTTCTAAAAGCGTGATGGTGGTGAGCACCCTTCTGTCGGAGGCAAAAGAAAACTTTCTCAGAGAGGTGGATACGCAATATGAAAATCTACGAACCATAAACCGCAAAATCCCCAGGAAATTTCTGACGCTGGACAAAGCCCGGAAAAACAAACCGAAGCTGCCCTGGGAAACATACAAACCTCCTGTTCCGCGCCGACTGGGTATCACGGTCTTTGATGATATTCTTCTGCCAACCATTATCCCTTTTATCGACTGGACCTTCTTTTTCCACGTATGGGAGCTGAAAGGAAGGTTTCCGGATATTCTCGATCATCCTCAAAAAGGGAAAGAAGCTACGCGTGTTTATAAAGAGGCTTTGGGGTTCCTGGACCGTTTGGTGGAAGACAGGATCCTGAAAGTGCAGGCTGTGACAGGGCTCTTTCCGGCCGCTGCCGAAGAAGATGATATAGTAGTGTTTGAAAACGAGGAACGAAAAAACCTTAAAGGCAAACTTTTCCAATTACGACAACAGAAAGCCAAAACATCTTCGGGACATAATCTTTGTCTGAGTGATTTTGTTGCCCCGGCAGATAGCGGTGTAAAAGATTATATCGGCACGTTTGCTGTGACAGCCGGAATAGGTCTTGAACATTATCTGGAAAAATTTCAGAAAGAGCATGATGATTATAGTGCCGTAATGATAAAAGCGCTGGCTGACAGGTTGGCCGAAGCAGCTACCGAATGGCTTCATCTGGAAGTGAGAAAAGAACTGTGGGGCTTCTCTTCCGGAGAAACCCTGACCCTGGAAGATATGTTCCAGACAAGGTACCGGGGGATAAGACCTGCATACGGGTATCCGGCATGTCCTGATCATGCTGGTAAAAAAGACCTGTTTGAGATTCTGGAAGCAGAAAAGCACATACATATCCGGTTAACTGAAAACTATGCCATGGAACCCGGAGCCTCGGTGAGCGGTCTGATCTTCTCACATCCCGAATCCACCTATTTCGACATCAGAAAGATTCTCAATGACCAGCTTGTGGATTATGCACAAAGAAAAAACCTGCCGGTGGAAACCGTAAAAAGACATTTATTACACATTTTGTATCAGGGGGGAAAGTAATTTCCTCAAACATCTCCTGTTTCTTTCCTATGACAGGAACCGGGGAACTAGAACATTAGAACCATGAAAGAAAATCAGAAATAAAAAGATATGGGAAAAAAAGTAACAGAATCGATCAAAAACGCTGAAAAAACCCTTTTTTCATTTGAATTACTGCCACCACCCAAAGGGCAGGGAATTGAGTATATATACAGAATCATGGACTCACTGATAGAGTTCAATCCGGTTTATGTGAATATTACCTATCATCAGGAAGAAGTGGTATATCGAAAAGTCAAAGGGAACCTGCTTGAAAAAAGGGTGGTATGGAAAAGACCGGGAACAGTGGCTATTTCGGCAGCCATCAAATATAAATATGGCGTTATGGTGGTGCCGCATCTGATATGTGGCGGTTTTACCCTTGAAGAAACAGAGAATGCATTGATAGACCTGAACTTTTTGGATATTCACAATGTATTGGTCGTCAGGGGAGATCCTTTATCCGGCAGCAAAGTCTTTATCCCCGAAGAAGAAGGTCATGCTCATGCTATTGATCTGGTAAAGCAGGTAATTGATCTTAACAAAGGAGTTTATATCGATCCGGAGCTGATCAATCCTCAGCCTACTGATTTTTCAGTAGGGGTGGCAGGTTATCCGGAGAAACATCCCGAATCGCCGAATTTCGAATCGGATATACATTTTTTGAAAAAGAAAATTGAAGCGGGAGCCGAATATATTGTTACTCAGATGTTTTTTGATAACAGGAAGTTTTTTGAGTTTGAGAAACGTTGCCGGGAAGCCGGGATCAATGTTCCCGTTATCCCGGGTATCAAACCGGTTTCCACCCGAAAGCAACTTACTTATTTGCCCAAGACGTTCAACATTGATATGCCCGAAGAACTGGTGAAAGAGATCCTGAAATGTAAGAATAACGAAGAGATTTATGAACTGGGTATTGAGTGGGGCACTCAGCAGGTCCGGGAATTGATGAACCACGGTGTCCCCGTGATACATTTTTATACCATGGGTCGGACGGATAATGTCCGCAGAATTGCTGAAGAGGTATTCTAGAACGGATGCTTCGTTTTCTTTGTTCTCTGTATCTTGCCTGCCGGCAGGCAGGTCTGCTTTCTATGCGGTTAAAAGGTTCTCTTTTTTCAGGATATTTTTTGTTTCGTCATACCCAATCCGGTACATTTCGCGGGCTTTTGACATATCGAAAATCCCGAATCCTTTCAGTTTTTGCGGATCAATACGGATATCGCATTTTTGCATGTTCTGATTGACACTGGCCAGGATACGCAGATAAAAACTCCATTCAGCTACCTTGATCAAGCCCGAAATATTCTCCTCTTCGTAATGAGGGTTGATGTTGACGCCGATAATTTTGTCACAATGTCCCAGTATGGGAGTTACAGGCAACACATCGAATATTCCGCCGTCGAGATACCGGTATTTCCCAATCCGGTGAGGTTCGAAAAGGACAGGAATGCTTGAAGAAGCGATAATCACGTCCGGAAGGGGTCCCTGATGGATATACTCCACTCTCCCCTTGTTAAGGTTCGTGACTGTGATCCAGAGCGGTTTTTTTAGTTTCTCAAAAGTTTTGGCACGCAAGTAGGTACGGATCAGATCGCGCAGGCCTGTCAGTTTAAGGAATCCGCTGCGGGGAACGGTAAACTTGATCAGTGAGAATATCTTCTTTTCTATAAACATGGCAAGAATCTCTTCCGGCGAATACCCATCGGCATAAAAAGCGCCGACAATAGAACCGGCACTGACCCCGGAGACAATATCCGGGGAGATCCCTTCTTCCTCCAGGGCCTGAATCACCCCCAGATGAGCAAACCCCCGGGCTCCCCCACCACTTAAGACAAGACCTGTGTTATAATTGTGTTTCATAATTATATATATCAAACTAAATCATTAATTTCACAAAAATTTTTTATTCAACAAAATACAACGGAATTTTATGACAAAAAAGACAAAAAACCGGAATTCAACAAAAGAAAAAATAAATAAGCAGGTTTTGAAAAACAAGGTTATTGGCTTTTTTTCAAGGAAACCTTCCCGTCCTTTTAATTACAAACAAGTGGCTTCGGCACTTGACATAAAAGATTATTCTCAAAAAAGGGAGATAGAAAAGATTCTGAAAGAATTGAAAAAAGAGAAATATCTGGAGGAGATACAACCCGGGAAATACAGACAGAAGAGTAAAGAAGGCTTTATTACCGGCATTGTTGACCTGACTGCTTTCGGCAGTGCATACGTAATCAGTGACGATCTGGAGGAGGATGTTTTTATCAGCCAGGCCAATCTGCATCATGCCCTTAACGGAGATAAGGTGAAGGTATACCTGTTTGCCCGCCGTAAAAACCGCCGTCTCGAAGGAGAGGTGGTGGAAATCCTGGAACGTCAGCGAAAGACGTTTGTAGGAACCGTTGAGATCACCGGAAACTTCGCTTTCCTGATCACAGACAACAGGCAAATGCCCTATGATATATTTATCCCTCTCTCGAAGTTGAACGGTGCAAAAAACGGACAGAAAGCAATAGCACGTATTACCGAATGGCCCGACAGGGTAAAGAATCCCTTTGGTGAAATCGTCGAGGTGCTGGGGAACCCCGGAGAGCATGAGGTGGAGATGCATGCTATTCTGGCCGAATTTGAGTTACCTGCAACTTTTTCGGAAGAAATAGAAAATGCCGCAAAAAAAATAAGTGATAGGATCAGAAATAAAGACCTGGAAGGCAGGCGTGATTTCAGACATATAACCACTTTTACCATTGATCCGGCAGATGCCAAAGATTTTGACGATGCCCTCTCGGTACGTTTTCTGCATGACGGAAATCTTGAGGTAGGTGTTCATATTGCAGATGTAACTCACTATGTAACGCCGGGGAGTGTCCTTGACCAGGAGGCCTATGACCGGGCTACCTCAGTATATCTGGTCGACCGCGTGGTTCCTATGTTGCCCGAAAGACTTTCCAACAATATCTGTTCACTGAATCCACATGAAGACAAGCTCTGTTTTTCTGCTGTCTTTAAGATGTCTCCTGAAGCAAAGGTACTGAAGACCTGGATCGGAAAGACGGTGATCAACTCCGACAGACGTTTTGCCTACGAAGAAGCCCAGGAAATTATCGAGAAAAAAGAGGGAGAATTGTCAAAAGAACTGCTCTCTTTGCATAACCTGGCTTCCATCTTGCGGAAACAACGTTTTGCTCACGGAGCCCTTGATATCGAAAGAGTGGAGGTGAAATTTGAAATCGACGAAAAGGGTACCCCTCTGGGCGTGTTTTTCAAAATCAGCAAAGAGGCCAACCAACTGGTAGAGGAGTTTATGCTACTGGCCAACAAGAAAGTGGCAGAGATGATTGGCAAAACAGAGCCCGGGAAAAAAGAAAAGACTTTCGTGTACAGGATTCACGACCGGCCCAAAGAGGATAAACTGGAGGGTTTTACCCGCATTGCACGTAAGTTGGGCTATGAAGTACATACAGAGAACAGAAGAGCTCTTGCGCGTTCGATGAACAAACTGATGAAAAAGGTAATCGGCAAACCCGAACAAAACCTTATCGAAACCCTGGCTTTGCGGACGATGGCCAAAGCCGTTTATTCAACACACAATATCGGGCATTACGGATTGGCATTTGATTATTATACTCATTTTACTTCCCCCATCCGTCGTTATCCCGACATGATGGTACACCGCTTGTTGCAGGCTTATCAGAATGGGG
>JAGGWN010000028.1 GCA_021157415.1 Bacteroidales bacterium | reverse complement strand
GTTTAAGCAAATCATCATGTGAAATATTAGATATTGTTTCTTTTTTAAATAAATCAGAAAAAGAAAGATTAGCATACATCCTTATATGTCTCTGTAATAAATTTCATACAGATAGCATAAAAATATTAAAAACAGATCTTGCAAATTTTTCACATATTGAAAAAAACAAGTTAAACCCTTATTTATCTGAATTTAAGGGGAAAAAATTAATTCACCTTAACAGCCAAAGAATCAAAGTGTGTAACAGAAATGGTTTAATGAAAATTGCATCCATGGCAATTTAGATTTTCAAATTATGAACAACTTACTAATAAAATATAAAATAAATGAAAGGAGATACAATGATAAATGATAAATTAAATGAAAATTATACTCCAAAAATATTGGTGTTTTCAACAGAAAAAATATCAGATCCGGCTATTGATCTTGCCGGATTATTGAAACTTCATTATCCGCCTACTGTATATACAATTTCTGTCCCTTGCTCATCGGGAATTAAGCCGAGATGGATTCTTCATGCGTTTGAAAAAGGTTTTGACGGTGTATTTATTGCCGCTGATGGAAGCGATTGCCCGTATGGACCAACCTGCACGGAAAACACAGGTAAAATAGTGGCTTCTGCACAAGATATTATGAAAGAAAAAGGGATCAATCCTGCAAGGCTTAAAATGGCAGCAATTTGTTCGGTATGTGCAGAGGCTTTTGTTAAACACATGAACAATTTCTACCAGGAATTAGTAAAAATGGAAAATGTTAAAGCTCAACCCAGCGAGTATTAAATTAAAAATCAGATGGTCAATAATAATATTGAGTATGACGCTCTTGTTATCGGCGGAGGAATAGCAGGTCAGGAAGCGTCACTTAATCTTGCGAATAATGGATTTAAAGTTTTATTGGTTGAAAAAGATTTGTCTCTCGGAGGGAAAATGATACAGCTCAGTAAAGTTTTTCCTACTCTTGACTGTGCTGCTTGTATTGCCACACCAAAAATTTCGGAAACAGCCCGAAATCCCAATATTACTATAATGACTTATAGTGAAGTAAAGGATATTGAGAAGCTTGGAAATGTTTTTAAGGCAAAAGTAATTAAATATCCGCGGTATGTTAAAGAAGACCTTTGTAGCGGATGCCAGGAATGTGAAAAGGTATGTCCCGTGAATATTGACGACCAATATAATTACAATCTTGTCGGAAGAAAAGCAGTATATATCCCTTTTAATCTTGCAAATCCGAGAATAGCAACAATAGATATTAATAATTGTATTTTGTGTGGGGCCTGCGAAAAAGTTTGTCCTGCCGATGCAATAGATTTTACACAAAAAAAATCGGAATACTTTTTAACAGTAAAAACAATAATTATTGCTACAGGGTTTAATCTTTTTGAACCGTGGAAAAAGAAAGAATATAATTATAACAGTTGTAAAAATATAATCCATTCCATGGAAATGGAGAGGCTTCTTGCACCTACAAGGCCATTTAACTATGTCCTCAGGCCTTTAGACGGGAAAAAACCAGACAATATAGCCTATGTTTTATGTACTGGATCCAGAGATAAATCAGTAGGAAATCCTATTTGTTCGCAAATATGTTGCATGTATTCAATAAAACAAGCACAACTGTTAATGGGGGCAATTCCAACCGCAGACATCACCATCTACTATATTGATATTCGGGCTTTCGGAAAGGGATTTGACGAATTCTATGAGCAGGCTAAAGAAATGGATGTTACTTTCATTAAAGGGAAAGTTGCAAAAATTACAGAGAAAAAGGATGGAAGCGGAAATCTACTTTTGAGATATGAAGCCATTGACGAAAATTGTGAAATAAAAGAAGCAGAACACGATTTGGTCGTTTTATCCGTTGGTATTTTGCCAAATCCCGAAATAAGTTCATCATTTAAAAATGAAAAATTAGAACTTGATGAATACAACTACTTACTGCAAGTTGAAAAACTTACAAGTCCTGCAAAAACAAATATTAAAGGAGTTTTCGTTGCCGGAACGGCTTCGGGACCAATGGATATTCCGGATTCAATACTTTCTGCTGGTGATGCTTCTGCAGAAGCAACAAGTTATTTAAGACGACCATGTACATGTTAAATATAAAAATACAATGAAAAATAAAATTGGAGTTTATATTTGTCAATGTGGTGGAAACATCTCTGATTATGTTGATGTAGAAGAAGTGAGAAAAGCAATAGAAAATGAATCAGGGGTTGTTATTGCAAAAACAACAATGTTCGCCTGTGCCGATTCTGCCCAAAAAGAAATGATCAATGATATTGAAGAGGCTAATCTCGATGCTATTGTTGTAGCATCCTGTTCTCCTAAATTACATCTGTTTACATTCAGAAATGTAGCTAAAAGGGCAGGATTGAATCAATATAATTATGTTCAGGTAAACTTACGGGAACAATGTTCGTGGGCACATTCTGATAAACCGAAAGAAGCTACCAAAAAGGCTATTGTACTTGTTCGGGACGGAATTGTACGAGTCAGATATTCAGAAGCATTAGACCAGATTAAAATTTCTGCCTTAAATGTGGTTACTATTATTGGTGCCGGCATTTCAGGCATGAGAGCAGCAATTGAACTTGCTGACATGGGGACAAATATTTTTTTAATTGAAAAAGATTATTTCGTTGGCGGAAGGATCTCTCAGATAGGAAAATTATTTGAAACAGATGAAAAAGGTAAAGAGATTGTTAAAAAACTTTATTATGAAATAAAAAAGAGAAATAATATCAGACTTTTTACCGGTGCCGAAATAAAATCTTTTTCCGGTAGTGTTGGCAATTTTAAAATAAGAGTTGAAATAACTCCAAGATACATTACGTCGAAATATGATAAGGACAGATTAACAGAAGCTATTCAAAAATGCCCTGAGGAGATACCTGACAAATTTAATTTTGGACTAACAAAAAGAAAAGCCATTTACAAAAATTATGAAACTGCACTCCCAGATATTCCTGTAGTAAATAAAGATGTACTTAGCCGGGATAAAGAATTTCTCAGGACCTACAAAGATTGTATTGATATTAACCAAAAACCTGAAACCCTAAATATTAATACCGGGGCAATTCTTTTGTGTACAGGTTTTGACCCCTATGAACCCAAAGACGGGGAATTCGGATATAAAAAAATAAAAAATGTAATTACCCTTCAGCAATTTGAAAGAATTATCGACCTAAATGACAATGTATTATCATACAACGGTAAGAAGATAAAAAGTATTGCATTTATTTATTGTGTAGGTAGCCGGCAAATTGATGGGGAAAATAAATACTGTTCCCGCTTTTGTTGTACTTCGGCTATTCATGCATCTCTTGTTGCTAAAGAAAAATTCAAAGAAACAAAAAATTTTCATTTTTACAGAGATATCAGAACCTATGGGAAGTATGAAAAACTCTATGAAAATGCAAGACGACAAGGCGATATTTTTATTAAATTTGATGAAACAGATCCTCCTGTTGTTGAAGAATCTGAAGGCATTACACAGGTAAAATGTAAGGATTTATTATATAATCGTAAGGAGTTAGAGATAAATCCCGATTTAATCGTTTTGGTTACCGGGATGGTACCTAGAAAAGATAACCATTTAATATCAGATATTTTAAAAATACCCGTTGGTCGTGATAATTTTTTTAATGAAGTACATCCTAAATTAAGACCTGTTGAAACGGTCATTGATGGAATATTTATTGCCGGTACTTGTCAGGGGCCCAAAAACATTACCGAATCAATAAAATCTTCTCTTTCTGCATCTGTTAAGGCAAACTCTTTATTAAATGACGAGGAATTAGAACTTGAACCCCTTGTTGCTAAAATAAATTTAGACGCTTGTGAATGGTGTGGAAAATGCATTGAAGTATGCACTTACAATACAATTACCAAAACTGAATATCAGGGAAAATTTGTTGCAAAAATTAATGTGGCAACCTGTAAAGGTTGCGGTATGTGTTCAACAGTTTGCCCAAATGACGCTATTGATATTATTGGGTATTCGAATGAAGAAATTGAGGCAATGATTGACGTATCCACTGTTTAGTCCCAAATAAAATTTATTATAAATATAATAAAATGAGTAAAGAGAAAAAAGAAAGAACGGTAGATTATTTAAAAAAGGTTCATGTTGTTCCTGATGAAATTAAAGTAAAAATAAAAGAATTTGCTAAAATAAAAAGAACCATATTAAAAACACTGGAAACAGAACATAAAACAATACCGCAAATAGCAAAAGAAACAAATATTTCAATTGATGTTATTACTAAATATATGATGACACTTATAAAATATGGCAACATAAAAGCAGGTGAAATGGATGAAATGGAAGAATATTATTTTTATGAGTTACTGAAAAAATAATAACAAATTTTAAAGAAATGTCAAAAATAAATAGTGAGTTTTCAACAGAGTTAACAAAATTGGGCTGTCCTGTTGATTTAAATGTCTGTTTTAATTGCGGAAATTGCTCTGCTATTTGTCCGCTTTCGGAAGGAGAAAATTCTTTCCCGAGAAAAATAATTAGGGCAAGTATCCTCGGTGTAGAAGATGATATTAAAACCTCGTTGGATCCTTGGATGTGTTATTATTGTGGCGAATGTAGCGAGACTTGTCCGCAAGAAGCTAACCCCGGAGAATTGATGATGTCTCTAAGACGCTGGTTAACCACTAAATATGATTGGACAGGGCTTTCCTGGAAATTTTATACATCTAAAAAATGGGAATTTAGTGCGATTATTTTGTTGGCAGCTTTTGTGTTTTTTCTTTTTGCTTTATTGAATGGCATTCCCCTGAGCACTGATAAAACATTTATAAATGAAATTGCGCCTTGGAGAATAGTGGAAATAGGCGACTGGATCATGGCCGGTGTACTTGCAGCTCTTCTTATTTCTTTCATTTTCAATATGCATCGAATGATTATTATAAAAGATAAAACAATTAAAGTTCCTCTTAAATTATATTTCACAGAATTTTGGACACTTATTTTTCATTTTGCTTCACAATGGCGTTTTTCGGATTGTGAAATAAAAATTCAATCATTTTGGAAAAAATTATGTGCCGGTAAATATAATTATTGGATAGCGCATTGGTTGTTAATGTCGGGTTATGTCTTATTATTTACAATGATTGTCATTTTCTTGGAATGGTTTCAAACAGATACTATTTATCCCTGGTGGTATCCACAAAGATTATTTGGCTATTATGCCACCTTTGGTTTAATATTCGGTACAGTTTATTTCATTATTCATCGAATCAAGAAAGATAGAGAAAATAGTAAACACTCTCATATCACTGATTGGACTTTTATTATTTTATTACTTCTATCTGCCGTATCAGGCATCCTAATGCATATTTCAAGAATTAATCAATCCCCCTTACTTGTAACATATTATTTATATGTAGTTCACTTAATGATAGTTGTACCCATGTTATGTATTGAAGTCCCATTTTCAAAATGGTCTCATCTTGCATACAGGCCCTTTGCAATATATTTTAATAATATAAAGATGGCAGCACGGGAACTTGTAAAAAAACAATCTAATAGTACTGCTAATTAGATTGTTGAATTTATGAAAACGATATTTAAATTAAAATTTTTTGTGTCATGGATTCAGAAAAACTTATTCAAAAATGCGGGACGTTTTGTATGATTCTCATATTTGGTAGTCTATCTCTTGGTTTTCTTGCTGCTTTTACATCTTTAATCTATTTGTTTGTTTGTTTGTGTAGATAATTTTATTTGGAAACAAAGATTTTTTTTATTATTGCAATTGTAAATTCCGGTGAAGATGTTGAAAGGTTTTGTAAAAGTGGGGCTCCGACGCGGCGAGAGCCGTATTGTGCTCTTTTCCATACCATACGACAAATTGGCCTTGTGGAATACCAGCATGGAAAAAGTGGTGGAACCTGGTGAATTTGAGGTGATGGTAGGTAGTTCATCGGAAGATATCCGCCTGCGAGATACCTTTACGGTAAAGTAACCGTTTAACCTCCCCCTTAGGAACCCGGAGCCACACTTTTCCGGCCAAGATGAAATTTTCACCCCCGGCAAAAAAATCCAACCGCTCAAGGCTGGGAAGTTTTTCCCGGGCATCTTCGGGAAGAAAATCTCTGTCCAGTTCATGCAGGTACATTTTCCCAGGAAAGCCTGCCTGACGTATCAGTGCTTTTTGCCTGTAAAATAGTACTCGCCCGGATAATGCCGGTACAGATCTATGTGCAGTTTGCCGAAGGGGATACTTTATTCGGACAGAAATAAATTTGTATTAAGTGTAATATGGGAAGATTAGCCACAATAAAAACCAAACTCATTTACAGTTCACACGAGCTAACGCTTAACGAAATATTGCAAAATATTGTGTCTTGTCAACGTATTGAACAACAGGCCGAAAGAATAAAGGACCGTGTATAATATTGATATAAGGGGAGTCCAAGAGTTGATCCCTTTTACTAAATGGTCTGATTTATATTTCCTCACTGGAGAATTGAATATTCCTCTTGGGATAAGCCTTATTCTCTGACTAAAAAGTGTTACATTTCGTATGGCTGGTTGTTTTTTGTTTACACAATGAATCTCCAGCTGTAAGCTGATAGGGTATCATCATGGATTGGTTCATAATAGATTCGTCGCTGGAAGCGGGGAATCTACCCCTCCCCTGTGTCCGTCCACTGTAGGACTTGTCCGTCCACTGTAGGACTTGTCCGTCTACTGTAGGACTTGTCCGTCTACTGTAGGACTTGTCCGTCTACTGACGGATTAAAGATTAAAGGGAAAAAACGGTTCGAAGTTCCCGGACACTCAGTGTCCCGCCAGGCACCTGCCTCCCGCAGGGAGGGATCGAAGTGTCCGGGGAAAAACAGCGTGAACGGAAAGTGAGAATTACATAGAGGAAATACCAAATGGATCGAAAAGTCATATGAGTCAAATGCGTCAAATTTCCCATAATATTGTAAATTTGGAAAAATAATAATCTGTTCATTAGCACCATTGCAATCGTTGAACAAAGTTTTATGAAACCTGAAAAAATATTTCACATTCATCAAATGACAGGTTTAATTTTGGGAATCATGGCCCTGCTGCTCTCCTGTAACACCGAAAAAATGCATCAGCAAATTCACGGAGTAAAAATTTACACGATCAGCGGGGATATTGATTCCCTGGTAACTGAATGGCTTGACCTCGGCATCAATACGGCTTTTGTCAGTGAAGAAATTGCGGAAAATACCGTCTTCAGAGCCAAAGCAAAGGAAAACGGGATAGCTGTTTTTATCATTGAACCGGTATTTTTCAATCCCGAAGTTCTGAAAAAGGATTCTTCCCTTTATGCCATTACCAACGAGGGGAATATTGCCAAATCAGACTGGGTGGAGTTTGTATGCCCGTCAAACAGGAACTACAGGGATTCGATACTTCTCAAGCTGGAAAAGGATGTCCGGGTACTGAAACCCGACGGAATCAGTCTGGATTTCATCCGTCATTTCGTCTATTGGGAAATGGTCGGTCCGGAACAACCGGCAGACAGTATCGAGCACGGCTGTTTTTGCAATCGCTGTGTAAGCGGTTTTTCAAAAGAAACGGACATCGCTTTGCCCGACACCTTTACGAGCATATCCGGGAGAGCCTCCTATATCCTCAGTCATTTTAAAGATGAATGGACTGCATGGAAGTGCGGGCTGATCACGGCATTCGTAGAGAAAATCACAACCGATCTGAATTCCGTCGACCCGGATCTGAAATTTAATCTCCATGCCGTTCCCTGGCGGTCAGATGATTACGAAGGAGGAATAAGAACCATCGCAGGCCAGGATTTTGCAGCCTTGAGTCAATATGTCGATTATATTTCGCCCATGTGTTATGCCTTTATGTTATACCGGGACGGGCCATGGGTGGCTTCGGTAGTCGAAAATCTGGATAAACAGGCACCCGGCATGATCCTGCCCAGCATACAGGTAAGACAGGAGTACCGAACCGATCAGGTCAGTGACAAGGTTTTTGAATCATATCTGCAAGATGCCCTGAAAGCACCTTCACAAGGAGTTATTTTCTGGTCATGGGAACACCTGGAAAAGGAACCGGGAAAGAAAAAGATCATCCGGGCATATCTAAATCCCTGAGAAAAGGGATGCCTCCTGATCCATCTGTCTGCTTATCCGGTGAAATCGCAGGAACGGGCTAAAAAAAACAGCTCCCCGGTTTTATTTTTTTCAAATAATGGTATCTTTAACTTTCATCCAAATAAGATCACTTTTTGAAACGTCCATGATAAATTCCATCTAACCTTTAAAAACTAAACTAAACACATGAAAACCGGAATCCTTTTTCTTATCGTTACGCTGATACTTCCGGGTTGCAAACCTGCAAAGGAAAATCCCTCCGTAACCAGAGATCAGCAGTCACCCTCCTCCGGGAGGCATACCGTTACTGTATATACCACGGCAAGCCAAAAGAATCTTCGTCTGACGCATACCGTAACGAAGGATTTTTCAAAAGCCAGACAACCTCTGGAGACTGAAACCTTCGTGGTTGTCAATCCCGGGAAGATTTTTCAAACACTTATCGGGATCGGCGGGGCGCTTACCGATGCCTCGGCGGAGGTTTTTGCCACCCTTCCCGCAGAAAAGCAAAAGGAATTGCTCACCGCTTATTACGATCCGGAACAGGGAATCGGCTACACCTTCGCACGCACCAATATCCACAGTTGCGATTTCAGCAGTGCCAGCTACACGTATGTTTCGGATGATGATAAGGTGCTGAAAACCTTTTCGATCGATCATGACCGAAACTACAGGATTCCTTTGATCAAACAGGCAATAGCTGCAGCAGGTGGAAAACTGAAGCTTTTCGCCAGTCCATGGAGCCCGCCGGCCTTCATGAAGACAAACCACGACATGTTACATGGAGGAAAGCTGTTGCCGGAATATGCCGATGCCTGGGCGCTCTACTTCACCAAATTCATCAAAGCCTATGAATCCGAGGGGGTTCCCATCTGGGGCATTACGGTACAAAACGAGCCGATGGCTACCCAGACGTGGGAATCCTGTATCTACACAGCTGAAGAAGAGCGCGACTTCCTGAAAAACCACCTCGGGCCAACCATGGCACACGAGGGGCTCAGTGATAAAAAAATCATCGTCTGGGACCACAACCGTGACCTGATCGTCCACCGGGCAAACACCATCCTCGAAGATCCCGAAGCGGCAAAATATGTCTGGGGAATTGGGTTTCACTGGTACGAAACCTGGACCGGCGGGGAACCGATGTATGGAAATGTAGCCCTGGTACATGAATCTTGGCCGGAAAAACACCTCATCTTCACGGAAGGGACTCCGGCAAGTTACAGCCGGGAAAATCTGATGAAATGGGAAAATGCAGAACGTTACGGCAGCTCCATGATCCACGATTTTAATGCGGGGACCGAAGCATGGACCGACTGGAACATCCTTTTGGATATGCAGGGTGGCCCCAACCACGTGGGGAACTTCTGTGTGGCCCCGGTGCATGCCGACACCGCCACCGGCGAGCTGGTGTACACCCCCTCCTATTTCTACATTGGGCATTTCTCGAAATTTATTCGTCCCGGGGCGCAGAGGGTGAGCTGCGCTCCCAGTCGGAGCATACTGGAAGCCACCTCCTTCCTGAATCTCGACGGTTCGCTGGCTACCGTGGTCATGAACCGTACCGGCCGGGAAATCCGGTTCAGCCTGATCATCGGAAACCAGCAGGTGCCCGGAAACATTCCTGCACACGCTCTGCAGACCTACGTGGCCCGGTAAAGGACGGGAAAGAAACTACAGAAAATAAACGGTAATTACCGGCAAGTCACCATGGATGTTCGTGATCTGAAACCCGGCTGTTATATGTTACAAGTAAAAACAGAATCCGGGAACCGGATCACAAAAAAATTCCTGAAATAACCGGATATGGATGCTTATTCAGAATGGTTTAGTTCTCGTATCTTAACCGACTAAGAGAAACATAGGTTATCCCAAGATAAGAAGCAATATAATGCGTAATGTATTAGCATATTATAGCAAATATATCATTTAGTATGTTAAATTAACGGTGATATGACACATGACACAAAATCGTATGAGTAATTGTTTTAACCAGACTTATATTCTTGTATAATGATTAATTAGGATACGTAAATCATAACAGAAGGAACCTACTACGTAGCTATAAGAACAGGATAAAATATTAACTCATTAACTTACTTCATATTGTCGTCTTTAATATCCCGACATTCACTTGTATTTTATCTAAACTTTTTGAAACTTAATGCCGAATAATCAAATCCGGATCCTCCCTGCGACAAAAAAGTACTATCTGCCGATATTATCCGGCAATCCCTTATAATAACGAAATCCTTCAACTGCCACTCCGTTTCTCTTCCTGATTCTGCGGGTAAGATTTTCTTTTACTTGTTTTTCTTCTTTCTGAGATAAAACCGGACCGGTATATTTATACCATCCCGAACTCCACTGGCTGACATATTTACTCATTGCGTTGATTTTTTTGTCAACATATTTCGATATATCCACCCAGGTATTTATGTCGGCAGTATCACTATCATAAAACATGTACTCGGGGATGGTAAAAGCTTTTAATCCTTCCATGGTAATCTGACCCTGGAACAGGAGTGGCCACATAGCGGCACGGGCTGCATCGGCAGCCAGATAGGCAGCAGACCTGTGGTCGGCCTTATGCCAGCGTTGACACCCTTTGCCGGGATCAAAGGCGAAAAGCACATCCGGCCGGATCTTTCGTATCTGCCGTACCAGATTGGCCACCACATCCTTTTTGTTCTGATACTCCAGCATCCCGTCATCATAGCCCAGATTGATGTAATGATCACCAGGGATACCCAGCTCTTTCAGGGCAGCCAGCTCTTCCTGCTTCCGGATGAGTGCCAGATCGGTCATGGAGAGCGTTGTATCCTGTGTGCCGACATTCCCGGTTGTCAGCGTTACAATATAAATCTCATTGCCATGTTCCTGAAGCATGGCAAGCGTGCCTTGAGAATAGGTGTCATCATCGGGATGGGCACCAATCAGCATAATTGTTTTACCGGTCCATTGATCTGCCGGAACATCAGGTTGAGCCATTACACCCTTTGCAATGCAAAGCATGACCAGAAAGTAAAAGAACTTTTTCATGACTTAATTATTTTTAACAGGTTAAACTTTATACAATGCAACTTACTGATTAAATTCTGATTAAACAAATCTTTACTCAGGATTATACATCATAGATCCTTGGGGCATAGTGCTGCAGATTGATCTGTACCTCCTCTCCGGCCGGTTTCGCAGTTGCAAGGATGCGGCCTGCAGAACATTTTCTCCCGCATAAATCAAGCGTAGCCACCTTATCTAGATCCTGCTCACCCTCAGTCCGTTGGCGACAGCCAGTAGTTCTGATATTTCGTGATAGATCACGGCGGCTGTGATCGTCAGCCAACCCGTCAGTGACGCCGGGATCATCACCGCCAGTACCAGGATGGAAAAGACAATGTTCTGCAGACTGATTTTACCGGCACCGCGTCCCAGGCGTATGGCATAAGGCACGCCACCAAGATGATCTCCCATGAGAGCGATATCGGCCGCTTCGATAGCCGCATCGGTACCGGCCACACCCATGGCGATACCCACATCGGCATGGGCCAGCGCCGGCGCATCGTTGATACCGTCCCCGACCATGGCCACTTCTCCGAATTTGTCTCTGGCTTCCTGAAGCGCTTTGACTTTCCCTTCCGGCTTCACCTCTGCGATGTAATGATCAATACCGGCTTTGCCGGCCAGTGCCCGTGCTGTAGCCTCACTGTCACCTGTCAGCATCATCACTGTCACTTTCATCCGGTGTAATTCCCGAATTACCCCGGGGGCTTCCGTCCGTATCTCATCCTGCAGGGCAATCAATCCGTAAATAGTCTTCCCGGTTCCGATAAAAACGACCGTTTTCCCTTCATTTCCCAGCCGTTCTGCGGCATGCTGTATTTCTTCCGCCATGGCAGTTTTCTCGAACAATTCCGGCTTGCCCACACGTATTTCTTCACCGGCCAGTACAGCCCGGGCGCCACGACCCGGTTCAATGAAAAAATCCCGTACATTTTCCTTATCCATACCTTTTTCCTTTGCCTTACGCACAATAGCTCCGGCCAGGGGGTGTTCTGAGAGGCGCTCCACCTGAAAAGCACTGTTGAGAACCTCTTCCTTTTTCTTCCCTGCAAAAGCCATCACATCGGTTACCACAGGCTTACCCGTGGTCAGGGTACCGGTTTTATCCAGCACCACAACCTTTATTTTTTTCAGGTTCTCCAGGTGAATGCCTCCCTTGATCAGTACCCCTTTTCTGCCCGCTTTACCAATCCCTGCTGCCACTGCCACCGGCGTAGACATGACCAGGGCACAGGGAGCTGCCGCCACCAACAATACCACAGCCTTGTAATACCATCCGGCCATTTCGGCACCCAGTGCCCACGGTACCAGAATCAACAATACCGCCGCTACCAGAACCATCGGGGTATAGATCTTCCCGAAACGCTCAATGAAGGTCTGTGTCTTCCCTTTCTTTTCCTGTGCTTTCTCTACCAGATAGATCATTTTGGAAAGGGTGTTATCTTTATAAGCCGCTGTTGTCCTTATCTTCAGTGCCCCGTCCAGGTTCATGGTCCCGGCAAAAACCCGGTTGCCCGTATTCTTCTCCACCGGCATGGATTCTCCTGTCACTGGCGATTCGTCCACACCCGAACGGCCTTCGGCAATAACGCCGTCGGTAGGGATCGCCTCCCCCGGCCGTACCAGAAAGATATCACCGGGCTTTAATTGTACAGCCTCCACCCTGACTTCTTTCCCCTCACGGATGAGCGTCGCTTCTTTAGGAGCCAGGTCCATCAGCTTACGTATCGACTGGCGGGTACGGGCATAAGCATACTCTTCCAGTCCCTCCGCCAGTGCATACAAGACCACCAGAAAGGCCGCTTCTTCCCACATGCCCAGGATGGCAGCTCCCACCGTAGCAAACAACATCAGTATCTCAATGCCGATCTCTTTCTCCTTAAATAATTCCTCCAGACCTTCCCAAAGCCAATGACGTCCCCCGATAATCATACCCAGCAGATAACCACCGATCTCTAAACTCCGGCTGAATATACCGAAACGGGTCAGACCATAGACCAGTCCAACCAGTACCAACGCCACCAGGGCATCACGAAAAGGAGGGAATAAATACAATTTTATTGTTTTTTCCTGTGTTGATTTCATTGTACTATTTCATTATATGCTTAATTATAATTATATTATTTATGTTTCTTAATCATAAACTACGTAGTGTACTACGTAGTTTACACAGCCTCCTCCCCTCTTTCTCCGGTATTGATGCGTATGGCGTCGTGCACTTCCTGGATATAGATCTTCCCGTCGCCATGCAGTCCTGTATGGGCTGTTTTTTCAATCACCGAGACGATTTCTTCTACCTTACTATTGCGACAGAATATCTCAATTTTGACTCCCGGGATATAATCCACCAGGTCTTCCACCACCCGGGAGGGGGCATTTTTTGCCTTGCCCCGGCCAAAACCACGGATGTCCGTCACACTCATACCGGAAAGCCCTTCAACCCTGTGCAGGGCCAGCGTAACTTTCTGCAATTTATGCTTTTTTATATAAGCGGTTATCTTTTTCATGATTTTAATATTTTTAAAATTTAAATTTCTTTCAAATGTGTTAGGGTCCTCTTCTTCCCCTCACGGACCCTTTTGCTAAAGCCACCGGGTCCGCCAAGGGGGGTTATTTTCCGTTAACACGTGTCGAGAACCATTTGTAAATAGCCGGAATAACCAGCAATGTCAGCAATGTAGATGTGATCAGTCCGCCGATCACCACAGTGGCCAGGGGGCGCTGTACCTCACTTCCGGTGCCGGTGGCTATCAGCAAAGGGATCAGTCCGAGGGCTGTCGTTGCAGCCGTCATCAGCACAGGCCGCAGGCGCAGGGAAGCCCCTTTCACGGAAGCTTCATCCACAGGTACGCCTTCCCGTACCAGTTGGTTCAGATAGGTCACCAGCACCATTCCATTTTCCAGTGCGATCCCGAACAGGGCAATGAAGCCTACGGAAGCGGGTACGGAAAGATTCTGTCCACTTATCCACAGGCCGATCACGCCGCCAACAAGCGCCAGGGGTATATTCAACAGGATCAACAGCGTATTTTTTATCGAACTGAAACTGGAATAGAGCAGCAGGAAAATGATCAGCAAGGTCACGGGGATGACCAGACCCAATCTTTTATTGGCTTCCTGCTGCAGGCGAAACTGTCCTCCCCAGGTAACGAAATATCCCGGTGGAAGTTTCACGCCTGATTCTATGGCTTTCCGGCCCTCTTCTACGAAAGAGCCTATATCGCGGTCGACCACATTGCTCTGGATGGTAATAAAACGCTGGCTGTTCTCACGGGTGATCTGCCGGGGTCCGACCATCTCGCGAATCTCGGCCAGTTGTACCAGAGGCACACGTGCCCCGTCGGGAGTCTCTATCAACAACTGTTTTATATCGTTCACATCGGCACGGTCCTGCTCCCGGTACCGTACCATGATGTCGAAACGCCGGATGCCTTCAAATAACTGGCCGGCTTTCTCCCCACCGACGGCAGCTCTGATCACCTGTTGTACATCTTCGACATTGATCCCGTAACGGGCAATCTTCTGACGATCTACTTTGATCAGGAGCTGAGGGGTTCCGCTGATCTGGTCGGCCTGCACATCGGCAGCCCCCCGCACACCGCGTATCACAGCGGCGATCTCGTCGGCTTTCTCTTTCAACACATCCAGATCGTCACCGAAAAGCTTGATGGCCAGCTCGGCCCGCACTCCTTCCAGGAGCTCATCCACGGTCATCTGTATAGGCTGTGTGAAGTTGGTCAACACACCCGGTACATTTCCTACCACCTCCCTGATCTTTTCTTCCATTTCGGCCTGGGTCTTTACTCCTTTCCATTGATTGCGGGGTTTCAGCAGAATATACATCTCGGCACTGTTGATCGGATCGGTATGGGCTCCCACTTCTCCGCGGCCAATACGTGTAACCACATGGGTTACATCCGGCACCTGCAGCACTCTTTTTTCCACGATCTGTGTCATACGGGTACTCTCATTCAATGAAACAGAGGGAGCCATGGTGAGCCGCAGGATAATGGTCCCTTCCTGCAGGGTTGGCGTAAACTCCGATCCGAGGCGGGGATAGACTACTGCTCCCGCAATCAGCAATGCAATACTCAGGATAACGGCCAGAACACGGTGATGCACAAAATAACGGATCACCGGCAGGAATATCCGGTTCAGTATTTTCACGACCCGGTTCTCTTTCGGGACAACCGTATCGTTTGCAGCTTTCATATTGTTTCTTTTCGGACGACGCATCAACAGGTAAGAAAGCATCGGAGCTATGGTTATGGCAAACAACAGCGATCCCAGCATGGCCAACGCCACAGTATATGCCAAAGGCCGGAAAGTCTTGCCCTCAACACCCTGTAGCGTAAACAAGGGAAGAAATACAACGATAATGATCGATATGGCAAAGAGAATCGGCCGGATCACCTCCCTTCCGGCACGGGCAACCACATGAATTTTCGGCTCATCCGGAGGTGCCTCCCGCAACATACGGTCTATATTATCTACCATTACAATGGTCCCGTCCACCATCATTCCAATGGCGATAGCCAGTCCGCCAAAAGACATCAGGTTGACCGACAGCCCCATAAAACGCATGCCGATCATGGCAAACAGGATGGAGAAAGGAATGGAAATGGCCACCACGAGGCTGGGCATCACGGAACCCATAAAAAGTATCAGGATAATGGAAACCAGGATGATCCCCTGCATCAGGGCATGGAGGACGGTGTTGACAGCCGCCTCCACCAGCTCTTTCTGCTGATAATAAGGTACGATACGTACTCCTTCCGGCAAGGCTTTGTTGATCTCCTTCATCTTCGCTTCCACTTTGCCGATGACCGTGGATGAATTGGTACCGTAGAGTTTCACCACCATCCCCGATACTATTTCCTTTACGCCATCCATGGTTTGCACACCCCTCCGTACGGCCCCGCCGGTACGAATATCCGCCAACTGACTCAGGTAGACAGGAGTACCCCCTTCTTCCTTGATCACGATGTTTTCGATATCAGGTATCTCTGTCACCAGCCCTACCGAACGGACAATGTACTCTTCCGAATTTTTCTCAATGAACTGTGCCCCGACATTCAGGTTATTGGCCTTGATCTTTTCAATGATCCGGTCAATCGTGATATCATAACGCAACAGGGCATCGGGCCGGATCACCACCTGGAACTGTTTCTCCCAGCCTCCGATACCCAGCACTTCGGTAACCCCGGGCACTGTTTGTAACTGATATTTTATCAGCCAGTCCTGAATGGTACGTAATTCGGTAAGGGAATACTTTCCGGTAGTATCATCCAGATAATAAAACAAAATCAATCCCATCCCTGTGGATATCGGTCCCATCTGCGAATCGCCGAAACCTTCGGGGATTTGTTCCCGGGCTTCCTGCAGGCGTTCGTTCACCAGTTGACGGGCAAAGTAGATATTCGTTCCGTCTTTAAAATATATATTTACCACCGACAGTCCGAAGTTGGAGACTGAGCGGATCTTTTCCACATCGGGCAAACCGTTCATGGCTGCTTCGACAGGGAACGTGATATATTTTTCAATTTCTTCCGGCGCCAGTCCTTCTGTTTCGGTAAACACCTGCACCAGAGAGGGAGATACATCCGGAAAAGCATCCACCGGCAGTTTGGTGTAACTGAAATATCCCGCCGCCATCAACAGAACGGCCAGGGTGATCATCAGCAACCTGTTCTTCAGAGAAAAATCTATCCATTTATTCATGTACGTATTTTTTCTTATTAATATTCAACAAAAAACTTCGGGAGAAGATCAATGTTCATCTCCTTCTCCGAACTCATTTTTTTGCAGTTCCGCTTTCAGTACAAAAGCATGTTTGTTTACATACCGTTCTCCGGCGGTTAATCCCCGCAGTACCTCGTAGGATTCGTCATTTTCCATACCCAGCGCTACCGGCCTTGGAAAATAGCGGTCTCTTTTCCTGACAAAGATTACCGGCACATCATCCATGATCTCAATGGCCGTTTTCGGGACCAGTATGTTTACCCGTTTTTTGGCCGTCACGACCTTTCCGGTCACAAAAAGACCCGGTTTCCACCGGTAATTTTTGTTATCCAACACTACCCGTGCCCGGCCGGTACGTGTTCCTTCATCAATTAACGGAGAGATATAATCGATTCTTCCCCTGACTTCAGGGAACCCTGTTCCGGCGGAGATATATACTTCCTGTCCGGGACGAACATACGGCAGATCTTTCTGATAGATCTTCAGATAAACCCATACCTTTGTCAGGTCGGCGATCAAAAAACCATGGGTTTCATCATCCACCATTTCCCCTTTTACCAAATGCATTTCTGTAATTACCCCGTTAATCTGTGATTGCAGGGTATAATCGGTCAGGCTTTGGTTACTTTCTATTACGGCCAGTGTCTCCCCGACTTTCACCATGTCGCCTATTTGTTTCATCACGGCTTTGACCACACCCGGAAAACGGGGATGCACGTGTGCGAGGTTTCCCGGAGGAATCACTACCTCACCGGGCAGGTAAACATAAGTCTTCAGGATCCCGGCGCCGGCAATCTGTGTTGTAATACCAAACTCCAGCAATACCGTATCTTGCATGACCACAGTATCACCGGCATGTACTTCTTCTCTTTCCGATTCGCGGGTGGTTTCCCGGGCCCGTTCCTGATCGGACTTCTCATTTGTACATCTTATACCTGAAACGGACAGGACGATCAGGAAGATCAACATCGTCAGATTTTTCAAATTGATTATGGTTTTCATCTTCATCTTAATTCCTCTTTTTATTTTAGATATTGTTAATTTTTCCAAGAATAACTTTACATGATCGCTTCATCGCATTTCTTTCCGGGAAAAGACAGCATCTTGTCTTTACATCTCCAATAATTAATTCTACTTTAAGCATATGTTTATATTTCATCTGGACAGCGTCCGTCATATCCTGAAAAGCGAAGGAGAAGTACCCTGATTTGTGCAGAACCATCCGCAGAATTCATTTTTGTTATTTTTCATTCATTGTCAGCAGCGGTTGGCCAGTCAGCATCTCGATAGCGGATACCTGTTTCCGGTAATCGGCCAGAGCCTGCAAATAATCCGTATAGGATTGAAACAGGGTCCGCTGAGCATCCAGTACATCCAGGAAGGTAAACTTTCCCTGACGGTATCCTTTCATGATGATCTGCATGGATTTTTCGGCCTGTGGGATTATGTTCTTTCCGAGGCTTCGGGCCTTATAAGTTACGGACAGTAATTTGCCATATTGCAGGGACAATTCTTTCCAAAGTGACAGCTCCACCGCCCGGCGCATATCCTCCATCTGCTGCAAACGGATGGCCGCTTTTCTCACCCCCCCCTGGTTGCGGTTAAAGAAAGGGATGGGAACAGACACTCCGGCCACGAACGCATTGGTCCCGGTTTCCTGCAGCCTGCGATACCCGGCACTGATAAAAGGATCAGGAACACCCTGAGCTTTCTGCAACTCCAGTTCTGCTTGTCGTAATCTTTTTTCCGACTCCATACGTGCCAGTCCGGGATTCTGTTTCAATAAAAAAGCAAGATTTCCTAAGGCAGGCAGTGAATCCGTAAGGATAATAGCACCTTTTACTCCTTTGAAATCCGCCTTATCCGCTCCCCATAGTGAGGCCAGTCTGTCTTTTGCGGCTTCCAGCTCAAAGCGGTAGCTTTGCACTCCTACCCTTGCTTTTTCAGTTTCTATTTTGGCCCTGGAATATCCTGCCGGAGACATAGCACCCGCTTCCACTCTTTTGGCCACAGCCTGTTCCAGTTTCTCAGCCAAAGCCTGCAGTTGAACAGCCTGTACCATCTGTTGCTGGAGGGTCAACACCTCATAAAAAGCATTGGTAGTCTCAAGGAAAACTTTCAGTTTGACAGATTGATAATCCCAGCCGGCCAGTTCTCCTGACAACCGGGCTACCTCAGTCCTTTTACCTCTTTTCCCTGATACTTCGATTAACTGACCGGCTGTCAGGGTAATTTCCGTACCCCCGAAACCACGGTAATCTTTCCCTCCGGCAAAGTTCTCCATCTCATAAGATCCTTCGGGGTTGGGCATCAGCGAAGCCTGCAGGACATCCGCCTCGCGGGCTCTTATCTCATAAGTATATACCGACAACTCCGGATTTTTTATCAGAACTGTTTTCAGGGCATCCGTGACCGTCAGGGTATCAGGTATAATTAAGGAATCCTGTATTGCAGTTGTATTTGAGGTAGCGGGATAGGCTTCGACCAACGGAACCGGCGCCGGAACGGTAAAGGTCGTATCATAAGTTTTGCACCCTGAAAGTACGACCGAAATTATAATAAGTAACATCAGAAAATTCCTGTTCATCTTTTTGTTTTTGATTGATTTGTAAATGATTATTATATCCCTTTACCCGATGATCCAGGGAAGGGAGCCTCCGGACCCATCCGGAAAAACTTTTTACAATTCAATCATATGAGCAGTACCCGGCTTCGGTCGGCATGCCGGTCATACCGGACGAAGGAAAGTCCGGATCGGAATTTGATGAATAACGGTACATTCGTTTCTTCAACAGAAGAGATTTTATTATTTTCGACAAACAAAACCGAATGACCCGGGAGCATACCGGAAAATCTTGCTCCGGAGATCAGCGTATGGGTTTGTAACGGTATATCCACGCAGGCACCATCATCCGTTGTATGGAAATCATGCAAAGGGATAAGCCGGCGATCATTTTCGGCCTGGCTAACCGGTTTCCACATTTCCGGGATCTCAATGGCAATATGATCCTCAGCCACGCATAATACCTCATCCTGTACCGGGATCATCACAAAAACCATCTGCACCAACATGAGGCCGGCAAGCAGGATCGCAATGATATGTTTATTTCCGTTACTCTTCATGAATATGTTCCATCACCGTTTGGATCACCTCCTTAATATGTTCGTCTTTCAGGGTATAATAAACCATCTTCCCCTGTTTTCTCTTCTTTACCACGTTCAGATTCCTCAGATACCTGAGCTGATGAGATACCGCAGAAACAGAAACTCCGGCTATTGTGGCAATATCACAGACACAAAGTTCTTCCAACTCCAGAGACAGAACAATACGCACCCGGGTCGGGTCGGAAAACGCCTGGAAAAAACCTGCCATTTCTTCAATCCGGTTGCTCTCCGGAAGGTTATTCTCCACATGCTCTACTTTTTGCCTGTCAATGGCTGTTATACCACATACTTCTTCGCTTTCCATTATTTTATCAATTGAACGATTGCGCAAATATATGTATAAAATTCCAAAGTATCAAGAAATATCAATAATTTTTCAGGAAAGGGAACATAAAAAGCAAATAACCCAAAGAAACTTCACATCACAATAGCCAATAACCAACCTATCCCGGGATTTGAATATTGGTGTTTCTTTCCGGGATAGTTTCGTTTTCGCCACAGGCCTCGGTGAGCAAGGGTTCCGGGTTAGTGATGAATGATGGTTTTCAATCCCATGCTCTATGTTTTATTCACTGTATGTCCTGTGTCCCATGCCCTGATCTTTCCCCCTGTCATATATGTGTCCGGTAATATTCAACCTGCGAAGCAAAAACCCAAACCCGGTATCCGCTACGTAACCAGACAAACAGTTGCTGAATGAGTAACATCAAGAGAATCAGCAGGGCGGAATTTACATTTATGCTCCCCGATATTTTGAAATAAAGAAAAACGGTAATGACAGGGACCATGAACAGCAGTAGAAATAAACCATAGGTAGAGAAGAATCTGCGTGAGACAAATCTCAAGGCTTTCCAATATTGTTTCAGCACTTTCTTCGAATCTGATGTTACAATCATAAACCTGGAGTAGTCTGCAATAACCAGAAAATAAATGGCAATGATCAGATGAATAACGATAAAGCTGAGAATAGGATAAAAAAGTTGAGGTTCGTTGGCTCCTGTCTTAAATCTCCTGAAAAGGACCAAGGCCATAGGAATATACACAACGGCAGCAACCAATAATTGGACAACAAGGTTGTACAGCGTTAATCGAAAGAATCTCCAAAACCACTTTCCACAATCAGCAAAGAACGATGAGAGGGAAAATTTTCGTCCTTCAGCCAACAGATTACCTACAATCCCCCCGGTCAAAAAAACACTGACCAGCATGATCAAAATGCTCGGGTTGCAGTAAAACTTTTATCCTGACCTGCTTCCACTAATCTTCCACCACCTTGTAATGAGGAGAGGCCGTCCATGCAAAATCAATCACATCTGTTGCCAGATAATGGTATGTTTTTGTGCTGTCCCCATTTTGTTTCTCTCCCTGAAGCTTTCCCACGGCTCCCACAATATAATTTTCAGGCAGGGTGATATGCACCTTGTACACACCAAAATTGGCATAAAACTCCGAGTGTGCATGAAACTGGTGACAATTCCATCGTCCTTTCAGCGCATAACGCATTCCGGCCAGCTCATACACCCCTATCTTCGGAAACCACTGGGCCACCAGAAAATAATCTCTGCTATACCCCGTACGGGCAAATATTTTCGGAAGCTTTGATTGAAATTTGATGAACAACCGGATCGAGTCTCCGGGCATGACCGGTTTAACCAAAGGAACAACTATTACAGTCTGATCTTTTTCGTTCTGGTCATCGGGCCGGATGTAATGGATCCTATTTGTAAGATCGGTTCCTGTACCGGTTTTCATCTCATCAATATTAATCCATCCCCAGATCATCCTGTTATTTTCTTTTGCTTCGTTCCATCGCAACTTACCACCGGATTCTTTCCAGAAAGTCGATTCGGTATTTTTAAAAGCATTCAGATACATATGAAACCTTAACTCATGAATGGTATCCGTGGAAGGATTTTTCCAGTTAAGGATCATGTTCCCGTCCAGAATTTTGGTCCTGGGATTTAGACTTACCGTGATATTGTAATTCGCAATACGCGGACTCAACACTTTACCTTGCAGGAACAGGGTCGAAGAAATAAAAAAAAGACCTGTAAAAATCCATTTTAAAGAAGAACGAAAAGATGTTTTCATAGTATAATTGATTAAACATTGGGTTAATCCATTAATTTTCAAACTAAACCGGGGATATCTCCAGTTCTTTTTATGAAATTAAAGTTTTTTGCTTAATCAAAAAAGTTTATTGAAAAGAAATAAAGCCCATGACCCCATTTCAAGGCAGAGATTGACGAATCATCTTACCTTGAACAGTAATTTGTTCTTTTGTTATAAAGACAGGAAATACGAAAAACTCGTCTCCTTTACACCACACAGCAACTCAGGGTCTTCATTTCCTTTTCAAAGCCGATGGCCGCCAGTTTGACAGCTTCGGAAAGGGTAAGGTAGGCATGAAAGGAAGATGCCAGCTTTTTCACGGGAATACCGTATTTGATCGCCAGACTCAGCTCTATAGTTAGTTCGCTCCCTTCATGGACAATAATACGGGCACCCAACAGCCGGTCTGTCCCGGGATTGCGGATCAGTTTCACAAAGTCACGGGTATCAAACGCTGCCAGGCTGCGTGGCACATCCGAAAGATCTACCCGGCTTACATCATACGGGATACCGGCAGATTCGGCTTCCTGCTCATCCAAACCAACACCTGCCACCTGCGGGTCGGTAAAGACGACCCAGGGAAAAGCGGTATAATCCGCTTTTCTGTCTGTCCCGGTAAAGGCATTTTCCACCGAAAGCTTCCCTTCGTAAGCAGCCGTATAAACATATGCCGGGGTAGCAATACAATCGCCAGCTGCATAAATGTGGGAAATATTACTCTGCAAATGTTCGTTGACCTCCACATGTCCGGAACCGGAAAGACGTAATCCGATTTTCTCAGCTCCCAGATCTGACGTGTTGGGACGGATACCGGTAGAGACAAGCAATTGCTCTGCCGAAAAAGTCAATTCGTTTTTATTCTGTAAAGTCCGGACAACTACTTTTCCTTCCTGTTCTTCCACCTGCTGAAAGGTTAAGCCTGTAAATATCTCCACCCCTTCGTTACGCAGGTGACGCATTATTTCTTCAGCCACATCGGCTGTTTGTTTCGACAGGACATGGGATGAGCGTTGGAGCAGGGTAACTTTCGTCCCCAGCCGCTGCCAGGCCTGCGCAATCTCCAGGGCAATGTATCCGCCACCTATGATAATGATGTCAAAAAGCTCAGGACCTTCTCCCTGCTCTTCAGGTATTTCCCCGGCAACCCGGTACTGACCCGTAGCGTTAATGAATTCCGTTATTTTTTCCGGGGATGATTTTTCCGGATCAAAAGAAAACATTCCTGTTTTCTCCCGGTAGCTGACTTTTGTTTCTACAATCCCTTCTTCTAGGACCCGGCAAAGCTCTGTGTGCAAAATACACCTGCTCCTTTAGAGGGACCTTCCCTTCTTTCTTTTGCATGATTCCTTTTTTTCATTCGTCAGAAAGTTTCTCTTTCCGACAAAGATAGGAATTGTTTTATATTTTAGCATTTGCTTAATATATAATATGCATCATAGCTTTTTCAGACTTTGTTTTTTTATTTCAAGTCATATTGAGGATTTATCCAGACAGATATTCGTTGTATTTTTGTTTTCACGCATATAAGGTCTGGCGACAAGATCGTTGACAACAAACCGCCGGATACGATGTCCCGGCAATTGTTTCAAATAATCAGCGTTGCCGTTGATGGTAAAAACGGAGAAGTCTGCAGCCGTCATAAACAGGAAGGAATACGCCACCGCTTACAGCCGCGGTGTGATCACTGCAGGAGGCCGGCATCACAAAAAGCAACAGGGTTGTGGGATATGCAGGAGTACTCCCCCCTTACGGCGGGTCGTGATCCTGGTCCGGAGACCCTGACAACCCCATAAAGGCCATGCCTGCTGCATACGTTTTTTTATTCCCTTCGTACAGCTCAAACCCGTTTGGCACTGCTCCGGGAATAAAAAAACCCGCTTCACAGCGGGCTTTTTGGGGTTGTGGGATATGCAGGATTCGAACCTGCGACCTCATGTCTGTGAAACATGCGCTCTAAACCAACTGAGCTAATATCCCAAAAAACGGTCTTCAATTATGACTTCTATAAAACATGCGTTCTAAATCCCGAAAAACTCCAAATCTTCGATTTGGCTGCTTTTTCGAGGATCCTCGAATTTCCTGCGGATCAAAGATCCGGGAAGTTCGGGACCAACTGAGCTAATATCCCAAAAACAGTCGTAACTTTTATCTCAAAAAACATGGGCTATAAACCCCGGAACGGGTTGCAAATTTATAGTAATCCATGAGAAATTGCAAGCTGAAAGAAGATTTATTATTTTTGGAGCATGGCAAAAGCAATAAATACACTCTCCGTCATCATTCCAGCCTATAACGAAGGTCCGACCATTCGTCATATTCTTGACAAAATTGCCGCGGTGAAAATTGATGACGGTACCCAAAAGGAAATAATTATTGTCAATGACTGTTCCTCCGATCATACGGAAGATTCAATACAGTCTTACATAAAAGAACACCCGGAGCTGAACATACGCTATTTCAAGCATGAAAAGAATCGGGGCAAAGGAGCTGCCCTGCATACCGGCATCTCCAAAGCCACCGGCGAATACCTTATCATTCAGGATGCCGATCTGGAGTACGACCCGCAGGAATACAACAACCTCCTGGCCCCGGTCAAGAAAGGGTTTGCCGATGTGGTGTACGGCTCACGCTTTGTCGGCAGCAACCCGCACCGTATCCTTTTTTTCTGGCATACCATCGGAAACAATATGTTGACATTTCTCTCCAATCTCTTTACCAACCTCAACCTGACGGACATGGAGACCTGTTACAAACTGTTTGATACAAAAACGATTCAAAAACTCAATCTGAAGGAAAATAAATTCGGCTTTGAGCCTGAGGTCACTGCCAAAATATCGAGGGTACCGGGAATACGGATATATGAAGTCGGCATCTCCTATTACGGCCGCACATACCAGGAAGGAAAAAAGATCAACTGGAAAGACGGCTTTCGGGCTATTTACTGTATCTTTAAGTACAATATTTTCTCTGGAAATATTTACAAATAGCCACTGCTCACGCTACTGATCCGGAGGTAGTCCCCCGTTTTTCCCGGGAAACTTTATCTGATAAAAATACTCCGCCGGATTTTCAAACTTATAGAGTAACACCTTCTGAAAGTCTGTTTCCGGCATCTCCTCTTTCAATCTCTTCATGATGGCATCCATATCGCCCTCCTTCCCTTCCCCGATATAGACATAGATTGTTTTCTTCCCATCAACAAGCTGCTGTGATTTGAGGTAATCCCCCCAAAAAAAGAATTTATCCGCCCAGGGAAAATAAAAATAGGTGGACGGAAATTTCTTCTTCAGCGCCGGGATGAAAGCATCTCTCAGTTTTCCGGTGATATTGAAAGCATTAACATGGGCCCAGGCAATAAAAGGACTGCCATAATAGGCAGAGCTGATAATGACGGGGGTGTCCGGACTAAAGTACGTTCTCAATGTGTAATATTTGACCTCACTGTTTCTTTCCGCAACGGCAATATCTGCCATTCTTTTTTTCAAGGTACGCACTTGGGGAACCATAAGAACAAGCGCGACAACCAGGGTGAAGAAAGGTAACCACCGTTTTATTCGCTTGTCACGTATCACACGCACCAGCAGCTCTGTTATAAGATAAAGAAAAAATACCTTAACCGCCAGCACAGGGAAAAGGTAATAAAAAGCAAAATGTTTCAACACCAGGAAAACATACAGGAAAACAGAGAGTAGCAGGCCCGAAAAAACCCGTAGGATAACCCGGCACGAAGAGTTTTTTCGCAAGGACGGAATCATCAGAAAAATAAGATACTGCAAAGTTGCCAACCCTGTAATCACAAAAAACTGTTTGTCAACGTACAGATACAGGCTTTTCATTCTTTCCGGAGCCTGACTGAGATGTATGAAAGATTTGTTTCCTGCTCCCCATTTCCCGCTATGGATAAACATGTTTCCAAACCATTCCCAGGCTTTGTGCAAATGCACAACCAGAGGAAAAGCAAAGACCGCTACCGCCAGAATGGTATAAAGTAGAAACCGTATCCGGTATTTTTTTGCTGAAATCAGGACCAGCGGCAATAATACAAACGGGAAAAAACTTATCTTTCCGGCGATACCCAGTCCGCTGATCACTGCAAATGCAATGCTGTAAAAGTTCATATTCTTTCCCCGGGAAGAATCATATATGTATTTTACCGTCAGCAAAATCATGAGCATAACCGGGACCAGTTCAACCGACTCTGCGATCAGCCGTGCTGAAACAGTCAGTAAATAATGACTGGAGAAAGGAATGAGCTGGAGAAGAAAGGCATATCCGTAATTTCCGGAATACCTGTATGTATAAAACCCCAGAAAAAACAAAACGAAAGCATTGATAATGTTCAGTAATATATTGGTGCCGTGAATGTACTGTTCAGGATTACTGATTAAGTTGGTGATCAGGTCAGAGGTCGGTTGCAGCAGATCAACGATACGCACAGATATAGCATACAATACCTGTAGTGTGGTACCGGGATGGGCAATGTATTCAACACTCAGGCTCAGCCGGGAAAGACATACGCCGCTGTATAAATGAAAATATTCCGGGTCAATATGATGCATGAAAAACGGGCCGTAACTGAAATGGATCAGCAGAACGATCATCAAAAAAACCACGGGTATTGCCAAAAACAGCCATCGTGATTTCATCATGGAAGAGAAACCCTTCCTCATTTTTCCCTTTTTTTGAAAGACAGGATCTTCCGAATCCTTATGCATCATTTAATAAAAAAAATAAGCAATCATACAATCCCATTCGCCTCAATTTATGCAATAAAGATAAACCTAAAAATCCTCAACGAAAAATATTCCTGCCGGCAGTTCCCTCATTCTTCCCCTGTTTTCAAAGAGTTCTGATAATCCGGATGTTTCAGTAACTGCTTATAGTTTTCCGGCCATTTATTGCTCAGGAAAATCTTCCGGTAAAGCGCTTTGCTTGTGCTGTCCCAGTGCAGCATGCTGATGCGGTACTGTCTTATCTGAAAAAGGTTCAGATAAATAAAAAAACCCAAAATCATCAGTCCGGAAATATGTAACCATAAGCGGGCCTGCAGGATTTTTTCAATACAGGCTGCCAGGGGAAGAGCCAGCAGGGCATAGGTCTCAATCAGGGGACGCGCCCCGAAACTGCCGCCATACCACCAGCACCACCAGCTGAAAACGACATATAAATTTATCAGAATATAGATGGATATTGCCCAAAACAAAGTGGTGCTTTTTTTATATAGAAAAATAAATCCGGTAAGGGCAAAGATCATCACCGGGGTATAAACCAGCCATCCCTTACGGAAGCTGAACAGTCCTTTCAGGACATGCGGATGATTGAAAAAAAATCGCTCTTCCCCGTAAGAATAAAATATCCATTTACCGGTAGAATATTTCCAATAGAGCAATTGTATAAAGACCACAGCAAAAAGCACCGGCAACATCACCAGAAATCGGTCCCGTTTTTTCCATAAAAATACAAACCATGCAGACCGGGCACTGACCAGACCGTATAACACGGGAACCAGAAAAACCACAGCATTGGAAGGCCGGACAATCAGGATCAATCCGCCAAACAAAGCCAGTAGGATTGCATTCCCGTATCCCGGTGACTCATACCATCGGATGGTATACCTCAAAAAACCGGAGAAAAGAAAAAAGCTGTACACATGCGACATACCCGGTTCTACCGAAACATAGTAAAATAAATTTGTGGCCAGTCCGATCAGCAACAGGGTTATGGCCGTTACCGGATCATTAAACCACCGGCAGAGTATCTTTCTCAGAATACCCAATGCAAATGTGAGATAAAATATTCCCGCTATCAATACAAAAAATTGATATACCGGACCATATCCGTCTGCCGGCATCCCCGTCAGCAATGCAATGATATGCGCCAGCAGAAAAAAAGGCAGAATCAACAATGAAACCCCTACGGGCATCTTCAGGGTTCTTTTACCGTCAGGAGAGATCATGGTGCTTATTTTCCCCCTGAGTCTCTCCGGAAGATCCTGAATAAAGGAAAAGGAGAGATCATGGTATATAAACACAGCCGGCAGCGGCGCATAATAGACCAAGGCATCATGGACAATGATATTATCATGCATATACCTTTTTTGTTCAAATACCTGAATAAATACCAACAAAAGGACGATTCCGATGGCAATCAAAGAGAATGGTATTTTTTTATCATATTGATATTTAATCATATTCTAATATATCCATTTGTTTTTACTGATTTTCTCCATGACCTGCAGGTTTCCTGAGAAAAATATAAACAGCATATTCGTGACCTCCCAATGCCTTAAAAGGATGGTTGGGTTTGAACACCTTCAACAAGGTATATTCCGGATTATCCAATAGTTTTTTCAGGGGCAACCGTCCTTCGTTTGGTCCGTAGTGGGCATCCCATTGCAGGATGCTTCCGGCAGGAACATCTTTGGCAGGATCGCCAGGATCGGGCACTTTTTCGCAGCATCTTTCCGTATCATAAGGATCAAGACCCAATCCGAACTGAAAAAAAAGATCATAATAATAAATACGGTGACCTGCATAGGGTGAGTGTTTCAGCCATTCTGCCGCCTGCAAGAGCACCTTCTGGGTTTCATCCAACCGCACAGGTACCCTGTAAAAATGTAAAGGCGGGATTAGCAATGCAACCAGGGTTATGGCAGGCAGGAAAACCTTTCTGTTCACACTTTCCGTGATCTGACCGGAAACAAACCTGTAACCCCTCATAGCAGTAACAGCTACTAAAGGCACCACCCCGGCCATCACCCGGGTCAATCCGAGAGAGCCTC
>JAGGWN010000126.1 GCA_021157415.1 Bacteroidales bacterium | reverse complement strand
TCGGGGTGAGACCTATCAGCCGGCAGTACTTTTATCTTTATTCCGAAGAACACCGCAGGCTGCGGGTGAAACACAAACCGGGACTGGTGCCGCCGTATTATGCTGATATGCCCAAAACCCTGGAAGAAATCGAGACCTCCGAACGAAAATACCTGCTGTCGTATGAAAAAAAACCTTTCCTGACCGATTGGAACTATTTCTGGCGCGCGATGTATAATATTGTCTTCAAAAAAGCACGGAGTAAGTAGGGGGAGGAGTAGAGTGCGAAGGATTGCTTCGGTCCGGCCAGCCGGACCTCGCAATGACTTATTAATAAGCAAACAAACGGGTTCAAGGGATGATGACTACAAAGTGTCATACAAGTCTTTCCACTCAGGATTCATAGCGTTGATAAGGTCTGTTTTTTTCTTACGGGAACCGGCTTTGATCTGTTTTTCCCGTTTTATAGCACCGCGAATAGTGTCATGTTCTTCAAAATAGACAAGTTTCTTAACATTATACCTTGCAGTAAATGACCGGGGATAAGCATTCGTCTTATGTTTATATATTCTTCTTTTTAATTCCGATGTAACCCCAGTGTATAAGACTCTGTTATTTCTGTTAGTCATTATGTATACCCATCCTGTCATATTGTAAAACTCAGTTATTTGTTGTCATTGCGAGTCCCGGCTTGCCGGGACGCAGTAATCACCGTAACAACACTACCAATATGTTATAATATGAAGTAACCCCTAAAAATAATAAATCCTTTATATATTTGTATCATTCAGTTAACCGAAAACCAATGAAATACTTCCTGTTATATCTTTTCTTTTTTTTCTTTATTAAACTTTATCCACAGGAAGTTTATCATCATATTTCCAATGAAGATATTTATGCTTTTCTGGAGGAGATGGCCAGCGCTCATCTTATTGAAGTTAACAGTGTCGCCAGACCCTGGTCCCGGAAATATATCGCCGAAAAACTTTCCGAATTAAAAAAACAGTTTGACAAGCTGAATAAGGTGCAGCAAAAAGAAGTGGATTTCTATCTGAAAGATTTTAACAAGGAACTGAAACCGGACAAGCACTTCAATAAACGTTTCGACCTCTTTTATTACAAGGACAGTCTTTTCACTTTCTCCGCCAATCTGATTCTGGGGATCGAATACTGGAACAATGCCAAAGGAAGACTCCACCATCGCTGGAATGGGGCGGAGGCATTTGCATATGTCGGCACACACTGGGGTTTTTATGCTTCGCTGCGCGATAATCATGATTCCGAACCGTTCCGGAATCCGCAATACCTGAACCGGTTTCCGGGAGCCAACTATAAGAGCGGCCATGACTTCAGCGAGATGCGGGGTGGAGTCACCTATTCCTGGAAATGGGGATCTGTCGGACTGCTCAAGGATCATTTTGTGTGGGGCGATAATCTCAACGGCTCAAACATCTTCTCGGGCAGAACACCCTCCTATGTCTATCTCAATCTTCATCTCACTCCGGTTAAATGGCTTGAATTCAGATATGTACATGGCTGGTTGTCTTCCATGGTAGTGGACAGCGCCCGCAGCTACTGGTTTCAGGACGGTGAGGAGATGACATACAGGAGAGTGTACCATCCCAAATTTATGGCTGCCAATTTCTTTACATTAAAACCCTGGAAAAGGCTGTATCTTACCTTCGGCAACTCTATCGTATATGACTATTCGCATCCTTATCCGGCTTACCTGATCCCATTTGTCTTTTTCAAGTCTGTCGATCATACGGCCAATGCCGGGATTGACAATATGAATTCCCAGATGTTTTTCGGGGTGACCTCCCGTCAGATCAAATACCTTCATCTGTTTGCCACACTTTTCCTGGATGAGATTGCTATCTCGCGTATGTTCAAACCTGAAGAACACAGTAACTTTTACAGCCTGAAGGTGGGAGGGGCCTTGAGCAACTGGCCCCTGCAGAACGCCGGCCTGAAACTGGAATACACACGCACCAATCCGCTGACCTTCCAACATTATGTTCCTACCCTCACTTTTGCGTCTAATCGCTATAACCTCGGGAGTTATTTGAAAGACAATGTGCATGAGCTTTATCTGGCCGTAAACATACGACCTCTGCGGGGTTTATTCACGGAAATTTCTTATACTGCTGCGCAGAAAGGCCCGGACTATACTTATCTGGGCAACCACGGACGTCTCGGACTGCCTTTCCTGGAAACGGTTGACTGGACCAGTAAAACCCTCCGTCTCTATACCCGCTATCAGGTGGTCCATGACGCTTATGTGACTGCTTCTTTCAGCCACCGCCAAGTCACAGGCAATCCTGCCTACACCTCCCCGTACTGGCAGGGGAATACCGACACCTTTTCGGTGGGTGTGAATTTCGGATTTTAAAAGGCAGGATTTTGGGTTAAAAGGTTGAGGTTCCTTGTTGACAAGACTCTTTATGGCTATGCAAATGTTATCTGCGCTGATCTGTGTCATCTGTGAGAGACAAAAAAAACGTGACAGCCTGGTCTATCGCTTCTTTTACCGGAATAAACTCATAGCTGAGTGTACTCTTAATCTTCTCATTGTTGTAAAAAATATGTGAGCTGCTTGTACGGGCTGTCTCGCGGGTAAGGAGATGGGGCTTTCCCGCCAGCCGGCTCATCATTTTGTCTGCCATGGCTGCCATGATCATCAGTCCTTTGCCGGCCCTGATAGATGGGGCTTTACGTCCAAAACCCTGAGCCATCCATGATAAAACCTGCCGGTAGCTGAGGTTTTCCGCATTGATTACAAACCGTTCCCCTGAGATTCTTCTCTCTGTCAGTAGAAGCATGATCCGGACCACGTCCCTCACATCTACAAAACCATTGCTTCCGGGCGGATAAAATGGGGAACCGTTCTGCATGGTTTTGAAAAGCCGGGCGCTCCCCCGATTCCAGTTCCCTGGTCCCAGGATAATTACCGGGTTAACGATCACAGCCCGCAGTCCTTCTTCCATGGCCCGCCACACTTCCAGTTCCCCCAGCAACTTGGAGAAACCGTAGCAGGATCTTTCTTCTCTCATCTTCCGGTAGTCAGTCTCGGATACCCACAGCTCATCCCCCTGGTGGTGCTTCCCCAGGGCTGCCACGGAACTTACATGACAGAAATGTTCCACCCCGTACTTTAGTGACAGTTCTACCATATGACGGGTGCCCTCAACATTGATTTTCCGTAGTCTTTTGTACTCTCCGGGGTCAAAGGAGACATAGCCTGCCGTATGATATACAGTCGTAACATCCCGGAAAGCGGCCGTCAGCGAGTCCGGATCGGTGATATCCCCATCCACCCATTCCATACAGGAGAACAACTCCCCGCCCTTTTCCGGCTCATAGTAGTCAAAGATGCGGCGTACCCAGGAAATGTCCGAAGAATTTCTCTTCAGTACCCGCAAAGGCTCCGCTTTTCTGCTAAGCTCCAGCAAAAGATGGGAACCGGTAAGTCCGCTGCCGCCGGTTACAAGAATCATAATGTTGTGTTATGTAAGGTAACGAATATAAGCAAAAATACAGAAGTCCGGGAGACTGAGGGAGATAAAAAAACAGAAATGAAATGGCCTGTTCAAAAAGGAATATTTTAAGCAATTTATTATCAGGATAAATCCGTGTTTTTCTTGTCCTTTAACCTTTTCTTCACTACTTTCGCAAAAAAAATTCATTGTTATGTTTTCAGGAATAGTAGAAGAAACCGGAAAAGTGGTGAACCTGGAAAAAGACCGGGAAAACCTGCATATTACACTCAGCTGTTCTTTTGCCCGGGAGTTGAAGACAGACCAGAGCATTGCCCACAACGGGGTATGCCTGACCGTAGTCAGGCAGGAGGGTGACACCTATACGGTCACAGCCATCAAAGAGACACTGGAGAAATCAAATCTGGGACTGCTGCAGGTGGGCGATGAGGTCAATCTGGAACGGAGCATGAAGATGGACAGCTTTCTGGACGGCCATCTGGTGCAGGGCCATGTAGATCAGACAGCCGTTTGTACCGAAGTGAAAGAAGCCGAAGGAAGCTGGTATTATACCTTTTCCTATAAGCCTGCACGTGAGGATTATATTACTGTGGAAAAAGGATCCATTGCTGTAAACGGTATCAGCCTGACGGTTGTCAATGCCCGGCCTGAATCTTTCCAGGTGGCCATTATCCCCTATACCTACGACATCACCAACTTCCATAATATTCGCACAGGTTCGGTCGTTAACCTTGAATTCGACATCGTCGGAAAATACATTGCCAGGATTGTTAAACAGGAGATGGCAGGGTATCTGAAGCAGAACCGGAAAGTCTGAAAGAGTTTTATGTCCTGAACATTTTCTTTCTCCCTTGCGCTTCTTCGATTTTTTTACCTCTGCATCTTTACACCCCTTCGACCCGATACCTCTTCGCGCCTTTGCTTTCTTGCTGACGATCACATCCCAACATTTTTCATTGGGCATAGCCACCGGTGAAAGCGGATCGGTCTTTCCTTTTGTTTTTTACCGGCATACCTCTTATCTTTGTGGGCTATTTTTCCATAAGGTGCCGGAAGAACAAATAAGTAGAAATAAAACTTAATAACTACATACAGATGAGCAAGAAATTTCCCGAATACAAAGATTTTGATCTTTCCCGGATCAATAAAGAGGTTTTGGGAAAATGGGACGGGGAGAACACTTTCCACCGGAGCGTGGAACAACGGAAAGGTCGCACGCCTTTTATTTTTTATGAAGGGCCGCCTTCTGCCAACGGTATGCCCGGCATCCATCATGTGATGGCCCGGACCATCAAGGATGCTTTCTGCCGTTTTAAGACGATGGAAGGATATTACGTCGAGCGGAAAGCAGGATGGGATACCCACGGTCTGCCTGTTGAACTGAGTGTGGAAAAGGCACTGGGGATCTCCAAGGAAGATATCGGGAAGAAAATATCGGTGGAAGATTATAACAAACGGTGCCGGCAGGATGTGATGCGTTTTACAGGCGCCTGGGAAGAGTTGACCCGCAAAATGGGCTACTGGATCGACATGGATAATCCGTATATCACTTATGACAACCGTTATATAGAGACCCTTTGGTATCTGCTGAAACAACTCTATGAAAAAGGATTGCTGTACAAAGGCTATTCCATACAACCCTATTCGCCTGCAGCAGGTACCGGCCTGAGCACGCATGAGTTGAACCAGCCCGGGGCATACCGTGATGTGAAGGACACCACCTGTGTGGCTGAGTTCAAGGTGATCAGAGATGATAAATCAGAGTTCCTCTTTGAAAAAACAGACACGGATGAGGTCTTTTTCCTGGCCTGGACGACCACTCCTTGGACTTTGCCTTCCAATACCGCCCTGGCTGTAGGACCCAATATCCGCTATGTGGAGGTCAGGGCTTTCAATCCTTATTCCGGGAGACCCGTTACGGTAATTCTTGCAGAAGACCGGCTTCCGGTGTATTTTCCGGAGAAAAATGCGGAACTGAGAGCGGAAGAGTACAAACAAGGGGATAAAAACATTCCGTGGAAAGTGGTGTCCGTGTATTCCGGAAAAGAGCTGACAGGCATCCGGTATGAACAACTGCTCAAATGGGTGGATCCGGGTGATAAAGCTTTCCGTGTGGTAACGGGAGATTTTGTGACCACCGAAGAAGGTACGGGGATTGTGCACATTGCTCCTACCTTTGGGGCCGACGACGCCCGCGTGGGCAGGGAAAATGATATCCCGCCCTTACTGCTGAGAGACAGAGAAGGAAATCTACAGCCCATGGTAGATAAAAAAGGACGGTTTTTTGCCATCGAAAAACTGGATCCTGATTTTGTTAACGAGAAAGTGAATAAGGAAGCATACAAACCGTTTGCCGGGCGTTATGTGAAAAACGAATACGATGAGACCCTCCCGCCGGATGCTGAAAGCATTGATGTCAGCATCGTGGTGCATCTGAAAAAACTCGACCGTGTCTTCAGGATTGAAAAACATATACACAATTACCCGCACTGCTGGCGCACTGACAAGCCGGTGCTGTATTATCCGCTTGATTCATGGTTTATTAAAACCACAGCTTTGCGCGATCGTATGATTGAACTGAACAAAACGATCAACTGGAAACCGGCAGCAACAGGACAGGGCCGTTTCGGCAAGTGGTTGGAGAACCTGGTAGATTGGAACCTGTCCCGCTCCCGATACTGGGGCACGCCGTTACCGGTTTGGTTGTCGGAAGATAAAAAAGAAAGAAAATGCATCGGCTCGGTAGCTGAGCTGAAGCAGGAGATTGAGAAGGCTATTGAAGCCGGTTTTATGAAAGATAATCCGTTGAAAGATTACCGTGAGGGGGACTGGTCGAAAGAGAACTATGAGCAGTTTGACCTGCACCGGCCTGTGGTGGATGAGATCATCCTGGTCTCGGATCACGGGAAGAAAATGTTTCGTGAACCGGACCTGATAGACGTGTGGTTTGACAGTGGCGCCATGCCCTATGCCCAGAATCATTATCCTTTTGCTACCGATGAAAAACAATTATATAACAAATTTCCGGCCGACTTTATCGCCGAAGGAGTGGACCAGACCCGCGGATGGTTTTTCACCCTCCATGCCCTGGCCGTGATGCTCTTTGACACGGTGGCTTATAAAAACATTATTTCCAACGGGTTGGTGCTTGATAAAAATGGCAACAAGATGTCCAAACGTCTGGGTAATGCCGTCGATCCGTTCGAGACCATCGAGAAACACGGCTCCGATCCTCTTCGCTGGTATATTATCACCAATGCTCAGCCGTGGGATAACCTGAAGTTCGACCCCAAAGGACTGGAAGAAGTAAAACGCAAGTTTTTCGGTACCTTGTACAACACCTATTCTTTCTTTGTCCTGTATGCCAACATCGATGGTTTTGTATATAATGAGCCGGAAGTGCCGATGGCTGAAAGGCCCGAGATCGACCGGTGGATCATCTCCCTGTTGAACACCCTGGTTAAAGAGGTTGGTGAGATGTACCGCCGGTATGAGCCTACCCGTGCCGCCCGGCTGATTCAGAATTTCATCATGGAGAACCTGAGCAACTGGTATGTGCGCCTAAACCGTAAACGCTATTGGGGCGGAGAATATTCAAAAGACAAAATTGCAGCTTATCAGACGCTATACACCTGTCTGGAAACGGTAGCTATCCTGGCAGCACCCATTGCGCCTTTTTACATGGACCGGATTTTTACCGATCTGAACGGAATTACAGGACGCTATCCGGCCGATTCGGTGCACCTGACAGATTTCCCGGAACCGGATGAGAGCCTGATAGATAAAGACCTTGAAGAACGTATGATGATTGCTCAGGAAGTCTCTTCCATGGTCTTGGGCCTGCGACGTAAGGTGAACATCAAAGTGCGGCAACCCCTGAATAAAATTATGTTGCCTGTGTCGGAAGAAAGCTTCCGGAAGAAATTTGAGGCGGTGAAAAACCTGATCTTATCCGAAGTGAACGTAAAGGAAGTGGAATATGTCCCGGATACGGCGGACATCCTGGTAAAAAGAATCAAACCGGACTTTAAGAGACTGGGACCGAAATACGGAAAAAAAATGAAACAACTCTCGACGGCTATTGCCGGCATGAGCCAGGAGGATATCCGGCGGTTGGAGCAGGAGAAGGCCTATACTTTTGTCCTTGAGGGAGAAGAGATTACCATCACGGATAAAGATGTGACGATCTATTCCGAGGATATCCCGGGTTGGCTGGTGGCCAGCGACGGACCCTTAACCGTAGCCCTGGATATTACCATCACCGATGAGTTGCGGGAAGAAGGGATTGCCCGCGAACTGATCAACCGGATCCAGAACATTAGGAAAGAGAGCGGGTTTAATGTAACCGATAAGATCAGCATTCGTATTCAAAAACATGAAGCAATAGAATCCGCGGTATTACATCATAAAGAATATATTGCAACACAGACACTTGCAGGAGATATCCTGCTGGAAAACGAGCTGGATGGAGAGAATGTTTTTGAAGTGGAACTGGCCGAGAATGTGAAAACATTAATTTCTGTTCGGAGAGAGAGTTAGGTACACGGGATTTTTTATCTTTGTGTCCTGATATTTTTGAATTTTACATTGATATTATTAGTATATTTAGAAAAATTGTTGAGTTATGGCCGAGAAAGAAAAGACAAGATATTCCGATGAAGAACTGGAGGAATTCCGGCAGATCATTTTGGATAAACTGGAAAAAGCAAGAAAAGATTATAATCTTTTAAAAAATGCAATTACGCACGAGGAGAGTAACGACACAGAAGATACTTCTCCCACTTTCAAAGTGCTCGAAGAAGGAGCCACTACCTTATCCAAGGAAGAAGCGGGTAAACTGGCCCAGCGGCAACATAAGTTCATCCAGCATCTGGAGGCAGCATTGGTGCGTATAGAAAACAAGACGTATGGCATCTGCCGGGAGACAGGCAAGCTGATCTCCAAGGAGAGACTGCGTGCAGTGCCTCATGCCACCCTGAGTATAGAAGCAAAAAAAAGACAATAATAATGTCTGATCAGGGCTGTTAGCTGACGGAGAAAAATGTCGTTATGTCTTTAACAAAGAAATCTATCCTTACCATCTTTTTTGTGCTTCTGGCTGACCAGGTTTTTAAGATATGGATCAAGACACATATGGTTATCGGACAGGAGATCCCGGTGATTGATCATTGGTTTTTGTTGCATTTCATTGAGAACAACGGTATGGCTTTCGGCATGGAGCTGGCCGGGAAGACCGGTAAGATGATTCTGAGCCTGTTCCGCATCGTGGCCATCGGCGCCATCGGCTGGTATATTGTACACCTGATACGTACCAAAGCTCCGGCAGGGTTGGTGGTGGCTGTGTCTCTGGTCTTTGCCGGGGCGCTGGGTAACATCCTCGACAGTGCTTTCTACGGCCTTATCTTTGATGACAGTTATTTTCATGTGGCCCACCTGTTCCCCAGGAATGGCGGCTATGCTCCGTTCCTTTATGGGAAGGTGGTGGATATGCTGTATTTTCCCCTGATAAAAAGCACTTTCCCGCACTGGGTCCCTTTTTGGGGAGGAGAGGAGTTTGTTTTCTTCCGTCCCGTATTCAACCTTTCCGACTCTTCCATCACCGTGGGAGTAGCCATCATTCTATTGTTTTACCGGAAGTTCTATAAACAAAAAGACCCTGACCGGACTGAAAATAATAATGGTCTGGATGGAGATAAAGAGGAGTTGAAGAGTTGAAGAGTTGAATAGTTGAAGGGTTCACTTGTGCCCACAACCTCCGCCAGGGCTTCGGTGGAAAAAGGATGAAAAGCAATTATTTGGTTTCCTTTCCAAGATGTTTATTCATGGATACTATCCCTTCAGAAATTGGCCGGACACAGCCTCTTCTGTTTTTCGCAATTTTACTCGTAACATACTAACGATCTTCTGCAGAATAATAAACCCTAATAAGCAATAGAAAAATCCTTTTGCTTCATTGCCATATGCAAAACCCTTCAACTTTTCAACTCCTCAACTC
>JAGGWN010000007.1 GCA_021157415.1 Bacteroidales bacterium | reverse complement strand
GGTTTGGCTCGTTGCCTATTCAGCAGTTTACTGTCTACCATCTTGATTACAGTTTCGTTACCATTTCAAAGAACTTTTATTTATCTTCGTACCCTGTGGTAACGCAGGACACACAACGAAACCCAACACCAACCTGCGCATCAGTCCGGCTCTCTCGAGCTTCCCAATGCACGATTTGGGTTTAAAATATATTTATTTAAATACATATTTAAATATGCATTTAAATATGTATTTCTCAGATTGACAAAAAAGAGTTTCTATCTTTGAAGTTCAAAATCAATGGAGAGCCCATGCACAAGTTTCTATCATTCATGATCTTATGGCTTATCCCTTCTCTTTTGCCGGCACAGGAGACCGTCATCAAAGGGAGGGTTACCGATGCTAGTGATCACTCTCCACTGGTCTTTGTGAACATCGTCACCGAAGACGGCCAACAGGGAACCACCACCGATATCGAAGGAAAATTCTCCCTGACCATTCCCCAGAACACTTGTTGTCTCAGGCTATCCTACGTGGGCTATGAACCCCTGATCTGGCACATTGATTATACCCGGGAAATTCAGAACATTAAGATGGTTTACAAGCCGGTGCAACTGGGTGCAGTGAAGGTCTTTCCCGGAGAGAATCCGGCTCATCGCATCATCCGGCTAGCTGTGGATAACCGCAGCCGCAATGACCCGGAGAAACTGAAAAAATTCAGTTATGTCTCGTATGACAAAATGACCTTCACCGTCGATATTGATTCGCTATGGATGAAAGACACCACCCAACTCGACTCCTCCGAGCTGAAGCTCCGTAAACTGCTGGAGAAGCAGCATCTCTTCCTGATGGAAACGGTTATCCGGCGCTTGTATATCAAGCCTGAGCTGAATCAGGAGAAGGTATTGGCCACCAAGGTGTCAGGATTCAGGGATCCTATTATTGTCTTTATGATCTCTCAGTTACAATCCACCACTTTTTACCGTGAAAAGATAAACATCCTCAGCAAGACCTATATCAATCCTGTCAGCAGGGGCAGCACGAAAAAATATTTCTTTCTCATGGAGGATACGGTGCTCCACAGTCCGGGCGACACAACGTATATCATCTCTTTTCGCCCAAAACGGAACACTAAATTTGACGGGCTGAAAGGATTTCTTTCCATCAACAGCCGGGGTTGGGCCATACGGAATGTCAAAGCCGAACTGGCCAAAGACACCATGGGCATTCTGGTAAAAATACAACAGGCATATCAAAGGATCGACAGCATTTGGTTTCCGGTACAACTGAATACGGACCTTATTTTCAAGACAGCCAATTTCGAACACAATGGCAAAACCTATAACCTTGTCGCTCATGGCATCAGTTATCTCAGAGACATTGACCTGAACCCAGATATAAGGAAGAAAGATTTCGGATTACATGAGGTGGAGATAGAGCCCGGGGCCATCCGGAAGAAAGAAGATTTCTGGCAGCAGTACCGCGTGTCACCCCTTACCGGCAAGGAAAAAGAAACGTACCATATCATTGATTCTATCGGCAAAGCCGAAAACTTTGACAAGTATGCAGATGTTGTTCAGACCCTTATGACCGGTTCCATCCCTGCAGGACCCGTAGATATTGAACCGGACAAGTTGATGCGTTACAACGACTATGAAGGGTTATACCTGGGTGCGGGCATACATACCAACCGTCGTTTTTCGAAGGTTATCCGTCTGGGAGGTTTCGGTGGATACGGTTTCCGTGATAAAACCGCCAAATATGGCACCAGCCTCTCCTTTAACATACACAAATCTTCCGAATCGGTAGTGCGCCTTGACTATTATTATAAAGCCATTCCGGGCGGAAAATCTTCCTTTGAGGGAGAACGTTTCCGTTGGATCGACCTCAACAGCTACAGTGACTTTTTTACCCGGCGGATGAATAAAACAGAAGGAATAGAGATGCATTACGGATTTCGCATGAAACCTTTGCGGGACTTCAAGTGGAACCTGGGTTTCGTCCGGCAAAACAAATCGGCTTTTAAAAATTACATGTATATTCCTTTTAGCGCTGTGGACACCTCGCAAACCTATCGTCTCACTTTTGCCACGGCCGAATTCCGTTTTGCCTTCCGTGAGAAAGTCATCGAAACAACCCGGGGGCCTGTATCGCTGGGGTCGGATTATCCGGTGGTCCGGTTCAAATACACCCGCGGACTAAAAGGAGTCTGGGATGGAGATTTTTCATACAACCGCTTCGACCTGCGTATCTCTGACATCCTGAAAACAAATTATTACGGCGACCTGATCTGGACGCTTAACGCAGGCATCGTCACGGGCAGCACACCGGCTACCGAATTATTTGCTGCCAACGGCACCTACCGCAATTTCACACTCTATGCACCCAATTCTTTCGGCACCATGCGTACCGATGAGTTCCTCTCCGACCGGTATGCATCACTCTTCCTCACGTGGGATTTCCGGGATCTGCTTGTCCATGTGCGTAAATGGAAACCCCGGTTGCTGCTGGTAACGAATATGACCTTCGGCACTCTCTCTCATCCCGGATATCACCGGAATTATAACTTCAACACTCCGGAAAAAGGATATTATGAATCCGGATTCGTGATCCGGCGGCTGCTGAACCTGCAGTTCACCGACCTGGGGCTGGGGATGCTTTACCGGTACGGACCGTACAGGTTCCCGGCGGTGCAAGATAATTTCGCATATAAGGTCAGTGTATATTATTCCTTCTGAGTGCATAAGCAAAAAATACCTTCTGAAAAAAATTTATTTTCAAAATCTACGTTATATTACCTTATTTGGAATGATTTTTGGGGTTTTTTATAATTTAAAAAATGATATCATGAAGAAAGGAAAGTTTCGTTATCTGAAGATTTTTGGAGGGGTGTTTTTTGTAATACTGACTGCTCTGATAATCAGTCACTGTACCAAAGAAACAACGGCCCCCATGGATAAAGCAAGTCTGATCCCCCTGCCGGCGAAAGTCGTTCCGGCAGATGGTGCTTTCAGGCTTAAAAGAGGGGCTGTCATTTATGTTTCCAACGGCTCGGATGAAGCTTTCCGGGTAGGGGATTATCTTTCTGCATTTCTTCATACGGCAACCGGTTATAAATTACCTGTCAAAGCGACCAACAAGACCAAAGGGAAAAAGGACATTTTTCTGTTTCTTTCCAGGAACGAGGAAAAACTGGGCAAAGAAGGATATGTCCTGAGGGTTTCCCCGGAGATGATTTCAATCACGGCCTACCAACCGGCCGGACTGTTCTATGGGGTGCAGACCCTGAGACAGTTATTGCCCGATGAGATAGAGCAAAAATCCGTACAGCGAGTGTCATGGCTGGTGCCTGCCGGAACGATAACCGACAAGCCGGAGTATGCTTACCGGGGTGCTATGCTGGATGTAGCACGTCATTTCTTCCCGCCGGAAGATGTGAAAGCATATATGGATATGCTGGCTTTTTTCAAGATCAACATGTTGCACCTGCATCTCTCGGATGATCAGGGATGGCGTATAGAGATCAAGTCCTGGCCGAAACTTACCGAAACGGGTGGCAGCACCGAAGTTGGGGGTGGCCAGGGAGGGTTTTATACCCGGGAAGAATATAAAGACCTGGTAAAATATGCTGCTGACAGATTTATCACGATCATTCCGGAGATCGATATGCCCGGCCATACCAACGCCGCCCTGGCCTCATACGGAGTGCTGAATTGTGATAACAAACCCCGTAAACTTTACACGGGGACCAACGTAGGTTTCAGCACGCTATGCACCTCGAAGGATACGGTGTACAGCTTTATCGATGATGTGATGAGAGAACTGGCTGCCATAACACCCGGTCCCTGGATCCATATCGGCGGGGACGAGTCGCATGTTACTCCCATGAAAGATTACATCCCGTTTATAGAACGAACGCAGGAGATCGTATGGGCTCACAAAAAGTATGTGATCGGCTGGGATGAAATCGCCAACTCCGTCATAGATAAGAGTACGGTCATTCAATTCTGGGCCAACAACGAGAACACACTGAAAGGAGTCCGCCAGGGAGCACAAGTGATTATGTCGCCCGCCTCCAGGACCTACCTGGACATGCAATATGACTCCACCTGTACCCTGGGGCTGCATTGGGCGGGCTATGTCGAAGTTGACAAAGCCTATGACTGGGATCCTGCCACCCTGGTACCCGGCGTGGATAAGAAAAATATCCTGGGCGTCGAATCCCCGCTTTGGACGGAAACCATTACGAATATGAAAGAGCTGGAATATATGGTCTTCCCACGCCTGGCCGGCCATGCCGAGATAGGCTGGACCCCGGCTTCCGAAAGAACATGGGATCATTATAAGATACGCCTGGGACACTTTGCTTCCCGGCTTGACATCATGGGGATTAATTTTTATCACTCCCCCCTGGTCCGGTGGAACGATAACGAGGAAGAGTGATGGCTGACAGACCATACATACAGTGAGAGCTCAAAGGAAATGACCTCTGCCTGAAACTGGTAAAATAAACAACGGATTTGCCATCCGAACAAATATTTTTATACTTTTATACTTTTAATTCTTCTTCATTAAGTCGAACTGGAATGAAATATCCGGGACGGAGTATCGTTTTGGAAAATGACGTTCCTTAATTTTCCTTTTTCATGAGGAAACCGGAAAAGGACAATAATGACAAATCAGCATCCTTTGGGAAGGTCATGCATGTAGTCCTTCTGTTTTTATATGTCATCATCCTCTCAGCTTCTTTCTTCAAGACTTATCACAAAGTTTTTGACGAAAAGATTTTTTTGGGGGGAGACAATGCAGGCTATTATATTCTGGGCACCGCTCTGGCTACCGGACAGGGATATACCAATATCCACAGCATTGAAAAGACTCCGCACAATCATTTTCCTCCCGGTTATCCCGTGATCATTGCCGCTGCCATGAAGATTTTTTCAACCAACATTATCTTCATTAAAAAACTAAACGGGTTTTTTCTGTTTTTGTCACTGGCTTTGCTTTATCTCATCATACGGCAACTGACGGGCAACAACCATGTTCCTTTTATAACGGTCTTGTTTCTGATATACAATTTTCATCTATTGAACTACTCATTCATCATGATGAGTGAGATCCCATTCCTGTTCTTCTCGCTCCTGGCCATCTGGTTATTCATGAAGACCGATTTCTCAAAACCCCTGTTAAAAAACGGAATTTTCCTGCTGTTGATACTTACGTTATCTTTCAATTATTACATCCGAGCCACAGGGTTATCCCTTTTTGTAGGAATTGCTTTATATCTTGGGGTCAGGAAGAACTGGAAATACCTGGCTACCATAACCGCCGGTTTTATCCTGTTGGCTCTGCCCTGGGTTATCCGCACCCAGAAGCTGGGAGGCAGTCCGTATGTGCACTCCATGTTCATGGTAAACCCATACCGTCCCGAGCTGGGACCTATGCATTTCGGGGATTGGTTTTCCCGTTTCTTCCAGAATCTGGAAAGATATATAACCCGGGAGATTCCTTCGGGAATCTTTGATTTCATACAGGTAACCAATTATAAAAATCCGATTGCGATGAAAGAATGGATCATCGGGATCATCGTGGTTCTGATCATGATCTACGGACTAATCAGACTGAGAAAATATGCGGATTTTTTCTTTTATTATTTATTGGCCACCTTTGGCATCCTGCTGCTCTGGCCTGTGGTATGGATAGGAGTCCGGTTTCTGTTACCGTTCATTCCGCTTCTTACTTTTCTTTTTATCAACGGGATCATCGAACTCCTTACCCTGATAGAACAAAAAACAATCAAACTCCGTAATCCGCTGATTATCCCTCTCACCCTGGTGGCAATAAGTCTTTTTGCCATCAAAAGCTATGGAAAAGAATCTTTAAGGATTCTGGAGTTCCGTGCAAAAGCCCCTTATCCGAAGAAATACAATAACTACTTTGAGATTGCACGCTGGGCTTATAAAAACACACCCGACACGTCGGTCATTGCCTGCCGGAAAGGACAACTGTTCTACCTTTTTTCGCGGAGGTATGTTACGGGCTATGCCAGTACCCTGGACAAGGAAAAACAAATTGAATATCTGAAAAGCAAAAGCACGGATTATGTGGTGTTGGAGCAATTGGGCTTTGCCTCCACCAAACGATATCTTTTCCCTGCCATAAAAAGGTATCCTGAGAAATTCAAGATCCTGAAGCATCTCAAGAATCCAGACACTTATTTTATGCGTTTCCTGCCCGAACTGGGATATTGGGGAACATGGAAGGATGATAAAAAGAACGGCCGGGGAACCTATGTATGGCCCAACGGCCAGAAGTATGTGGGGGGATGGAAGGATAACCTGAAAAACGGGAAAGGCGTTTTATATGCCACAAACGGGTTAATCCTTGAAGGAACCTGGGTAAACGATAAGTTAAACGGACTGGTTACCATCAAAAACAAATCCGGAAAGATCCTCAATGTCAGTGAATACAAGGATAATGTCAGGACGAAATTAATTTTCCAGAATCAGTTGGTGCCGGCAAAATAATGCTCATCACTGCTTCCGGAAACGATCATCCGTCTCCAAACATCCTCCTTATCTTTATCCCCAACATTACCCCAACGAACACATCAGTTCGGCGCTCTCGAGCTTTCTGATGCAGCCTTTGGGTTTATACAAATATTGTATCTTTACACCAAAGAAATTAAACCATGGGAATGACGATCATCGAGAAGATCATTGCGGCACATGCCGGCAAAAAAGCAGTGCATCCGGGAGAGATCGTGGATGTGTTTATCGACGTACGGGTAGCCCGGGATTTCGGGGGAGCCAATGTGGTCAAAAACATGGAGGATCATGCCTTGACCCTGGCTGATCCGGCCCGCACGTTTTTTACCTTTGACACCAACCCTACCGGTTCAGACCAGAAATACGCCACCAACCAGCAAATCTGTCGTATTTTTGCCCGGAAGCACGGGATCAAAGTATATGACATCAACTCCGGCATAGGCACGCACCTGCTCATTGAGGAAGGGTTGGTGTACCCGGGAGTAACAGCCGTCTCTACCGACTCGCATGCCAACATCCTGGGGGCTGTGGGTGCTTTCGGACAGGGTATGGGTGACAAAGACATCGCTGCCGCCTGGGCCAAGGGCAGTGTCTGGTTCAAAGTACCTCCTTCGGTTAAGCTAAACCTGAACGGTAAAGTGCCTGCCGGCATCACAGCCAAAGAAGTGGTGCTGAACCTGCTGGCCCGTTTCGGTGCCAATGAACTGTTGGGCTATTCCATAGAGATGTATGGGGATGTGGTGAACCGGTTGCATTTGTATGACCGTATCACCATCGCTTCGATGGCTACCGAGATGGGAGCTATCACCATTCTTTTTCCGCCCGACAAGGAAGTGATGCAGTATTGCGAAAGTCGCACCGGAAAAGAGATCGAGCCGGTCTATGCCGATCCGGATGCACGTTACGACAGGGTTATTGATCTGGATGCGGGGAGCTTTGTTATCCGGGTGTCCCGGCCCGGTAAACCGCATGATACGGTGCCTGTTGATCAGGTCAAAAAAACCAAGATCGACTCGGCATTTGTGGGAAGCTGTACCAACGGGCGCATTGAAGACATGCGTGTGGTGGCAGATATTCTGAAAGGGAAGAAAGTGGCACCCGGGGTGGTGCTGAAGATTGTCCCTACCACCGACAAAGTATGGGTACAATGCCTGACAGAGGGACTGTTGAAAATTTTCAAGGACGCCGGCGCCCTGGTCTCCAATGCGGGATGTGCCGGTTGTGCCGCCGGCCAGGTAGGACAGAACGGACCGGGTGAGGTCACCATCAGCACCGGAAACCGTAACTTTCCGGGAAAACAGGGCAAAGGTGAAGTATATCTGGCTTCCCCTGCCGTAGTGGCAGCCTCAGCCGTGGCAGGTTACATCACCACTGCCGATGACATCCCAGAGAAGCCGGCGGTATTCGACATCAGGGAAAAAGAAGAACGCATACGGAAATCTGCAGAAAAACAAAAACCCCATAACCTGCCGGTGGTCCTGGAAGGAAGGGTGTGGGTGATTGAGCGGGATAACATTGACACCGACATGATCTTCCATAACCGTTACCTGACGGTCACCGACATCAAAGAAATGGGACAGTATGCCCTGAACAACCTGGAGGGTTATGAACATTTTCCCAAAGAAGTCCGGCCGGGCGATATCATCATTACAGGAAAAAACTTCGGCGCCGGCAGCTCCCGGCAGCAGGCTGTAGATTGTTTTAAAAGCCTGGGCGTACAGGCCATCCTGGCCCGCTCTTTCGGCGCTATCTACGAACGCAATGCCATCAACGCAGCTTTTCCCGTGCTTACCTACGATGACCTCGGCGAACCGGAGGTACGGCAGGGCGATATCATACGTCTGAACCTGGAGACCGGAGAGTTGGAAAATCTAAGGAACGGTAAAAAAGGGAAAGTACATCCTTTCTCGGAAGTGCAAATGGAAATCTATCAGCACGGAGGATTATTTTAAATATCGAATAAGAAATGTCGAATAACGAATATCCTAAACCCTAATTCCAGCACCAATAACCATTAAGCCTCACCACCATGGCATCACAGACATTTGCAGAAAAGATCCTGGGGGCTCCGGCAGGGAGCATTGTTTTCCGGCAGCCGGACATTGTCCTGTCCCATGACAACACAGCCAGCATCTACCAGACTTTTCAGAAGATGAACGGCGAGAAGATCGCTTATCCGGAGCGTCTGCTGGTCGTACTGGATCACAACGCACCTCCCACCAGTGCCACCCTGGCCACACAGTACCAGGCTATCCGGGACATGGTCAGGGAGCAAGGCATCAGAATGTTCTATGATGCAGGCCGGGGTATCTGCCATCAGATCATGTCGTATCATGCCCGGCCCGGGATGATCATCGTCGGCAGTGACAGTCATACCTGTACAGCCGGCGCTTTCAATGCGCTGGCAGCCGGTATCGACCGCACCGAGACAGCGGGCATCTGGAAAAGAGGAGAGACCTGGTTACGTGTGCCCGAATCCCTCAAGATCACTCTTTACGGCCAACTGCCTGAGGAGGTTTTTGCCAAGGACCTCTCTCTCTGGATCATCGGCATGATCACCTCGTCGGGCGCCAACTACCTCTCTATCGAATATCATGGTCCGGGAGTAAAGACGCTGGGTATCTCCGAGCGTATGACACTGGCTAACCTGGCCTCGGAGATGGGTGCTAAGAATGCTGTCTTTCCCGCCGACGAAGTGCTGGCCTCTTTTTACGGAGAGAAACACCTTAATGGTATCTGGGCCGACGAAGGTGCCCGTTATATCCGTGAGATAGAGATCAACCTGGATGATCTCTTCCCGCTGGTAGCCGCACCGCACTACGTAGATAACGTCAGAGCACTGGCAGAGGTGGCCGGCACCCCGCTGAACGAAGGACTGATCGGTACCTGCACCAACGGCCGCCTGGACGATCTGCAACTGGCCGCCCGTTACATCCGTGGAAAGAAAGTGAAGGAAGGCTTTCAACTGCTGGTCTCCCCGGCCTCGCGGGAGATCTACCTTGCCGCCATGAAAGACGGCACCGTCGAGACGCTGGTGGAGGCCGGAGCTACGATCCTCACCCCCTCCTGCGGTCCCTGTCTGGGTACCGGCCAGGGGATCCCCGCCGACGGCTACAACGTAATCTCGACCGCCAACCGTAACTTCCTCGGACGCATGGGCAACAAAAACGCTTCCATCTACCTGGCCTCACCGGCGACAGTAGCCGTTTCGGCCGTTCGCGGAGTCATTACTGACCCGCGGCCCCAACCGGGCCAGGAAACCTTTCCTTACCGTCACGAACCCTCGCCCACCCTGACCATTCCCGAAGGGGAAAGTCGCAGGGTAAACGGCGTATGGAACTACAAAGATGTAAATGACCTCAACACCGATCAGATGTTTGCCGGCCATCTCACGTACAAAGTGCTGAGCTCCGATCCCGAAGCCATCCTCCCCCATCTGTTTGCAGGTTTCGATCCTAATTTCTCCGGGAACGTCATGGCGGGAGATATCATTATCGCCGGTGAAAATTTCGGTTGCGGCAGCTCACGCGAACATCCTTCTGTAGGGTTGGCCCATGCAGGTGTACAGGCTGTCCTCGTTAAATCGGTCAACCGTATCTTCTTCCGCTCGGCCGTCAACCAGGGACTGGTGTTGATCGTATTGCCACAAGCTGTGGATGCTTATCAACCCGGCGATACAGTATCGGTTGATCTGAATGGCGGAACGATTCAAATAGCGGATAAAACCTTCTCCTTCACTCCGCTCCCGGATAAGTTGATGGAGATCATCCGGAAAAAAGGACTGGTGAACTGGATCCGGGAAGAATAAAAAAGGAAATAACCTTGCTCCTCCCAAAAATTGTTTGCCACATACATGACATCTATATAGCTGTTTCCCTTTTACAATACCGTTTTTTTTCACCATTGGGCTGCCACTGTGAATACATTTTTTTATTCATAGGTTTTGATTTGCTTCAAAACTAATAATAGTAACGATTTCAAAGGTTTTTATCAACCAATTTGTCCATTAAGCCTCATGTAAGCCTGTTTTAATAAAAATCATTTTATTATGCTGATCCTGCAACGAATCCCTTTTCCGGTCGTCATTCAAATGAACTACAGCCCAACTATCTACCTAGAAATATGACGATCATGAAAAAATCAGGCTTATTCGGTTCGTCCATCCTTTCCTCCGGATTTCATAATATATGTATTCTTGACCATATAGCTATCATTGAGCGAACTTCAAGGCTTATTTATGCATCTATTTATTCATTAAATTTACAAAAATGAAAACACGAATCGCAATTTTAGTAATGGTATCAGGCATTTTTTTCTCAGCAAATGTCTTTGCCAATGAATCTGTCCGTGCTTCCAGGGCTGTCTCCAGATCGGTAGCCAGTTATCTTAAGGAAAATCTTGATTATCCCAAATTTGCTCTGGATGACAATATCGAATGTTGTGTAACCGTCGAGATTACTATTCAGGAAAACGGAAGTTTTAAGGTAACAGCTTGTAATTGTGTCTATGACCAGATGAAAAAAGAAGTAGCTTCGAACATTGAAAAATTAAACAAGTATCAGGATCTCTACGCTCCCTTTGCCGGTAAGAAAGTTTACCTCAAGCTCATTTTTAACCTGACCCATTAAACAGAAATTAGAAAAAGGTCAAGCAGTCATAATTATTGGAGCCCGGCAGCTTACGCCCCCGGTACGGAACTGCGTTTGGCAACCCCGTTGTAAGGCATACAAAAAATCGTATATTTGATTTATGAAGTCATTTCGTTTGCTGATACTCTGCTTATGCGTCTTTGCTGTTGCGGCTTGTGAAAAAGATAAGTTGGAAGGAGAAATGTCAATACTGATCGGTACATGGAACTGGACAGAGACGTATGAGGTTCGCAACCATTGTGATGCCGATACGCTCTGGAACTATCAGCTGATCGATTCGACACAAACACACCATACATATTCATTGGAATTTCTGGAAAAGGGAAAGGTGATCTTTTACACGAACCATGCGATTATTTGGAAAGAAAGGGTCGTTTTCGAATCAAAAAACGTGACTGGGGAGGGCCCCTATAAGTATCATTTTGTAATTTTGTTAAACAACAATATCAATAATAAAATGGATGTTTGGGTAGGGCAGGATTCTTTATTATTGAACGATTTTCCAAAGGATACAGACGACAATTGTTCCGAGATGTTTAATCATTTCATTAGGCAGTAAGAAGCACATCTGCAGGACAAACCAAACTTCCGGGACCTCATTGAAGGGCTCTGCTCAGGGTGCTGTGCCGGGGCAAGGGCTCATCAAAATCATCGCCCAAAAAGCAGAGAATGTCCATGCGCATACTGCTATATTCAATAAACATGCGGTCACGGCTCAGGTTTTCTAAATAACCTGCCAAACATAGTTGGTACAAAATGACCGGGTCTATGCTTGTTTGACTACTGTCACCATAATATCCACTGGTTCGCATGTAAAGAAAGTCCTCGTCTAACGCTTTCTTTCATTGTCTCATGAACTACCCCGGGGCAGGTCCGCCCGCCTGAACAAATTCATTCGGGCAGGAACGGTTGCGGCCGCATAATGCAAATCATATTTATTTCTGTCTTATCTCGACCTTATCTCTCTCCGCATAAACGGCACATATGCCAGGACAAAAAAGAGGACGGTGCCTGAGATGAGGGCCGTCACATGCGGCCATATCAGCAGGACACTTTGTCCGAGAGGTAAAGGGCCGGGGACCGTACCGGCTATCTGCTCCATGGTCAAAGGACCCAGACTGCGTACCGTAGGCATCAACAGCGTGCCGGTGGCTTCACTGAAAAGTACATTCGGGGCAAAACGCATCAACCCCAGCTTCAGCTTTTCAAGAAGTATCTGATAAGAGGGGTTGGATACCCAGGCAGGGTTTGATATTCCCTTCATGATAAGACTCACAATAAGGGGATAGAACACCGTGAAGAATATCCATACGGAAATACCTGTCAACGCTGCGGTAGCCGGCTGACGGAAACGCACTGAGAACCAGATAGACATATTCAGCCAGAAAGCCACATAGATAATACTCAGCAAGAGAAACAGGACAATACGCAAAAACTCTTCGGGGGATGGAGCAATACCTGTCGCAATGATCCCGATTCCCATCACCAGAAAGCCCAGCGCAAAAAACATCTCACTGATAACGGTAAGATATCCCACAAATTTGGCATTGATGATATAATCGCGGTGTATGGGCTGCGCCAAAAGCCGGCTTAAAGTGCCGTTGTTGTGTTCGGAGTTGACCGCATCAAACCCCAGACCAATGCCCAGCAACGGTCCCAGAAAGCTGATAAAAACGATAAAAGAAGGCAACGTCCCGTCCGAAATGGTAAACAGTTTCAGGAAGATAAAAGAGCCGGCCGGGTCGTCGGGTTTTATCGCCTCGCTAATATTGGTCAGGGCCGTATAAAGAGACCCCAGGGTTGTGAGGGCAATGATCAGGATCAGTATGATAAAACGCCAGCTCCTGATCTGATCTCCGATTTCCCTTTCGACGATCACCCTGAAAGGATGAACCACATGGTTTTCTCTTTTCTTCCGCACCCCGGAAAAGAGCACAAAACGGAGCCTTCCCGTCATTCCTTTCCCGTGAGAGGCCTGTATTTGTTCGACGGTGTCAGTCATGATCTGTTCCTCCTTCAAAATACCGGTAATAGATATCGTCCAGTCCGTATTCTTTTTTCGTAAGATAAGTCAGTTCAAAACCCGCCTGTATAATCGTCCGGGAAATATCCGGGGTCACATCCTGTACGCACTCTATCAACATCTTATGATTTTTCTCTTTTATTTTCAGGACGCCTTTCACGCTCATTAAGGTTTCTATAAATCCAGCATGTATGGCCGGATCTCTTTCCGCATTGCCGGGCACTCCCACCTCGACGGCAAAAGGGCTGTTTCCGAACAATTTCCGGGATAAGGTATTGATATCACCTTCCGCCAGCAATTTTCCTCCAACGAACAATCCCACGCGGTCGCATACCTGTTGCACCTGGTAGAGGTGATGTGAAGAGAAGAGCACGGTAAGTCCTTCTTCCTTGCTAAGTTTCACGATCATTTCCAGGAACTCACGCACCCCGTAAGGATCTATTCCCAGGATGGGTTCATCCAGGATGATCACTTCCGGCTCCTTGATCAACACATCTGCCAGTCCCAGCCTTTGACGCATGCCTCTGGAATACAGACCGGCTTTTTTGGAAGCCTGTTCCGCCAGACCGGTTTTTTCGATCAGCTCCAGGGCTTTTTTCCTTGCCTGGCTTTCCGGCAGACCGTTGAGTCTGCCGGTAAAGACCAGGTTTTCCAGGCCGCTGTATTTCTCATAAAACCCCACATCTTCCGGCAGGTAACCTACCTTTTTCTTAACCTCTGCCGGCCGGTTTACCGGATCGATACCACACACTTTTACAGACCCTTCCGTCGGCTCGGTCAGTCCCAGGAGCATGAGGATGGTGGTGGACTTTCCGGCACCATTAGGCCCGAGTAGTCCGAACACCTCTCCTTTCCCTACCAACAAGTCAAGGTGATCAACGGCAGTAAAATCGCCGTATTTTTTTGTCAGGCCATTCAGTTCTATGATCTTCCCGGTCACGGCTTATCTCCTCCCAAATTTCCGGAACAGATACCACACACTACCCAGTGCTACCAGAATAATAAAGATGCCGAGCCACCCCATTAGCATGGGCGTCTTAACGGTAATTCTGAAAGTCACGCTGGAAGACACTTCCGGTGTCCTCGCCCTTATTTTGGCCACATAGTCTCCTGCCACAGCTTTCTTATAAGCTTTTATGGTGGCATACACCTCAGCCGTCTGTCCCGGACCCAGCTCATCCACTGTTTTGGGATCAAAAGTCACCTCCCAGTTTACGGGCTTTGTCGAAAGGAACTGGATATTGTCCAGCTTAGCCGATCCGGTATTTCTGACCAGAAGTTCTACCTTTCTCTCGTCGCCTGCAGTTATTTTAGTGCTCAGCAAGCCTGTCGGTGTAGTCAGTTCCATGTCATAGTTCCCGGTGATCACCACTTCCAGGGTCAGCGCTGCCGAAGAATTGTTTGTTACGACCCGCACCGGTATTTTATAGGTCCCCGCCTGAACGCTGTGAGGTGGTTTGACTTCGATGGTCATATTCACTTTTTGGTTGGGCTCAATCTCCACCGAGGTCGCCTGCTTATAGTTTGGCTTGAAGATCACCGACCAACCCCGCGGGGCAGCCGACTGCAGGGCATAACGCTGTTTCTCACCCGTCAGGTTTTTCAATTCGGTACTGAATGTAAAACCGGATTTGGAAGTCCCTTCCATGTTGGTTTGTTTGCAGGTAAAGTCGGTTTTATAAGTACCCTGTCTGGAGACTTCCACATACAGGGGGAGCACCTGACTGCCGGCTATCACCTTAAAACGGAAGGTTCCTTTTTTTACCTTATAGGGTACGTTGACTTTCAGCGAAAGCGTCTTTTTCCCACCTGGCAAAAGCGAAAGTTGTTTTACGTTCCATCCCCCGGATTTCAGGTCATACGTCCATCCCTGCGGCATCGCCGACACCCGGATGTCCACGTTCTTCCTCGCGTTCCCGTGATTGATCACATCTATGGTATAATTGATGGTTTCACCCGGTGGCACAGCGATTTTTGTATAAGGCGTGTACAGCGTCACGCCTTGTGCCGAAACGGAAGCATTAAGCAAAGCAAACCCTATCAGGGAAATAATAAACCGCTTGACGAACTTTTTACTACATGACATATATTATCCTCCTCTTAAAAGATTACACATACTGAACGGGAAGCAAATTTATATGGCAGGAAAATATCTGTCAAGACCCCGGAAATCCGGAGACACCGTCATCAAACCAACATAACACTGTATGTCTGCAAGTTACGCTTGTTTGTTAAAGAATGTTAAAAGGCCTGGTTCCAAGGGAAGCAGAAAAGCGGAGAGGTTTCGGGAATCAGGTATTGCCGGTTTTCCTCACGCCTATCCCGGGCTTCCCCGACATCACCCATTGGCCCTCCCTGAGGGTAAGTCCGGTATAAGGGTCATTTTTTATCAGCAGGTTCCCGTCGAGATCCACCCAGCGTGCCAGCGCCTGTAACTGCACGGCAGCAGCAATACCCACAGAGGTCTCTATCATACATCCCAGCATGATATCGAGTTTCAGCAGGCGGGCAAGCAGGGTCATACGATAGGCTTCGGTAATCCCGCCCGATTTCATCAGCTTAATGTTGATTCCGTCGTATGCATCCGCGATTTTCAAAACATCTTCAGAAGTGTTTACCGCCTCATCCGCCACAATAGGGATGGGAGAACGTTCTTTCAGCCAGCGGGTTTCCTCCAGCATCTCCACCGGCATAGGCTGCTCGACAAACTCCACCCCCTGCGCAGCCAGCCACTCAATCTCCTTGATAGCTTTTTCTTTATCTTTCCAACCTTCATTCACATCCACCCGTATGGGTTTATCCGTCATACTGCGTATGGCACGTATGGCTTCCTGGTCTCCCCGGCCGGTGATTTTCACCTTAAGGATCCCGTAGGGAGTCGTTTCTTTTACCTCTTGTCTCATCACCTCCGGTTTGTCACGGCCTATGGAAAAAGAGGTTTTCACCTCCGACTTGGGATCCACGCCGAGAAACTGATAAATGGGGATCGTAAGTTTTTTCCCGATCCAGTCCATCAGGGCTATGTCCAGGGCTGCCTTGGCCGGTGAGAGCCCGGGAACGATCTCACGGGCTTTATCCGGAAGTTCATAGAAAAGAAAAGGATCGGTGTCGCGGTAGAGGGGGATCAGAGGGAGTAGCTCCCGGATCGTCCGGTCGGCATTCTGACCGGCAGCCGTCATGTGACCGGCTTCTCCCACACCGATAATACCATCCTTTTTATAATAGACCAGCACATTCTCTTTGTAGGCTGCTGTGCCCCGGGTGATCGTCCATGGATGGAACAGTTCCAGATGGATTTTTTCGTAGGTTATTTCCGCTTTTTCCGCACGCTTGCCTGAGGTGTTGTCTTCGGCAGTTATCTTCCCGAACGCCTTGCGAAAAGCCATACTCATCCCGGCAACCCCCGAAAACGCAATAAACTCCTTTCTTTTCATGACCCGATCTTTTTGACGGACTAAAGATAGGAGAAATATGTTTAGAGTTGAAAGTCAAGAGATCTTTTTTGGTTGAAGTCATGGGTGAACTCCAGATTATATCATCCGGGAAAACATCATGTATGATGATGCATTTTCAGAAACCTCGTTTTGAAAAATATTTTAAATCTACGTAGGCGCATACGTAGATTAGTTATATATCAATCATATTTATAAAACATCAAAATATGCTTTTTGAAGCCCGGAAAAGCCGGACAGATGAGTTAGTTTTGGTTACTCCTTTGCGCCGCTAAAGCTATGCAAAAGCGATTGGAAACGAAAAACATCTGTGTTTCTTTATTGTTGATTTTGGGATAAATTTTATTAAATCTCAGGGTTTTTTTGATATTTATCGGGATGTTGCTTTATTTTGGGATATGAATCTGTTATACATCAGTCTGATTGTCTTTTTCCTGAATGTCCCGTTTGGATACTGGAGGGCCCATGTTAAAAAACTGTCATTGCAATGGTTTCTGGCGGTACACGTACCGGTGCCGTTTGTCATTGCCCTGCGTTTCATCGGGCATCTGGGATTTCAGCTTTACACGTACCCGGCTCTTGTAGGCGCTTTTTTTCTGGGACAGTTTGCCGGAGGATGGTTGCTGAAAAAACTGACGGCACAAACCAAAGTGTCATCCTGCCTGGTGATGGACCTGTACCGGTGGGGATGGTCCAAATAAACTTTTGACCGACATGAAAAAACCATTATTGATCTTGAAAGCCGGGAGCACATTTCCGGAGGTGATCCGTTATTACGGGGATTTTGAGGATTGGTTCCGGGCCAAAATCAACCTTCCCAGGGAAGATCTGGTGGCAGAAGTATTCATGGAAGAGGTGGCTTGGCCCGACTATCATGATTTTGCCGGTACGGTCGTAACCGGCTCGCACGATAATGTGACAGATCACACCCCGTGGATAGAGAAGCTGACTTCCTGGCTGACAGAAGCGATGTCGGACGACCATCCCATCCTGGGGGTCTGCTTCGGACACCAGGTACTGGCCTATGCTGCCGGAGGTCATGTCGGGGGTCATCCCGTCGGACAAGAGCTGGGCACCGTGAAGATCACCTTGACAGAAGAAGGACGGGACGACCCGTTGTTTCAAGGTTTGCCCCCGGTTTTTCCGGTACATCTCAACCATGCCCAGACGGTACTGACGCCACCGCCCGAAGCCCGTTTGCTGGCATACAACGATTTTGAAGCGACGCAGGCTTTCCGGATCCGCAACGCCGTCGGGGTGCAGTTTCACCCGGAATATACGGAAGAAATTATGCGGGCCCAGATCATGGAGCAAAAAGAACAGATTGAAAAAAACGGCAAGTCGGTAAAGAACCTCCTGGAACAGATTACTCCCCCGGATTATGGAAGGATCGTAATAAATAACTTTGTAGATAGTCTGGGGGACCAACGTGTAGGATTTATATAATCTTTCTGTATATTTATACAGCATACCCACGTCTGCAATCGTTTGTTCCTTCCCGGCACCCAGGAGGTTAAGGAAACTTTTCATATTTATATTTGCCTAATTTTCTGCCTGATACAAATCATATTATGTTTGACAGCATAAAAAAATTGTGAAAATATTTGGTCATGAAAAAAGGATGTATACTTTTGTTGTCTCATTAACAGTAAATATGATCCATTCGATTATCAATATCATTCTTTCCGTTCTTATCCTGCGCAGGGGATGAGGTGAGAATGGTATAAAGATTATATCCGAACCGTTCTCACCCAGGGGACGGTTCTTTTTTATAGGGGTAAGTAAGGAAGTTAAAAATAAAAAAAAATTAGAATGAAAATACCACTTCGCAGTAACACAACCACACAGGGCCGGGTCATGGCAGGTGCGCGCAGTCTTTGGCGGGCGAACGGAATGAAAGAATTTCATTTCGGCCGTCCGGTTTTTGCTATTGTCAACTCATTTTCCCAGTTTGTGCCGGGGCATGTTCATCTGCATAATATCGGGCAGGAATTAAAGGCAAAGATCGAAGCCCGGGGTTATTTTGCTGCCGAATTTAACACCATCGCCATTGATGACGGCATCGCCATGGGGCACCAGGGCATGTTGTATTCCCTGCCGTCACGCGATCTGATTGCCGACAGTGTGGAGTATGTTGTCAATGCCCACATGGCCGATGCCATGATATGTATCTCCAACTGTGACAAGATCACTCCCGGGATGATGATGGCTGCTATGCGGCTTAATATCCCTGCGATCTTTGTATCGGGGGGCCCTATGGAAGCTGGTGTGGTAGGGGATAAGATGTACGACCTGGTGGATGCCATGGTCATGGCCGGCGATCCGGCAATCAGTGACCAGGCTTTGCTGGAGGTAGAGCGCAATGCCTGTCCCACCTGTGGTTCCTGTTCGGGCATGTTCACCGCCAATTCCATGAACTGTCTGGCTGAAGCATTGGGGATCGCCCTCCCCGGAAACGGGACCATTGTGGCCACCCATAAAAACCGGATTGCCCTGTTCGACAAAGCCGTAGATCTGATCATTGAGAACACCAATAAATATTATGAAGAGGGAGACCCCTCTGTCCTGCCCCGAAGCATCGCCACCCGTGAGGCCTTCCTGAATGCCATGTCACTGGACATAGCCATGGGGGGATCCACCAATACCGTTCTGCATCTGCTGGCCGTCGCCCATGAGGCAGACGTGGATTTCACCATGAAAGACATTGATGACCTCTCCCGCAGCATTCCCAATCTTTGCAAGGTAGCACCCAGCTCGCACTATCATGTGCAGGATGTCAACAGAGCCGGAGGGATCCTGTCTATTATGGGAGAACTGGACCGTCTGGGACTGATTGATCATTCGGTAAAAAGAGTTGATTATCCCAGACTGGAGGACGCTCTCAACGACTTTGACCTTATGCGTCCCACAGTGACCGGTTATGCCAAAAAAATATTCACCAGTGCACCCGGTATGTTCCAGAATCTGGAAATGGGATCACAGGAGAACTACTATGACGAACCGGACAGGGACCGCAGCAAAGGCTGCATACGCGATTATGATCATGCTTACAGCAAGGAAGGCGGTCTGGCCGTACTGTTCGGGAACATCGCCCGTGACGGATGCATCGTCAAGACCGCCGGGGTAGATGAATCGCTTTATTCCTTCAGTGGCAGGGCGCGTGTTTACGAATCGCAGGAAGCAGCCTGTGATGCCATTCTGGGTCATGAGCTAACGGCGGGAGATGTGGTGGTCATCCGCTACGAAGGGCCCAGGGGAGGCCCCGGCATGCAGGAGATGCTTTATCCTACTTCATACATCAAGTCCATGAAACTGGACAAGTCATGTGCTCTGATCACCGACGGACGTTTCTCGGGCGGCACCGCCGGCCTCTCCATAGGTCATGTCTCTCCCGAAGCAGCTGCCGGCGGAGAGATCGCTCTGATAAAAGACGGGGATATCATTGACATCAATATCCCCGAAAGAAGCATCCAAGTCCGCTTATCCGAAGAAGAACTGACAGCACGCAGAGAGGCAGAAGAAAAGAGAGGGGAAAAGGCCTATACCCCTTCCACACGTAACCGCATGATCCCGGTGTCATTGCAGGCATATGCACACATGGTCACCTCGGCCGACAAAGGAGCCATCAGGCAAATTAACCATTAGCTATATAAAGTTAAACCTTTCCAACGATGAAAACAAACGAAGAAAAAACAGCCGGAAAAGAACTTCCGGCGGAAGGCACGGTAATTACAGGATCGGAAGCCCTTATCTTTTCCCTGTTGAAAGAAAATGCAGATACGATTTTCGGGTATCCCGGCGGAGCCATTATGCCTGTTTATGATGCTCTGTTTGATTACCGGGATCAGCTCAACCATGTTCTGGTACGGCATGAGCAAGGGGCTGCCCATGCCGCAGAAAGCTATGCCAAGATACTGGGAAAAACCGGTGTGGTTCTGGTCACCTCAGGTCCCGGAGCCACCAACCTGGTCACCGGCCTGGCCAATGCCATGATCGATTCGGTCCCCATGGTAGCCTTCTCCGGTCAGGTTTCTTCCAATCTGTTGGGCACAGATGCCTTTCAGGAGACCGATGTTATCGGCATTACCATGCCGGTAACCAAATGGAACTATCAGATCACATCGGCCGAAGAAATCCCCGAAATCGTGGCCAAAGCTTTTTATATCGCCTCCACCGGCCGGCCGGGTCCGGTAATGATAGACATTACCAAAGATGCACAATTCGGAAAAATAAAATGGCATTACGAAAAATGCCGAAGGATACGTAGTTATTTTCCCTATCCCAAAGTACAGATGGATAAAGTGGAAAAAGCGGCCCATCTGATCAACAAAGCCCAAAAACCTTTATTGATTGCAGGACGGGGCATCCTGATTTCCAAAGCGGAGGAAGAATTGATGAACCTGGTCACCAAAGCAGACATTCCGGTGACCACCACCTTGCTTGGGCTCTCTTCCTTTCCGGTTGATCATCCGCTGAATGTAGGGATGCCGGGTATGCACGGCAATATGGCCCCCAATATTAAGACCAACGAATGTGACCTGCTGATTGCCATAGGCATGCGTTTTGACGACCGTATCACCGGCCGGCTGGACGATTATGCCAACCAGGCCAAGATCATACACATCGAAATAGATCATTCAGAGATTGGCAAAAACGTCACGTCAGATGTGGCCATTGTAGCAGACGCCAAAGACGCACTGTCCAGGTTGCTCCCTTTGGTCAAAGAAAATGATCACAAGGAGTGGGTTGAATCTTTTCGTAAAGAATATAAGAAAGAGTATGAAAAAGTCATCAAGCCTGCCCGTGAGTCCAAAGGTTTGGACATCAAGATGGATGAGGTCGTTCACCTGATCTCTGATAAGACCGATGGTCAGGCCATTGTGGTCACCGACGTGGGACAACACCAGATGGTAGTGGCCAGAAACTACTGTTTCAAGCAGGCCCGCAGTTTTGTCACTTCGGGCGGACTGGGGACTATGGGTTTCGGCTTACCGGCGGCGGTGGGTGCCAAAGTGGCCCGTCCCGACCGCGTGGTACTGGGTTTTGCCGGTGACGGCGGGTTTCAGATGACCATCCAGGAACTGGGCACCATAGCACAGCATAAACTGCCTGTAAAAATGATCCTGCTAAACAATTCTTTCCTGGGTATGGTAAGACAATGGCAGGATATGTTTTTTGATAAAAGATATTCTTTCACCGAGCTAGCCAACCCTGCTTTTACCAAAATCGCCAGCGAGGGGTACGGCATTGCCTCCAGGTATATCGAAAAACGGGAAGATCTGGAAAAGGCAGTGGATGAGATGCTGGATACTGAGGGGCCCTTCCTTCTTGAAGTAAAAGTGATGAAAGAACAAAATGTGTTTCCGATGGTCCCGGCCGGAGCCTCCGTATCTCACATGGTAACCGAATAGAAAGTTGCAAAAACCAACATTATGGAAAAAATTAAAGAATTCACCATCAAAGTTTACAGCGAAAACAACATCGGTTTGCTGAACCGTCTGACCATTATTTTCACCAGACGCAAGATCAATATTGAAAGCCTGACCACCTCGGAATATCACATTCCCGGTGTTCACTCTTTCACCATTGTTGTCAACTCGACCGAAACCATGATCAGAAAGATCATTTCACAAATCCAGAAACTGGTAGATGTTATGAAAGCTTTTTATTATCATTCTGACGAGATCATCTATCAGGAAATCGCACTATATAAAGTACCCACCTCTGCCCTACTGGAAAGCAACGAGATAGAAAATCTGGTTCGCAGATACAATGCCCGCATTCTGGAGGTCACTCCCGAATATACGGCCATCGAAAAAACAGGTCACAAGGAAGACACACAGGAACTTTTGGAAAAGCTAAAACCATTTGGCTTGTTGGAATTCGTTCGTTCTGGAAGAGTGGCTATTACCAAGCCGATGAAAGAGCTGGCCGTCCACCTGCAGGAACTGGAAGAAGCAACGAATTACACAAACGACTAATGAGACCGACACAAAGCAGGAGGCCAGGTGACCGGAGCTTGGCATAATCCTGTTACCGACTATGTGTCTGTTACTTATCTATCAGAAAAGATATTTCAGTTAAAAAAGATTTATTTAAAATAAACATTTCATTCATTAATAATATTTATTATGGCAAAGATCAATTTCGGAGGCGTTCTGGAAAATGTTGTTACCAGAGAAGAATTCCCTCTTGACAAGGCAAAAGAAGTACTGAAAGACGAAACGCTTGCAGTGATAGGATACGGTGTTCAGGGTCCCGGACAGGCACTGAATCTGAAAGATAACGGATTTCATGTGATCGTAGGACAGCGCAAAGGATCGGGGTCCTGGCAGAAAGCCCTGGACGACGGATGGGTGGAAGGGAAAGACCTGTTTGAGATAGAAGAAGCCTGTGAGAAAGGCACCGTCCTCCTGAACCTGTTGTCGGATGCGGGACAGATCGCAGCCTGGCCGGTCATGAAGAAACATCTTACCGAAGGAAAAGCACTGTATTTCTCTCACGGCTTCGGCATCACCTTCAGCGACCAGACGGGAATCATCCCTCCTGATAACATTGATGTGATCCTCGTAGCCCCGAAAGGTTCAGGTACCTCTCTGCGCAGACTCTTCCTGCAGAACAAAGGCATCAACTCCAGCTATGCTATATACCAGGATGCTACCGGCAGAGCCAAAGACAGGGTGCTGGCTATCGGTGTGGGTATCGGTTCCGGTTATCTTTTTGAGACCGATTTCAAAAGAGAAGTGTACAGTGACCTCACCGGAGAACGCGGAGTCCTGATGGGGGCCATTGCCGGCATCATGGAAGCCCAGTACAACCTGTTAAGGTCCAGAGGGCATTCCCCTTCGGAGGCTTTCAACGAAACCGTAGAAGAACTGACACAGAGCCTTATGCCTTTGGTAGCTGAAAACGGCATGGATTGGATGTATGCCAATTGTTCCACCACCGCACAACGGGGAGCCCTGGACTGGAAAAACCGTTTCCGGGATGCTGTCAAACCGGTGTTTGAGGAGTTGTACGACAGCGTAGCTTCCGGCAATGAAGCACGCATCACCATAGAAGCTAACCGGAAACCCGACTATCGCGAAAAACTGGCAAAAGAACTGGAAGAAATCCACAACTCAGAAATGTGGACGACAGGGGCACAGGTCCGCAAACTGAGACCAGAAAACAAATAGTAAGATCATGGACGAAAGAGTATATGTATTTGACACTACCCTCCGTGACGGAGAGCAGGTCCCCGGGTGTCAGCTCAACACCGTTGAAAAGATTGAAGTGGCTCTGGCACTGGAAGCACTGGGGGTAGATATCATTGAAGCCGGGTTTCCCATTTCAAGCCCTGGCGATTTCAAATCGGTGGTGGATATCTCCAAAGCCGTGACACGTCCGGTAATCTGCGGGCTTACCAGAGCCATTAAAAAAGACATCGAGGTGGCCGCCGAGGCTCTGCAACATGCCAGGCATCCGCGTATTCATACAGGCATCGGCACTTCTTACCATCACATACATTACAAACTAAATTCTAATCCGGAAGAGATCATTGAGCGTGCCATAGCGGCAGTCAAATATGCCCGCAAGTTTGTAGATGATGTGGAATTCTATGCCGAGGATGCCGGCCGCACCGAGAATGAGTATCTGGCCCGTGTTGTGGAAGCAGTCATCAAGGCCGGGGCTACCGTTGTGAACATCCCGGATACTACCGGCTATGCCCTGCCCGAAGAATTCGGGGCCAAGATACGCTATCTGGTGGAAAATGTGCCAAACATAGATAAAGCCGTTATCTCCACACATTGTCACAATGATCTGGGTATGGCCACGGCCAACACAATCAACGGTATCATCAACGGCGCCCGGCAGGTAGAAGTGACCATCAACGGCATTGGCGAAAGAGCGGGGAACACCTCTCTAGAAGAAGTGGCCATGATCCTGAAAAGCCGGTATAAAGACCTGCACTTCACCACGGGTATCAACACGAAAAAGATCTATAAGACCAGCAGAATGGTTTCCTCGCTGATGAACATGCCGGTACAGCCCAACAAAGCTATTGTCGGACGCAATGCCTTTGCCCATTCGTCAGGAATACATCAGGATGGGGTTTTGAAAAAAAGAGAGAATTATGAGATCATCAACCCGAAAGATGTAGGGATCAAAGAGTCGAGCATCGTCCTGACGGCCCGCAGCGGCCATGCTGCTCTGAAACACAGACTGGAAGTGCTGGGATATACCTTGTCTAAAAAGGCATTGGACGATGTCTATCAACGTTTTCTGGATTTAGCAGACAAGAAAAAAGAGATCAAGGATGAGGACCTGGAGGTATTGATGGGTACTTTCAAAAAAGAAGACCGCAATATTAAGCTGGAGAGGTTACAGGTTTTTTCCGGAAAATCCGTCTTTCCCACAGCGATGGTACGTGTCAGAATCAATGGGGAATCCTTCACCTCCACCGCCACCGGAAACGGACCCATTGATGCGGCTTTTTCGGCGGTCAAGCAACTGATCAAACGAAAAGTCACTCTCGAAGAGTTCCTGATCCAGGCCATCACCAAGGGCAGCGATGACCTTGGAAAAGTACATGTACAGATAGAGAACCGCGGACAGACCTACTACGGTTTCTCGGCCAATACCGATATCATCACGGCTTCGGTGGAAGCATTCCTGGACGCTATAGGCAAGATTGTATAAAAAATAAAAACAAGAACGCTTGGAACCAAAAACATTATTTGACAAAATCTGGGACAATCATGTAGTTGAGCATATTGAAGGGGGACCCGATGTTGTGTATATTGACCGGCATCTGATCCACGAAGTAACCAGTCCACAGGCTTTCGCCGGCATTGAACAACGGGGTGTAAAAGTTTTTCGTCCCGACAGGACGGTAGCCACTGCCGACCACAATGTACCTACCCGGGACCAGCATCTCCCGATCCGGGAAGAGCTGTCACGTCTGCAGGTGCAGAAGCTGGAAGAAAACTGCCGGCATCACAGCATTCCCTTATACGGTCTGGGTCATCCGTGGCAGGGCATAGTCCATGTGATAGGCCCCGAGCTGGGGCTGACACAACCGGGCATGACCATCGTATGCGGAGACAGTCACACCTCCACCCACGGAGCTTTCGGGAGCATCGCTTTCGGTATAGGCACCAGTGAAGTGGAGATGGTTTTGGCCACCCAGTGTGTCCTGCAACCCAAACCCAAAAAAATGAGGATCACGGTTGAAGGAACACTAGGAAAAGGAGTTACCGCCAAAGACATGATCCTGTACATCACCTCAAAAATCTCTGCCAGCGGAGGCACGGGCTACTTCATCGAATATGCCGGCAGCGCCATCCGCTCGCTGAGCATGGAAGGCCGCATGACCCTCTGTAATATGAGCATCGAGATGGGCGCCCGCGGCGGGCTGATCGCACCCGACGAAACCACTATCGAATATGTACGGGGACGGGAGTTTGCTCCCAAAGGTGAAGATTTTGACAAGATGGCTGAACAGTGGTTGTCGCTGAAAACGGATGAAAGAGCTGTCTTTGACAGGGAGATTACTTACGATGCCACCGACATTGAACCCATGATCACCTACGGAACCAATCCGGGCATGGGCATCCCGGTTACGGGAACCATCCCTGTAGTGAACAAGAACGATCCGGACGCTGTTTCATACTATAAATCTTTGGATTATATGGGCTTTCGGGCCGGAGAGCCCATGATAGGCAAGCCTGTGGACTATGTTTTTCTGGGCAGTTGCACCAATGGACGTATAGAAGACCTGCGGGCTTTTGTCCATATGATCCGGGGGCATAAAAAGGCAGAAAATGTAGTAGCCTGGATTGTTCCGGGGTCTAAGCAGGTAGAAAAACAAGCCCTGGAAGAAGGGCTGGACAAGATCCTGAAAGAAGCCGGTTTTGAGCTGCGGCAACCCGGATGTTCGGCCTGTCTGGCTATGAATGATGATAAGATCCCGGCAGGTAAGTATAGTGTCTCCACCTCTAACCGTAACTTTGAAGGTCGTCAGGGTCCGGGAGCCCGCACCATGCTGACCAGTCCGTTGACCGCTGCTGCGGCAGCCGTTACCGGAAAGATCACCGACCCCCGGGAATTTCTTTGAATCACAAAACCGATAAATGAGCTTAACATGCCAAGAGAAAAATTCACCATACTCCGGTCTCCTTTTGTTCCGCTGCCTGTTGACAACGTGGACACAGACCAGATCATCCCGGCCCGTTTTCTGAAAGCCACTACCCGCGAAGGCTTTGGAGACAATCTCTTCCGCGACTGGAGATACACTTCCGATGGAACGCCCAACCCGGAATTCGTCCTGAACAAAGACATGTACACGGGCAAGATACTGGTGACAGGTAAAAACTTCGGTTCCGGTTCCAGCCGCGAACATGCTGCCTGGGCCTTGTATGACTACGGTTTCCGTGTGGTGGTATCCAGCTTCTTTGCAGACATCTTCCGGAACAATGCCCTGAACAACGGATTGCTGCCCGTGCAGGTCTCCGAAGGGTTCCTGCAGCGGCTGTTTGAACTCTCCGTAAAAAATCCGGACACTCTCCTGGAAATTCATCTTCCGGAACAGAAAATCACCGTTGTAACCACCGGAGAATATGAAGGGTTTGAAATCAATGCTTACAAAAAAGAATGTATGCTGAACGGATATGACGATATCGATTATCTGTTAAGCAACAAAGATAAAATTACAGCATACGAACAGTCACATCACAAATAAAAAAGAAAAGGCCATGTTTATCGAGATCATGGACACCACCCTTCGCGACGGAGAGCAGACCATGGGGGTCTCTTTCAGTCCGGTAGAAAAAGAAACCATTGCCAAGATGTTATTAGACGAAGTGGGTGTGGACCGCATTGAGGTAGCTTCGGCCCGTGTTTCCACCGGAGAATTTGAGGCGGTACGTCGCATCACCTCCTGTGCTTCCCGGAAGGGAAAGTTGGACAAGATTGAGATCCTGGCTTTCATAGACGGCACAGCCTCCATTGAATGGATCGCTGAAGCAGGAGGACGCGTGGCCAACCTGCTCACCAAAGGATCATTACGGCATGTAAGGGAGCAGTTGCACAAAGAACCGGAAGAACACCTCCGGGATATAAAAAGATCTATTCATTATGCCCGCAGCAAAAAGATGATGGTAAACCTGTATCTCGAAGACTGGTCGAACGGCATGATCAACAGTCCTGCTTATGTTTTTTTCCTGATGGACGGGCTGCAAGACGAACCCATTGAGCGTTTTATGCTGCCTGACACCCTGGGCATCCTCAACCCATACCAGACTGCCCGGTTTATCCGTCAGGTACGTGAGCAATATCCGAAGTTACACCTGGATTTCCACGCCCATAACGATTATGATATGGCAACAGGCAATGTACTGGCCGCCATCCGGGAAGGGGTAAACGGGGTACATACCACGGTAAACGGTTTGGGAGAAAGAGCCGGGAACGTCCCGCTGGCCAGTGTGGCAGTGCTGCTGAACGATCATCTGCAGGCAGAGCATAATCTGGAGGAGTCGCAACTTACCAGGATCAGTAAAATTGTTGAGACCTTTTCCGGCATACGCATTCCCTCCAACCAACCCATCGTCGGGGAGAATGTATTCACACAGACCTGCGGGGTACATGCCGACGGCGACACAAAAGACAATCTGTATTACAACGATCTGCTGCCCGAACGTTTCGGACGTTCACGGCAGTATGCCCTGGGCAAGACCTCCGGCAAAGCCAACATCCTGAAGAACCTGGAAGAGATGGGCATAGATCTGGATCCTGAATCTACCCGCAAGATCACGGAAAGGGTGATCGAACTGGGGGATAAAAAAGAACAGATCACCAAAGAAGACCTTCCCTATATCATTGCAGATGTATTGAACAGTAACAACCAACTGCATGAGCCGGTTAAGATTCTTAACTATGCGCTCACCCTGTCCTCCGGCTTAAAGCCGATCGCCAACATTTCCGTTGAGATCCACGGGGATGTATATAAGGAAAATGCCACGGGAGACGGTCAGTATGATGCTTTTATGCGAGCGCTGTGGAAAATCTATGACAAACTGAACATAGAACATCCCGTTCTGGCGGATTATATTGTGACCATTCCTCCCGGGGGCCGTACCGATGCGCTGGTAAGGGCCAATATCACCTGGAAATATCAGGATCACGAGTTTAAAACTCACGGGCTGGATGCCGACCAGACGGAGGCCGCCATCAAAGCTACGGGGAAAATGCTGAACATTGTTGAAAATATCCGGCAAATGCAAAAAGCATAATCAATCCTTTTATCTTTATCTCATGAAGGTAAACCTAACGAAAATATAAGCCAATGAAATTCACTATTGCCACTTTGCCCGGGGATGGTATCGGGCCGGAGATCATGGAACAGGCCGTTGCCGTTTTACATGCCGTAGAAGAGAAATACTCACATCATTTTGATTTTCAATACGGAGATGTGGGAGCGGTTGCCATTGATCATACGGGAGAGCCTTTTCCCGAGGCAACTTTTGCGTTGTGCCGCGATGCCGATGCCGTTTTGTTCGGGGCCATCGGCGATCCCAAATACGACCATGATCCCAAAGCCAAGGTCAGACCTGAGCAGGGCTTACTCACCATGCGCAAGAAACTGGGACTGTTTGCCAATATCAGGCCTGTTGCCACTTTCCCCTCCCTGCTTGACAAGTCACCACTCCGCAAACATCTGGTAGAGAATGTGGATTTTATAGTGATCCGTGAACTTACGGGAGGCAGTTATTTCGGAGAACCCCGGGGTAGATCGGAAGACGGGAACAAAGCATTTGAAACCAATATCTATTCCCGGGAGGAGATTGTACGTATCCTGAAAGTGGCCTTCGGATATGCCCGCAACAGAAGAAAAAAACTTACGGTGGTGGACAAAGCCAACGTACTCGTCACCTCACGCCTGTGGAGGGAAATCGCCCAGGAAATGGCGAAAGAGAACAGCGACATAGAAGTGGATTATCTGTTTGTGGACAATGCCGCCATGCAGATCATCCAGAACCCGGGCCGGTTTGATGTGATGGTTACGGAAAACATGTTCGGGGATATCCTCACCGACGAAGCCAGTGTCATCACCGGGTCGATGGGTTTGCTCCCTTCGGCCTCGGTTGGCAGTCTGACTTCCCTGTTCGAGCCGGTGCACGGTTCTTATCCGCAGGCTGCCGGAAAAGACATTGCCAATCCACTGGCTATGATCCTGTCGGCAGCCATGATGCTGGAGACAGGTCTCACACTGAAGGAAGAAGCAACCATGATCCGTGAAGCCGTAGGGAAATCCCTCGAAGAAGGATTCGTAACGGAAGATATCGGGGCGAAAAATGCCAGGCATACATCAGAAGTCGGCCAATGGATCGTTGATTATATCAGGGAAAAATAACCAGCGTACCGATCCGTTTTAGTTACCGGCAGGTTTTCAGGAGAGAGAGAACAGTCGGTTGTTCCGGCACAGACATCCCGCCCGGGATATCTGAGATTGATAATTGTATGTAAAAATTTAAGGAAAAACATGGAAAAGTCGTTGTACAGACCGGAAAACGAACATGATAATTGCGGCATTGGCTTTGTGGCTCACATCCACGGGAACCAGTCGCATGACATTGTGGAAAGGGGACTGCAGATTCTGATTAACCTGACGCACCGGGGGGCAGAGAGTGCCGACAACAAAACAGGCGACGGTGCCGGTATCCTGACACAGGTACCCCACGCTTTTTTCGTTCGTTCGGGGATCCGCCTGCCTGCTCCCGGCAGTTATGGTACCGGACTGCTCTTTCTTCCAAGAGATAAAAAACAAACGGAACAATGCAAGAACTGGCTGGAAGAAATCATCACACAGGAAAAGCTAAGACTTCTTGCTTTCCGGGAAGTACCCGTGAACAACAGCATCCTTGGAGAAATTGCCCTGGCATCGGAACCCCGCATAGAGCAAGTCTTCATCGGCAGTGAAGAGGAACAGGATGAGCTGGAGAGAAAACTGTATATTGTCCGCAAACAGATCGAAACGAAGGTAAGACAGTCACAGCTTAAAGACAAAGATCTTTTTTATATCCCCAGTCTCTCCTCGCATACCATTATCTACAAAGGGCTTTTCACCCCGGATCAACTGCGTGATTATTATCCCGATCTGCAGCATCCTGATTACAAAAGCGCCATTGCTCTGATTCATTCGCGGTTCAGCACCAACACGTTCCCCTCATGGGATCTGGCCCAGCCGTTCCGGTTCATCGCCCACAATGGCGAGATCAACACCATCCGCGGCAACCGTCTGTGGATGCATGCCCGGGAGTCGCTGATGCGGTCACAGCTTTTTCAGGATGATCTGCCAAAGGTGTTCCCGATCATTGAACCGGGCAAAAGCGATTCAGCCTCGCTGGATAATGCCATAGAATTTTTGGTCAGAACAGGTCGCACCATTCCGCACGCTCTGAGTATGCTCATCCCGGAGTCGTGGAACGATAAGAATCCCATACCTAAAAGCCTGAAGTCGTTTTATGAATATCACTCAACGTTCATGGAGCCCTGGGACGGTCCGGCGGCTATCCTGTTCTCTGACGGACGATATGTGGGAGGAACCCTCGACCGCAATGGTCTGCGTCCATCGCGCTATCTGATCACCAAAAACGACCTGATCATTATGGGATCGGAAACCGGCGTACAGGAATTTCCGGCGGAAGAGATCCGCGAAAAAGGACGTCTGAAACCCGGCAAGCTGTTGCTGGTAGATACCCGGCTGGGCATAATCATCCCGAATGATGAAGTTAAAGCCACCCTTGCCCGTCGTTATCCTTATGGGAACTGGTTGAAAGAAAACCGGCTGGAGATGGAACAGATCGAGGTGATCAACAGAAAACCGTCGGGTCTGGGAGATAAGCTCCCGGTATATCTGAAATCTTTCGGTTACAGCAAAGAAGACATTGAAGTGCTGATCAAACCAATGGCCGAGCAGGGAAAAGAACCGATCAACTCTATGGGCAATGATGCCCCCATGGCTGTTTTCTCGGATAAACCACAGAGAATATTCAATTACTTCCGGCAGTTGTTCGCCCAGGTCACCAATCCTCCCATCGACCCTATCAGGGAAGGGCTGGTCATGTCGTTGACCAATTACATCGGATCCATTCAGAAGAACATCCTCGAGGAGAGTCCGGAACATGCCCGGCTGATCAAATTCAGGTCGCCCATCATCACCAACACCGATCTGGGCAAGATCAAAGACCTCCGGCACCAGATGTTCACCCATGTCACCCTGCCGATGGTCTATCCGGTAAATACGGGGGCCAAAGGGCTAAAGAAAGCCATTAATACCTTATGTAAGAAAGCAGAAGAAGCTGTTAACAGGAAAACCAATTTCATCATTCTCTCCGACCGGGATATCTCTGAAGATATGGCACCTGTACCCTCCCTGCTGGCTGTCTCGGCGGTGCATCACCACCTGATCCGTAAGAAAAAAAGGATGCAGGTAGGTCTTATTGTGGAAACAGGGGAAGCCCGTGAAGTAACCCATTTTGCCCAGTTGCTTGCTTTTGGGGCAAGCATTATCAACCCGTATGTTCCCTTTGCGGTCCTGGACGATCTGGTCAGGCAGGGAGAGATTAACATGCCTTATTCGCAGGCTCGCAAGAACTATATCAAGGCCATTGACAAAGGAATCATGAAGATCATGTCTAAGATGGGCATTTCCACACTCAGGAGTTACTTCGGGGCACAGATCTTTGAGGCCGTCGGGTTGAGCGAAGAGATGATCAACAGATATTTCTCCGGCACCCCCTCGCAGATCGGGGGCATCGGCATCGCCGAGCTGGCACGGGAGATCATGAAAACGCATCAGGAGACTTTCTTCCCCGACAACGGTATCGGCTATCTTCCTCACAAAGGAATCTACAGTTACCAATGGGAAGGAGAAAAACACGCCTGGAACCCGGACACCATCGCCCTGCTGCAATGGTCAGTAAGAACAGGCAACTACGAGCGCTTCAGAAAATTTACAGCCGCCGCGGATGCACATACACGTACCCCTTTGTTCATCCGGGGACTCCTTGATTTCAGAGAAAATCCTATCCCTCTGGAGGAAGTGGAAGGAGTTGAATCAATCATGAAAAGATTTGTCACCGGGGCCATGTCATACGGTTCTATCAGCAAGGAAGCCCATGAGACCATCGCCATCGCTGTCAACCGTATCGGAGGGCGCAGCAACACGGGCGAAGGAGGGGAAGATCCTGCCCGTTTTATCGTCAAAGAACCGCAGAAAAACCGCCGCAGCGCAATCAAACAGGTAGCTTCGGGACGCTTTGGGGTAACCACTCATTACCTCATCAATGCCGATGAGATACAGATCAAGATTGCCCAGGGGGCCAAGCCCGGCGAAGGAGGTCAGTTGCCCGGTTATAAAGTAGATAAAATCATTGCCCGGGTAAGACATTCCGTCCCGGGGATCACTCTCATCTCACCTCCCCCCCATCACGACATCTATTCCATCGAAGACCTGGCACAGCTCATTTACGATCTGAAGAGTACCAACCCAAGAGCATACATCAGCGTCAAGCTGGTATCGGAGAACGGTGTTGGCACAGTAGCTGCCGGGGTTTCCAAGGCCCACGCCGATCTGATCGTTATCAGCGGTACGGAAGGGGGTACCGGCGCCAGCCCCGTGAGTAGCATCAAATATACCGGGGCCCCACTGGAAACAGGATTGGCCGAGACCCATCAGACCCTGGTCAGAAACAACCTGCGGGGACGTGTGCGCCTGCAGGCAGACGGACAACTGAAAACAGGCAGAGATGTAGTGATCGCAGCCCTGCTGGGCGCCGAAGAGTTCGGCTTTGCCACCTTGCCCCTGATCACCCTGGGATGCGTTATGATGCGCAAATGCCACATGAATACCTGCCCTGCCGGCATAGCCACACAGAATAAGGAACTGCGTAAACGCTTTGAGGGTAAACCTGAGCATCTTGAGAACTATTTTCGTTTTCTGGCACAGGAAGTGAGAGAATATATGGCACTGCTGGGATTCAGGACCTTTGAAGAAATGGTGGGCCGCAGCAACCGGTTGGTACAGAGGAAAGATATCCACCATGAAAAAGCCCGTACCGTAGACCTCAGCAGGCTGTTGTATTACCCGGAGCATGCAGATAATTTCCCGACACATTTCGTTCCCGGTCTGCAACAGATCCAGGAGAACGGGCTGGATAAGGAACTTATACGTCTTTCGGAAAGGGCATTGCAGCGGAAAGAACGGGTATGGATCTCCCGGGAGATTCACAACACCGACAGAGCTACCGGCGCCACCCTGTCGGGAGAGATCATACGGCTGTACGGCGAGAAAGGCTTACCCACGGATACCATCGAATGTACTTTTTACGGTTCAGCAGGCCAGAGTTTCGGGGCTTTTCTGTGCAGCGGTGTCACTTTCCGCATCGAAGGTGACGCCAACGACTATCTGGGAAAAGGCCTCTCCGGCGGGAAAGTCATTGTGGCACCTCCCAAAGGGATCACTTATAAACCGGAAGAAAACATCATCATAGGAAACACCGTCCTCTATGGTGCTACTGCCGGTTATCTGTTTGTCAACGGAGTCGCCGGAGAACGTTTTGCAGTCAGGAATTCCGGAGCTTACGCTGTGGTGGAGGGGGTCGGAGACCATGGCTGTGAGTATATGACCGGTGGCCGTGTGGTAGTGCTGGGAAAAACCGGCAGAAACTTTGCAGCCGGTATGAGCGGCGGGATTGCCTATGTCCTGGACAGGGAGAGCGACTTTGCCTACTACTGTAACCAGGAACTGGTGGAGATGACGCATCTGCAGGACTACGACGAGGTGTCGGAACTGCAGGAACTGATCGCAGAACACTGGCACAATACTGGCAGCAAACTGGCCGAAGATATCTTGTCGAACTGGGAAGCTTATTTCTCTAAGTTTGTCAAGGTAACACCCCTTGAATATAAAAAGATCCTGAATGAACAAAAACTCAGGGAGATAAATATGAAGCTGAAACGGGCAGAGTTTGATCCTGATTTTGCAGAATAGTTGTTTTATTTTTCAATTTGGAAATCATGGGAAATCCGAAAGGTTTTATGGACATATCAAGAAAAGAAGCAGGATACCGTCCTGTCAACGAACGGGTAGCCGATTTTTCGGAAGTGGAACAGGTATTGAATACGCGTGACCGCATCTTACAGGCATCCCGATGCATGGCCTGTGGTGTACCTTTTTGTCATTGGGCTTGCAGTACTCACAGCCGCATTCCGGAATGGCAGGACGCCCTGTACCGGGAACAGTGGGAAAAAGCCATCAATCTTCTGCATCTCACCAACGATCTGCCGGAGGTTACCGGAAGGGTGTGCCCCGCTCTTTGTGAGAAAGCCTGTGTTCTGGCCATCCATGAAGAACCGGTAACCATTCGTGAGAATGAGGTAGCCCTGGCTGAAATGGCTTTTAAAATGGGACTGATCAAGCCTTACCTCCCGAAACGCCGAACCGGCAGGAAAGTGGCCGTAATAGGCTCGGGACCGGCAGGGCTAACCGTAGCCAGCCGCCTGAACCGCGCAGGCCACGAAGTGACCGTTTTTGAAAAAGATGAAGATCCGGGAGGTTTGTTACGCTTCGGCATCCCGGATTTCAAACTGACCAAGGCTGTGATAGACAGACGCATTGATATCTATAAAAAAGAGGGGGTGGTCTTCAGGACAGGCGTTTATGCCGGTAAGGATATCTCCGCCCGTCAACTCCTGGAAACATTTGATGCCCTGTGCCTGGCGGTAGGCTCCAGAGAACCGCGTGATCTGGAAGTTCCCGGCAGGGACCTTCCGGGAATATGGTTTGCCATGGACTTCCTCTCCCAGCAGAACAGGATCAATGCCGGCGCCAATATCCCGGGGAGAAAACGAATCTCAGCCAAAGGCAAACATGTAATCGTGATCGGTGGTGGTGACACCGGGTCAGACTGTGTAGGAACGGCCATACGGCAAAGAGCACGCTCAGTCACACAAGTGGAAATCCTGCCCGAACCACCCCTGCAACGTACGGAAGACAACCCATGGCCTTACTGGCCCAATACCCTGAGAACCTCCTCCTCACACGAAGAAGGATGTGTGCGGCTGTGGAGCCTCAGAACCAACCGGATCATCGGCAAGGATGGCCGCATCCATAAAGTGGAGATGAGCAAACTGAAATGGAAAAGGGAAAACGGCAGAATGATCCCCGCAGAAACAGGAGAAAGACTTACCCTGGAAACCGACATGATCATCCTGGCCATGGGATTTCTCCATCCAGTAAAAGACAAACTGCTGAAAAATCTTCCGTTAATCTTTGATGAACGGGGAAATGTCAGTGGAGCTGAAAAGGAGGCACCCGTTTTTACGGCGGGAGATGTTGCTACAGGTCCTTCACTGGTGGTGAAAGCCATCGAATCCGGTCAAAAGGCAGCCCGGGTTATTCATGAATATCTGATGAAAAGAGGCCGCAAATAGAATTGCCTATGCTCTGAAAGGAGTGGATCATTAAACCTTGAATAAGGGGTACTCTACCTATGAATTAAGGTATATTTCAGGTGCATGGTTTTTTCATTCATTTAAAATCATTAACTTTATTATGTTAACAGGATGAAATCATTGCATCTAAAATGGATCAGTTCAGGATACCGCCGGTCTCACCGTTGCTGGGTTCTACCCTGCCCAACTTTTTCCGCGTAATAAAGAAAGGACATATAGACCCGGGTTATTACTTAAAGTTTTTTCTTACGTTTCTGATCATTGTTATAGCCACTCCGTTTCATCTGTGGGAAAAAATATGGTTCGGGAAGAAACTCAAAGGGTATCATTTCAAAGAGCCCCCGGTTTTCATTTTAGGGCACTGGCGGAGCGGCACTACCTTATTACACACTGCGCTTTGCAAAGACCCGGAAGCAGGGTATGTAACTACCTATCACTCGGTCTTCCCCAATAACCTGGCCAGTAAATGGTTGTTTAAGTCCCTCATGGCAATGAAGATGCCGCGACGCCGGCCTTCCGACAATATGCCCCTTCATACGGATTATCCCCAGGAAGATGAACTGGCATTCAGCAACTGTCAACCCTATGCCTATTATACCATCTTTTATTTTCCGGATAAGTATAAAACCATCTATGACCAATCGGTCCATCATAAAGGATTATCCCCGGAAGAAAAACAAAGATGGTTCGCCACTTATCGGAATCTGCTCAAAAAAGCAATGCTCAACACCAAAGGAAAACAACTTATCGTTAAAAATCCGGTCAATACGGCACGTATCAAACAGATCCTGAAGCTTTTTCCCAACGCCAAATTTATTTATATCTATCGCAATCCTGTTTCTACCTTTTTGTCCACTCGTCTTTTTTTACAAAAACTCATTCCCTCCTTAACGTTACAGAAAACAAACCACCATGCCATTGAAGAAATGGTTTTCAAGGTTTATACCCGTATGATCACCGATTATCTGAATCAGAAAAATCTGATTCCACCGGGAGATCTTCTGGAAATCAAGTATGAAGAGTTTGAAAAATATCCCGAAAAGTTTATTAAAACCATTTATACACAGCTTTTACATAAGGATTTTGATGCCGTACAGGACATTTTCTCAACCTATTTTACTTCGGCAAGAGGATATATAAAAAATCTTTATGAGATTGACCGGCCGTTTATGGATAAAATCAATACACGTCTTAAAAAGTTTATGGATCTTTATCATTACGATGTTCCGGAAGAAGTAATTATAAAGGAGTGATTATAATATAATCCACTCATATAAAGCTTTTTTTTCCATTTTCTCACTATTTCCCGAAAAATACCCTTATCTTTACCGTGTTAACTAATTTCTTATTTAATTTTTATTACTATGAACATTTATGTTGGTAATCTCCATTACGATGTTACAGGAGAAGATCTTAAAGAAATTTTCGAAGAGTACGGTGAAGTTGAAACCGCTAAGGTAATCACTGACAAGTATTCCGGAAGAAGTAAAGGCTTTGGGTTCGTTGAAATGAAAAATGACAACGAAGCGCTCAAAAGTATTGACGAGTTGAACGGAGCCGATATCAAAGGTCGAAATATTAAAGTGAGCCAGGCCAGGCCACGTGAGTATTAGGACGAGATTTTCTTTAAGAAAAACGGTGCCGGAAGGTGCCGTTTTTTTTAACCGATAAGCAAGGCTTTACGAACAATAAAACAGGATGATTGACAAACAAAGATGGTGGTGGTACAAGAAAGCGGATTAAACCATGCTTCCATCAAAATAAAAATCCGGAAAGTTGACCAGGTAAAGCTTGTCGGTGGCGCGGGTGACAGCAGTGTACAGCCACCTCATGTATTCGACGGTGATCTGTTCTTTCGGGATGAATCCCTGATCGAGAAAAACGGTTTTCCATTGTCCTCCCTGTGCTTTATGGCAGGTGATGGCATAAGCAAATTTTATCTGCAGGGCATTGAAAAAAGGATCGTTTCTGACCTGGTCGAAGGCTTTTCTTTTGTTTTTCTTTGCCGGATAATCTTCCAGCACTTTATAAAACAGTTCTTTGTTTTGTTCGGAAGTCAGGGACGGTGTATCCAGCCACAGCGTATCCAGCAGTATCTTCACCTCGAGAGGGGGCAAATCCCGTGAGGTAAAGGAAAGGGTCACATCGGCGAAATGATAGCCATATATTTCTTCAAAGCCACGGATACGGTCGATATGCAGGATATCCCCATTGGCGATAAAGTCGGCTTCTTCTGTTTCCGGCAGCCAGTAGTAGTTATTTTTCACCACCATGACCAGATCGCCGGCGGTAATTTGTTCCTCCTTAAACATGATCTGCCGGCGGATACCTTCGTTATACTTGTTGGCCATTTTATTGGAGCGAACAATAATGATGGTATCGTCCGGTTCTCCTCCCTGATAATAATCCTCAAGCAGCTCGGTCACTTCCCGTCCCGAGATACGGCTGATATCCCTGAAATATTCTACCTTAAACCTTGGAATTCTGATATCGTCCGTAGCAATCTGTTTTCGGATAGCCGTGGCATTGCTGAGGATTCCCGAATCTTTGGCCTGCCGCACCACTTCATCCAGAAGCACCTCAACGACCGGGTATCCGTAATGTTCCAGTTTCTCTTTATCCAGGGCCTCTGACAAGGATGTCCCTACCGGCGGGAGCTGCGCAGTATCTCCTATCAGAACAAGCTTACAGCGTTTCCCTCCGAAAACGAAGTCGATCAGGTCATCCAGGAGTGCCCCGGAACCGAACAAAGAGCTTTCGGATGAACGGTTAGAGATCATGGAGGCTTCATCCACCACAAAAATAGTTTCATAAGCACGGTTAAAATTCAAAACAAACTTTCCGAAACCGTCTTTGGAAGATTTTTGACGATAGATCTTTTTATGGATGGTATAAGCTTCCTTGCCGGTATATTCGGATAAGACTTTGGCAGCACGTCCAGTGGGTGCCAGGAGCACCGATGCGTGTTCCATATCATCCAGTAACCGCACCAGGGCTCGTACCGAGGTGGTCTTTCCGGTGCCGGAATATCCTCTTACCAGTAAAATCTCCGGTTGCCCGGGCCGGGAAATGAAAGCGGACATCCGTTCAAATAAATCCTCCTGACCCTGTGTGGGTTCGTATTCAAGATAGGCTGTGAGCTGTTTTTTTAAATGTTCCTGCAACATTTTCCAAAGAAAACAAAAGTTTCTGTTTCAAAATCCGAATTTTATTATAAATTTGCAAGCAAACTTAAAATAAACTTTTAACATGAGAACTGCTATCAGAGTTATTTTGTTTATTGTCATCGTCGTATTATCCTATTACCTGTATCAGAGCATTATGGAGCCTATCCGTTTCAACCGGGAGAAAGATAAACGGGAGAAGGCAGCCATTGAAAGATTAAAAGATATACGGAAGGCTGAAGTTGCTTATAAGACAAAATACGGAAAATATACAGGGAGTTTTGATACGTTGATCCATTTTGTCAAATATGATTCTTTTCCGATTATCAAGGCTATCGGGAGTATCCCTGACAGTCTGTACGGGGTCATCACGGATGAAGAAGCCATTAAGAGAGGAATCATCGTACGGGACACATCCTATATTCCTGTCATTGACACTTTGTTCGGGAAAAATTTCCACATCGATTCGATAAGGTACATTCCTTACTGTGACACGGCCCAGTTCTTCCTGGGTGCCGGGGTGATTGAAACAGCTTCCAAAGTAAAAGTACCCGTTTTTGAAGCGCACGTTCTCAACGAGGTGTTGTTGCACGGACTTAATAAGCAACTGATCATCAACTACAATGCGGAAAGAGAAAAAATTGTTGGTTTTCCCGGCTTGAAAGTGGGCTCCCTGGAACAAGCTACCAATAACGCCGGTAACTGGGAATAACAATGTTTCCATGGCCGAATTTGCTTACCTGGATGAATCACTGGATATTAACCAGACATCACTGTATCATTTGTCCATTCAGATATCCCTGAATGGACTTTCTTTTTGTATTCTGAATACCGTCAATCAGAAATACATTGCCCTTAAACACTATCCTCTGCCCGTAGTAGAAAAAAACACTTCTTTCCCCGACCTGTTACGGAAGACCATTGAAAAAGATGAGTTTCTGCTGAAAGAATACAAAAGCAGGGCAATCATGACGGTCTCTTATAAATCCACCCTGGTCCCTGCTCCGTTGTATGGTGAGAAGGATGGAGAGACCTATTTCCGGTTCAACCATGCCCTGGAGGATCACGAACAGGTGATGGCCAACAGGATCAGGGAAATGGATGCCTGGAACCTGTTCACCGTACCCCGGGACCTTACGGCACTATTCGGAGAGTTCTTTCAGGACATCCCTGTTTTTCACCAGAACACCCCTTTTCTGGCAAATATCATCCGGCACCCGGCACCGAAAAACACCGGCCAGACTGTTTTTGTGAATATCCATGACGAATTTTTCGACCTGGTTGTTTTCAGAGAACAAAATCCGGAGATTATCAATGCCTTTTACTACAGGCAGGTAAACGATCTGGTCTATTTTATCCTCTACGCTTTAAAAACAATAAAAGCAGATCCTTCCACCATTCCCCTGGTGCTTATGGGAAAGGTAACCCCGGAATCCAGTCTGCTGCAGTCCTTGCACCGGTATGTAAAGCATATCACCCTGGCCAAAAGAAATCCGGCATTTACATACAGTTACACGCTGAATATGGTCACGGAACATTCTTTTGCAAACCTGTTCAACCTATATCCTTGCGTATAATACGCGGTACATACAGGGGACACAGGATCCTGCCTCCCGGGAACCTGCATCTCAGGCCCACCACCGACCTGGCCAAAGAATCCTTATTCAATATCCTGGAAAATAACTTTGACCTCGGGGAGGTCGCCGTACTGGATCTTTTTTCAGGTACGGGGAGTATCAGTTACGAATTTGCTTCGCGGGGCACACCACATGTTACCCTGGTGGAGATGAACAAACGTCACATACGTTTTATCCGCGACACTCTCCGCAACCTCCATTTCCGGCAGGTGGAACCCCTTCAGGGCAATGTATTCCCTTTTTTGCGGCATGCCCTCCCCCATTCTTATGACATCATCTTTGCCGACCCCCCGTATAATCTGCCTGATATCGAAAAACTACCGGACATGGTTTTTAAACGGAACTTGCTGACATCCGGAGGATGGTTTATCCTGGAACATCCGAAACAATATCATTTTGAGGATCATCCCCGTTTTCTCTTCATGAAAAAATATGGGCAGGTGCATTTCAGCTTCTTCGGAGAGCAAAAAAAAACCGAAGAGGAAGAGTCTTTTTCACCGGAGTAATAAACAGAGGACGGTTCAGAGGAAATTACTTTTTGCACTGATCATCCTGCAAATCGTTTTTTCGTTGCATGCCCGGCCCGGCCCCGGATCTCCTCCCGGAAGGAAAAACATGCGGTAAGATTCCGGGGCGGGAGCAAAATCAACCGATGAACATGCATCTCATTTTTTTGAAGAGGGTGTCTTTCTTTTGCCAAATTTCTTAGGATCGATTACCGATAAAACCGCATTATGCAGAAAATGCCCAAAACCCATTCATTAACCCATTTCTTCTCGTCCGTCATAGCGGAACGCGAAGGCGGATTAAAAATAGGAATGCATCAGAAAAAACATTAAAAAAAAGAATTGGAAAAGTTGTTCCACCATATATAACAAGAATTCAACAGAAGTACCCATTTTATATACAAAGATTACCAGCAATTCCAGTTTAATCGATTCTTGGCTAACATCGTGTTCTTTAGTCCGCCTTATTTTTATCATTATTTTTTTTAGTCTAAAATAGCTTCTCCTACCCACAGCCTTTACCGGGATCAACAACTTTTAGTGTAGGGGTGTATTGATCCAGTGAATATTTATGTGAGAAGGAGACGTCTTCCCGGCATTTCTTCCACAGCTCTTTGAGGCAACGGAGGTGGGTGTCCATGTCCCTCCCGGGAGGGAGCGAAGCGATCATAGGCTTCGAGGACGAGGAGGCGGGTGCTGCATTCACCGTATTTTTTGATCTCTTTCACCGAAATACAGCTAAAAAAACAGGGAAGTGTAAAAAATGCATATTATCACAAACAAACCAGGATGAAATTATTATCAAATACATTATATTGCAACAACAATTTAATCATTTGAAATCCAAACTATGGAGGGCGGATGTATTGATATCTGGAGGGAAAAAACAGTTGATGAGAGCCAGAAACTTGTTCTATCGAGATACCAGGATTTTATTAACGGGTTCTCATCAGAGTTCAACATTCGTTTCGATCTGATCGAAATAGTATCACATTATGAAAAGATGCAAATTATCAGCAGTATCGGTTATCTTCCGGCACAGGAGATCGTTGTCTGCGGCTGGGCCGATGTAATTTTTCCCGTGGCCGAAATGATCCTCAGGGAATTCGGAGGATATTTGAAACTGGGTGTCGGGGCAACCCATGAGGAGGTAAGCCGGTTCAAAGGCAAATGGTTTAAAATAGAATCCATTAAAAAATGGGACTGTGATGAGGATATAAATATTGACGAACCGGCGTATGAAGATATCTGGGATTACAGAACCTATCACCTCATAGACTGGGAATTCACCCATAACTATTTTAACCGGAATGTAAAGGAAAAGGAATGGAAAATCTTTTCATTCAGCAATATTAATAAATCGTAATACCCCCCGGTTTCAGGCCCGTAGTTACTGAATATATAATCAGATCTAAATGTTTCCACCCCCTAAACTTTCCACGCCAGCCGGGAACATGGCATTATTATTAGCAGAAAAATCGAGATATAAATTGATCATTTTCAATCAAAGTCAGACTCAAAAACTTCCCGGCGCCAGCGCCGCGAGATGACAGGATCACAGCCATACGCAACCAATATCCGGCACCTCTTATAGACGGTTTTTTGTATATTTACAGTAATATTGAATATTAGTAAGTTATGGAAAAAAATAAGAAAAAAGATATCAGATGGCTGCAAAGGTTTGACAGCTTTTGTAAGGCTTTCTCACAGATGGAAAAATATGTTACGCAATCCGACCTGAATGACCTGGAAAAACAGAGATTGATAAAATCTTCTGAAGACACATATGAATTGGCATGGAAGACCTTACAGGATCTCCTGAAAGAAAAAGGATATGAAGGAATCGTTGGGCCCAAACCAGTTATAGAGCAGAGCTATTAGGATGCGTATCTGGATGGTGAGGCATGGATGCGTATGCACCTGAGCCGTAATCTGACATCACATACTTACGATCCGCAAACGGGTATTGAAAGAACATATTGACCGTGACGGCATTACCCTGTATTCCAATCGGGTAAATTGGTTTTATTTCAAAAGAGAAAGTTGCGAAGTTGTATTTTTATCCTTTCATCACAATAATATCATTCTTTTTGGATATAAAACAGAACGGGATATTGTCCAGAAGAAAAAAATGATTATTTTTGCACTCGCTGAAAAGGTCACGTAGTTCAGTGCCGTCCCGGCAAGCCGGGACGTGCATCCTCGAAAAACCAGGCAGATCAAAGATCTGCGGTTTTTCGGGATTGGTTAGAATGCCGGCCTAGTTAGATCTTT
>JAGGWN010000064.1 GCA_021157415.1 Bacteroidales bacterium | reverse complement strand
TGGCATACTCATTCTTGCCTAAAAAACCGAGAATAAAATACGAAACGCAAGATACATTTGGGCAACTCGCACTATTTTAATATATTGCTTATGTCGAACTCAGGTTATAAGGTTTCAGGAAAAAAATAAGGAGGACCCGAAAATTTGAAACAGAAGAAAAATCTATCACATTCTTAGTAGTTTCAGATAATTATTTATATATTCTTCTACTTTCTTATGTCTGTATTGCATCACAAACCGAGGATGTGGCAGGGGAATGATCTTTTCAAAAAAGTCATGGGATTCATTTAGTTTCTTCAAGAATCTGTAGTTTTTCCCTTCACCTATGCAATAAGCTGTCTTCCGGTTTGCCCCAAATCCCAATTGTTCCTGCATGGTAGCTACGATAAATGGGGAGACCATCTGCTGCAGTTCTTTCAGGTCATAATAATTAAGATTCTTCCCCAGGCGGGTGAATCCCAGAGGACAAACCGCCGTCACATAGAATTTCTGGTAAAAAGCTCCCGGTCCTCCAAAAGCTTCTATCATCCTATAAATAAAAACCGATGATATTTCCTGTTTTTTTTCAAAGGAATTCGGGATGTGACATACGTCTTCTAAACGGATAGGATCTGTAAAAGAAATTCCCGTAACACCTGCCCCGAAACGTCCTGGATTGATACCAATGAGAAATGTCCGGGGATTGTCGTCAGGAAAGAACTTCCGGTAAAAGCTACTGACAATTTCTTTGACCTCTTTAGATAAATAAGGATTCATTACACGGATATCGTCCGGTAAATCCATATTAAGTGACAAATTGTTCAGAAAAGGGATGATCTTTTCTCCATAAGTCATGATGCCAGGTATTTGGATGCTAAAAGTAGTGAATATTTTTTAACCCGGATTGCGCAATAGGAGTTTCGGAGGAATGACCTAATGGGGATCCGGTACCCTGCCTGTCCGTGTGTCAAAACCGAAGGGGGCAATATTCTGGCGGTGAGGAGTAATGAGAAATAAATAAATGAATATTATAACGTCGAAAGAGAGAACGGAATTTATTGATTCTTCTCTTCCTATCAAATGTTTTATTGTGAAAAGTTCTCAGGTACCGGAACTTTTTATATTTTTGGAACTTATAAAAAAACGTTTTATCTTAACATTAAGCCGATATGGGAAAAGGAGATATTAAAACCAGGAGGGGTAAACTCTACAGAGGCACCTATGGTGTGCTTCGCCCCAGGAAAAAAAGAAAAGAGGATACTTTGGTAATGGCGGGAGCAAAGGCCGAAACCGAAGAAAAGGTACAGAAGTCCGTACCTGAAGAAAAGCCGGGTACCAAGACTGAAACCTCTGCAGAAACAAAGAAAAAACCTGCGGCCAGGAAATCTACGACTACCCGGAAAGCAGCCTCTCCCAAAACTAAAACTACTGCAAAGACAGCACAGACAGCAAAGAAAAAAACTGCTACAGCCAAAAAGAAAGTGGCATCAACGGATAATGCGGGAGCAACCTCAAAGGATAAAGCCCGTAAACCTGCCAAATCGACTACAACCAAGAAGATAAAAGAAGAATCCGGTTCGGAAGAGAATAGTCTGTAACGGAGGTGTGCATGTTTAATTTTAAGCCGGCATCCTGGCTTTTTTGCTAATATTTGTTGTCCGGGTTTGTGTTTACTGTCAGCTATCAGATAATTTTTCAGATTATTGCGGGCATTCTTTTTTTATTTTTCCTGTGGATATTCGTTTTATCTTTGATGGAGAAGGAAAAGAGGGCCGCTTTGCTATTTCTGGTTGCAGGCTTTGTTATCGGGGGGATGGTGTTTTTTCTGGGTTCTTTTCTTCCGCTTGTTATGTTGTATCTGACAGCAATCATTGTATTTATTTTGTCGGTACTTTTTTTTATCCCTCCTTATATTAGAAAAGATATCACAGACCCTCTGCCTTCCGGAAGGATTGACGAACGTAATGTGATGTTTTCCCGGCGTTTATTGGAGCCAGGAACAAACAGATTTGAAGAATATTATAAGCGTCATCCGGAGTATAAAGCAGCGGATGACTTGTTCCGCAAAAAGCCCGGTTTGCTGAATCGTCGTGCAGTGTATTATGATCCTCTTACCTTTCCTGCCTCAGATGCTTTTTTTCAGACAGTGGAAGAGGTGTCTTCGGGGATTACCGGCCCTGTGGCTGAAGCACAGGAGAAAATATCTCCGGCCCGAATCACCCGGTTTTTGAAAGATTGGGCGGAAAAACTGGGAGCCATAAGCAGTGGGGTAGCTGTTATGAAGCCTTATCATTACTATCATACAGGGGGACGTCATTATAACTATGGGCACAAGATAAAGCCGGCTCATCGTTTCGGTTTTGTCTTTACGGTGGAGATGGATCGTGAGATGATCAACGCCGGGCCATTGGGACCTGCAGTGATGGAGTCGGCACATCAGTACCTCGAGGCAGGGAAGATCGCAGTAGTGATTGCGCAATATCTCAGGTTTCTGGGTTATGATGCCCGGGCTCATATAGATGCCCATTATCAGGTCGTATGTCCCCTCGTCGGCCGGGATGCAGGTCTTGGAGAGATCGGCAGAATGGGACTTCTGATGACCCCACGATTGGGTCCACGTGTCAGAATCGGGGTGGTGACCACCAATATGGAACTGATTCCCGATGAAAGAAAGGAGGATCCTTCCGTCACGGACTTCTGTCTCAGGTGTAAAAAATGTGCATTAAACTGTCCTGTTGGTGCTATCCCGGAAGGAGCTCCGGAAAAAATTGATGGTGTAAAGCGCTGGCAGATCAAACAGGAAGCTTGTTATACCTACTGGGTTACGGTAGGGACTGATTGTGGCCGGTGTGTCGCGGTATGTCCGTATTCCCACACGGATAATGCCTTTCACCGTATGGTCAGATGGGGGATCAGACGTTCTTGGCTGATCAACAAACTGGCTTTGCCGATGGATGAGCTTTTTTATGGGAAAAAACCTGCAAGGGGGAGGGTTCCTGAATGGCTCAGGCAATGAAAGGCAGAAGGCAGAAGACAAAAAGCAGAAATTGTTATTATGGTCCCGGTTGTTCCTGTGGCACCTATATGATGGAGGTTACAGAAACGCCAACTATTATTTAAGGTATGAATCCTCATAGGAATTCTGTTCAAACTTTCCTGTGGGATTCTTGGTATAATAACTTTTTTTTTTGTATTATTGATACCGCATTTGCAAACCAAATATGTGACTAAATATAAACTGATACATTTATGAAATTTATTGTTTCCAGTCATGATCTGCTGAATCATCTGCAGTCCGTCAGCAGGGTGATAAGTTCAAAGAACTCATTGCCTATTCTGGACGATTTTTTGTTTACCCTTGAGAAAAACCTTCTTACCATCACGGCTTCAGACCTGGAGACCACCCTGATTACCCAGATGAAGATTGAAAATGCAGGGGAAGGAGGTAGTGTTGCTCTTCCGGCGCGTCTTCTTACCGACACTCTGAAAGAGTTTCCTGATGAGCCACTCACGTTTGAGATCAATCTGGAGACCCTGGGAGTGGAGATCCTGGCAGAACAGGGGAAATACAATATTGTAGGACAAAGGGCCATTGAGTATCCGCAGATTCCGGAGATCAAGGAGGCAGTAATAACCACTATGGAGATCGACCCGGAGGTCCTGTACAACGGGATCACGAGGACCCTCTTTGCTACAGCCAATGACGACCTGCGGCCGATCATGAACGGGATCTTTTTTGACATGACTCCCGAGCAGGTCATTATGGTAGCCAGTGATGCCCACAAGCTGGTAAGGTATATACGCAAAGGAACCGGTGCAAATCAAGGTGGTTCGTTTATCTTACCCAAAAAGCCGGCCTCCCTGCTGAAAAACATTTTACCCCGAGAAGAAGCAACGGTGGTGGTGGCGTTTGATGATAAGAACGCTTCCTTCGTTATGAGCGACCATAAACTTATCTGCCGATTGGTAGAAGGGAGCTATCCGAGTTATAACTCGGTGATTCCACAGAATAACCCCAATAAACTGCGTGTTGACAGAGAAGCTTTGCTTAACTCATTGAAACGTGTTTCCGTGTTCTCAAATCAGGCCAGCAACCTGGTGAGGCTTGGAGTTGCCGGAAACCAGCTGACACTGTCAGCCCAGGATCTGGATTTCTCAGTTTCCGCCAGCGAATGGTTGAATTGCCAATATGAAGGAGATGATATGGAGATCGGATTCAAGTCAACTTTCCTTATGGAGATACTGACCAATCTTCCGGGAGAGGAAGTTGTGTTTGAGCTGGCCGATCCTACCCGTGCCGGTATCATCCTGCCTGCTATACAGGAATCGGAAGAGGATGATTTGCTTATGCTCCTGATGCCCATGATGATTGGGGGGACAAGTTAACCCAGAGTATTTTACGAAACTTTCTTTGGTATGATCCGGAAGCATATAGCTGGGATTTAAATAACCTATTACCCCATGGAACTGAACTTGAAAAGACCTATTGCTTTTTTTGATCTTGAAACCACAGGACTGGATGTGAATAAAGACCGGATTGTGGAAATTGCCGTGCTGAAGATTGATCCGGGTGGTAAAAGAGACAGCCTGCATATGTTCATCAATCCTGAAATGCCGATAGCCCCGAAAGCCACGGCTGTTCATGGTATACGGAATGAGGATGTGCAGGATGCACCTACTTTTATCAGCATAGCCAAACATCTTGCCGATTTTATCAGACCCTGCGATCTGGCCGGGTATAACTGTAACCGTTTTGATGTACCCCTGTTGGCTCAGGAATTTGCCCGGGCAGGAGTGGATATCGATCTGAAAAACCGGAAAGTTGTTGATGTTCAAGTGGTATTCTTTAAAAAAGAACAACGTACCCTCTCAGCTGCCTATAAATTTTATCTGGATCAGGAAATGAAAAATGCCCATACGGCAGAAGCTGATACCAAAGCAACCTATGAGATACTGAAAGCTCAGCTTGACCGGTATGACGATCTGAAGAATGATGTTGATTTTCTGTCCGCCTTTACTTCGCAAACTCAAAATGTTGATTTTGCCGGAAGGATTGTGTATGATGAAAATGGAGATGAGGTTTTTAATTTCGGGAAGCATAAAGGGAAAAAAGTGGCGGATGTGTTGCGGGATGAACCTTCTTATTACAATTGGATGATGAAAGGGGACTTTCAGGAGGATACGAAAAAGGTGCTTACGAGAATAAGATTAAAGGAATTCGGAAAATAATACAACCGGAAAATGAAAATTATTTGTATTGGACGAAATTATATCGAACACGCCAGAGAGTTGAATAATGCGGTGCCGGAGAAACCGATTTTTTTTATGAAACCTGATTCGGCCTTACTGACAAAGAATAAACCTTTCTTTCTGCCTCCTTTTTCTACTGAAGTGCATCACGAGGTGGAGCTTGTGCTGAAGATATCCCGTTTGGGGAAACATATCGACGAGAAATATGCCCGCCGTTATTATGGAGAGATAAGCATAGGCATTGATTTTACGGCCCGGGATCTGCAGCGAGAATGCAAGCAGAAAGGCCTCCCGTGGGAGATTGCAAAAGCCTTTGACGGCTCAGCTCCTGTAGGGGAGTTCTTGCCCAAAAATGAATTATCTGATCCTGTCCTATTCCATCTTGATATTAACGGGGAAACAGTCCAGCAGGGCAGTACTGCCGATCTCATCTTTTCATTTGATAAGGTTATTGCCTACATTTCCCAATATATCACCCTGCGTACGGGAGACCTGATCTTTACCGGTACGCCGGCAGGAGTGGGTCCGGTGAAAAAAGATGACCGCCTGCAAGCCTATATCGGTGATCGGTTATTGCTGGATTTTATGGTAAAGTAGTCCGCTTTGATATTATAGCAGGATGATTTTATAGGTGGCCATGGCATGGTTGTCCGTAAAAATAGTAAAATAGGTGTCATGGCGTACTTTCACGGTAATGGTAAACGTGGTTATCCCTGCTTTCCGGCCCGGATAAACAGTGGACCAGGGTCCTCCTTCCTGCGTGGTGTATGAAAGGTCTGCATATTTTGGTAAATTTTTCACCCTGAATCTGACCCGGATCTTCCCTGATGCATAAAACAAACCCTTTTCCGGTTCAATAATATCGATTCCCGAGCTGATGTATGTCCGGTAGAAATAGGGGAGGGTTATAAAATCTTTTATGGTTTTGTCGGTAAAGGACCATTGAGCGTTCCTGGGACAGTGTTGCAGGAAAAAACGTCCGGGTGGTACAAGGAAATAGGCATCGGAAAACGCCGGGAGGAAAATTTTTTTATCATAATCCAATTCTCCTGCTCCCCAGGTGACGTCCAGCAATTTCCACTTCCCTTCAATTTTGACGGCATTCCATGTATGATTGACAGATGCCGGTTTTCGTCCTATATCTTTGGGAAGCATTTTTACATAGCCGGGGATGATGACACATTCCAGGTTTGTAAGATCAGCGAGACGTTTGTATAGGGAAGCATATCCCTCGCACAAGGTTTTTTTATTATACATGGCTTCTTCTGCCATGTAGATTCTGTAAGGATCTTCTATGTAATAGTTCTCTTCCCTCCTGATAAGGGAATGGACATAATATGGAGACGTGTACATATCTCTTGAAAAATACTCCTTGATGTCATATGCAATATTATAGGTGATCCAGTCGTAAATGGCCCGGGCTTTTTCTACGGGTAAAGAAAAATCATGGTTGATCTGACTGGCCAGGTCTTCCGGGGATGGCCAGTCGGAGGAATACGCTTTCACGGTCTGGTCCACACGGATGAAATCCTGTGCCAATATATTTCCCGGAAAAATGAAAAGAAAACTCAGGAAGACAATATGGGTTTTTCCGGTTGACATGAATATTTGCACTAATGGATTGTTACAAACCTACATAAATTATATCATGTATATATAGACCGCGAGAGAATAATGAAAGGACGAGTACCTGCAGATTCTGTCGTTTCACACAAAATATTTTCCGGTTTTTCCAGGCTCGTCATTCATCATTGCCTATCTCTTGCATAAGCCGGACGATATTTTCCGGGGGGCGGATAGGTTTAAATGTTTCTGCATCAGTAAAGATCAGAGTGGTGGTAGCCATAGCTACCTTGTCGTTGTTCTCATTGGTGACCTCGTAAGTGAAGATCAGCCGGACTCCCCGGATCTCTTCCAGCGTGACCCGAACTGCCAGGATGTCATCGTAGTAGCCCGGATGATAGTAGGTAATAGACAGGTCTCTTAAAGGGAGAATGATGCCACTGTCTTCCAGTTCTTTGTATGACATTTTCGATTTGCGTAACAAATCGGTGCGGGCTTCCTCAAAATAAAGTGGATAAACACTATGATGCAAGACGCCCATACGATCGGTTTCTCCATACCTGACCCGGATATGGGAAATATGGCTGGGTTTCCGGTTTGTCTTTTTCAGGGAATTCATGGGTTGTGTATATTTTAATAACTTAAAGATATATTCTTAAGACGGATTTTTTTTACGAATGAACATTAGTCCGGTGAAAGTAAGGAGCCCGTTGATGATAAGCATTTCAAATCCAAAATGATATCCGTTGAACCAGACGACCGACTTTATATTCAGCAGGTAGCAAAGCATGGGAGAAAGGACGGCGACTGCCGGAACCCATTTGTCTTTGACCTGCCATCTGGTAAACAGCCCGAAAGAATAAAGACCCAGAAGCGGGCCATACGTGTATCCGGCAGCAGTGAACAAGGAACTTATCACGCTTTCATTATTTATGGCACGGAAAAGCAGGATAAGCAGCACCATGGTGCCTGAGAGTATCAGGTGTACGCGCATACGGATTCGTTTTATCTGTTCTTCCGTCTTGTCTTTTGTTCCCAGGATATCTACGGTGAAGGAAGTCGTTAGTGCCGTTAGGGCCGAATCGGCACTAGAATAGGCGGCCGCAATAAGCCCAAGCATGAAGAAAACAGCTACAATAGAAGGAAGATACCCCCCGGTGGCAATTATCGGAAAGAGATTGTCGGCATGTGCAGGTATGGGAATGCCATGGCTTTGGGCAAAGATATATAATAATGCTCCCAGGGAAAGGAAAAGTAAATTGACCGGAACCAGTACAATGCTAAACCATATCATGTTCTTTTTTGCTTCTCTGATGTTTTTACAGCTTAGGTTTTTCTGCATCATATCCTGGTCGAGTCCGGTCATGACAATGGTGATAAAGGCTCCGCTGAGAAACTGCTTCAGGAAAAAACGTTTGTCATGCCAGTCGTTGAAAAAGAATATTCTGGAATAGTTGCTTTCCCTGATTGTTTCCGCCATCCCGGAGAAATTCAGTCCCATCTGCCTGGCTACAAATATCACAGTCAGGGTTACGGAAAAAAGCATGAATAGCGTTTGCAGAGTATCGGTCCATATAATGGTTTTAATACCGCCGCGGAAGGTATATAGCCAGATCAGAAGAATGGTTATTACTACCGTAACCCAGAAGGGAATATGCCAGGCATCGAAGATGGTGATCTGCAGAACCGAAGCCATCAGAAAAAGCCGGAAGGAAGCTCCGATAATCCTGGACAAAAGGAAAAAGGAGGCTCCGGTCTTGTAGGAACGGAACCCGAACCTCGTGTCGAGATAAGTGTAAATGGAGGTGAGATTCAGTCGATAGTACAGAGGCATCAGAACGTAGGCGATAAATAAATACCCTAACAGGTATCCCAGCACCATCTGCATATAGGCAAACTGACTTTCGGCCACCCATCCGGGGACACTGATGAATGTGACGCCGGAGAGGGAAGCGCCGATCATCCCGAACGCGACAATATACCAGGGGGACTTCCTGTTGCCCAGAAAAAAAGCTTTGTTGCCGGCATTGCGTCCCGTGATAATGGAAATAAGCAGTAAGAGAGCAAAATAAGAAACAATGATCAGGGCAAGAAAGGTTGAATTCATGCTGTATATTTTTCTGGTGCCAAGATAATAAATTTGTATTAGCTCGTGTAATAATTGCAAAAACGAACTGTCGGAAGTAACTTTGTCAAAGATTTACAGGAAGTGTTTCAGAAAGTAGCGGAGGAATAAGAATGGAAATGTCTCATTTTCCGTCGAAACTGTTGGAAGAAGCGGTGGAAGCTTTTGCCGGATTACCCGGTATAGGGAAGAAAACAGCATTCAGGCTTGTGATGTTTCTGTTACGACAGGACCAGGATGTGGTTGAGCATTTCGGTCAGACAATCATCCGGCTTAAAAAGGAGATTCGCTACTGTCGTAGCTGCAACAATATCTCCGATAAGGAGATTTGCGATATATGTGCCAATAAGCATCGAAACCACTCGCTGGTATGTGTGGTGGAAAGTCCCCAGGATGTTATGGCCATAGAGAACACAGGACAATATCATGGTATTTACCATGTGTTGGGAGGACTGATCTCACCTGTCGACGGGATTGGTCCGAATGATCTGGTTACGGCCCCTTTGGAGGAGAAAATTAACAAGGGCGAGGTGAAAGAGATTATCCTTGCACTTAGCACTACCATGGAGGGGGATACTACCAACTTTTATCTGTTCAGGAAGTTTAAGGATACCCCTGTGAAAATAACCACACTGGCCCGGGGTGTTTCTGTCGGTGGTGAACTGGAATATGCCGATGAAGTGACACTGGGCCGATCGATCGCTAACAGAACCCTGTTTGAGGATACTTTCACGCTTTAGTCGGGCATAGTGCATGAATACCCTGTTTTACCTGCCGGAAAGAGGACTTTGCTGCGATTTACAGGGAGCAGGGTTGATGCATACGATCAATCTTTGATCAGAAATCTCTTCATGATCCTCCGGTTATCTCTGCTAATGAATTTTATGAAATAAATGCCTTTAGGAAAATAGGAGATATTCAGGCTGGGATGGAAAGATGTTTCGTACACCATTACGCCACCGGCATTGTATATGAGAATATCCTTTATGTCAAGGTTCGTTTTGATGTGGAACCGGCCGTTTGAAGGATTCGGATAGATGGTGATCTCATCCTGACTGTTTATTATATCGGAACGCGCTGTTATTTGTGTAAAATTAGCTACGAATGACCGTTCTCCGGAAACCACAAAAGTTAAACTCGTATCGGTCGAAACAATGCTCCCGAATTCTGACCAGTTTTGGAACTGATACCCCTCGTTTGCCATGGCCGTGATTGTAGCCGTATCGCCGTCATAATATGTTCCCGTGCCAGATACACTCCCTCCCTGGGAAGGTTCTGTGGAGGCTGTTATATTGAAAGAGGAGATATCCACTCCCACATAATAATTCTGAGTCGTGAGGGTGAGTTGAGTGACGATCGTGTTCTTTACTTTGCAAAAATAAGTGCCTGCATCCTCTGAAGCACGATAAGAGGTGATGGAATAGGTGCTATCTGTTGCCCCGTCGATGGCACCGCCGTTTTTATACCATTGGTACGTGTTGGCCGTACCTCCCGTACTAATGGAAAGATCAACTTTTTCTCCCTCATCGGGAGTAAAATGTTGTATCGTTCCTATACGGGCCTGAGGGTCATAATTCAAACCAGGTAAACCGATATTCGGCTCCAGATCTTCGAAAGTCAGGCGATTATAATTAACAACACATGATGTCAGACTTGTTAAGGCTGATAGGTCAGGCAAACCATCAATCTGGTTTTCTTCAATTCGTAGTTTCCGGAGATTGACTAAATTTCCAAATTCCTGGGGAACACTCCCACTCAATTGGTTCCAGCTTACGACAAAATCAGTCAGATTTGTTAAATTTCCGATTTCCGGGGGAATGTTCCCGCTTAGCTTATTTAAATGAACAAGAAACAAATTTAATTGCTTAAGATTTCCGATTTCAACCGGAATGCTCCCCTGCAATTGATTATCAAACAAGTAAAGGCCCACTAAATTTGTCAGATTCCCGATCTCCGGGGGGATAGTGCCGCTTAGTTGATTCCTGCTAAGATCAAGCCAGGTCAACTTGGTCAGGTTTCCAATTTCCGGAGGAATATGCCCGGTAAATTGATTATCATATAAACGTAATTCCTGCATTTGTGACAAATTTCCAATTTCCTGGGGGATGGTACCGCTTAGTTGATTTTCACTTACGTCCAGGCGACCTAAATGGGTCAGATTTGATATCTCCGAGGGAAGAGAACCGGTGAAATCGTTGTTAGCCATAAGTAATTCATATAAATCAGGTAAGTTTCCAATTTCTACGGGAATATTTCCTCCCAGATCATTCTCGTATAAATAGAGGTAAACCAATGCTTTGAGATTTCCAATTTCTGCCGGGATGTTTCCGCTCAATTGATTAGTACTTAAAGAAAGCATCCTGAGTTTTGATAAATTTCCGATCTCCGAAGGAATCTCTCCTTTCAAATTATTGTATTCCAATTGGATTTCTGTGACTTTCCCGTTTGCATCCAGTTCTATACCATACCATTTATATACACTATCGGTGAGCCAGTTGTTGTTGTTTGACCAGTTAGGCCCGTCAAGGACATTATATAGTTTTACCAGTGTCAACGAGTCATTAACGTCTGCTGCGGGGTTTTGTGACTGAAGAGTCATTGAAAAAAAACAAAGAAGGCCTGAAATATATAATATTTTCATATTTGTGGATTTATTTTTATTTGGGTCAGAACGGGTATGATCACCGGATTTTAAAATTTTTGGAAGCATACAGGAAGCATTAATATTAATACGTTTCTGACATTGTAATGTTTCAATATTCCTGATAATAATTGGGAAAACCCAGGTGTCAAACTGCAGCAGGGAAATATTATCAATGCTTATATACTGTTTAATCAAGATTTGCAGAAGTTTATATGCACTTCGATGTTCGCTCCTCCCTGCCTGATATACGTATGTAATGAGTGACCTGGTTGCTTACGGAATGTCCGGGTTGGGGATGTGGATTGTAGGATAATATATCTTTATGCAGATATTGTATATCGAATCAGAAATAAGTAACTTTATGGGGAAAGAAGAAAAAAATACCCACTTTTATGATCAGAGATTTAAATGATAGATTTTCACATATTGCCGGACACATGAAAAAATTTATGTAGGTTTGCAATAAACTTTACCCCGGAAACCTGTGGATATATCCATTGTTATTGTCAGTTTCAATGTCAGGTATTTTCTGGAATCCTGTTTGTATTCCGTTTACAGGGCGATGGAAGGGATTGATGGCGAGGTGATTGTGGTGGATAATGCCTCTGTGGACGGCACCCTTCCCATGCTTTCTAAAAAATTTCCTGAGATAACACTGATTTCCAATAAGGAGAATGTCGGATTTTCCAAAGCCTGTAATCAGGGTATAGCCATCGCCTCCGGCCGGTATGTCCTCTTGCTTAATCCGGACACACTCATTGAAGAAACAACACTTATAAAATCTATCCGGTTTTTGGATAAACATCCTGATGCAGGCGCCTTGGGGGTGAAAATGATTGATGGAAAAGGAAATTTTCTCCCCGAATCCAAACGAGCTCTGCCGACCCCTATGGTGGCTTTTTATAAAATATTCGGATTGAGCAGTCTGTTTCCTCATTCTCCTACTTTTAACCGTTATTATCTGGGACATCTTGATGAGAATGTGACCCACTCTGTGGAAGTGTTGACCGGTGCTTTTATGATGCTACGGAAAGAAGTTCTGGATAAGACCGGAGGACTGGATGAGGACTATTTTATGTACGGTGAAGATGTTGACCTTTCCTACCGGATTACACAGGCCGGTTACAGGAATTATTATTATCCTGAGACTACGATCGTTCACTATAAAGGGGAAAGTACTAAAAAAGGATCTTTAAATTATGTGATCCTTTTTTACAAAGCAATGCTCATATTTGCAGGGAAGCATTTCTCGCGTCAGCGTGCCGGATTGATCAGTTTGCTCATACGCCCTGCGATTTATATCCGTGCTGCTTTATCTGCCATCCGGCGGGTATGGTCTTTCCTTGCATGGCCTCTTATCGATATGACTCTTTTATATATCGGCTATCTGTTCCTGGTGCCTTTCTGGGAGCAATTTAAGTTTCAGACCCCCTCTTATTATCCACCCGAATTCAGGAATTATATTGTTCCTGCTTATATCATTGTCTGGATCCTTTCCGTTTGGATAGCCGGAGGTTACAGAAAGCCTGTGCGGCTCTGGTACGTGGTGCGTGGATTGCTGCTGGGGATGGTAGCCATCCTCGTGATCTATGCATTGCTTCCTGTGCAGTTACGTTTTTCCAGGGCACTTATATTGCTGGGTACCGTCTGGGGAATTTTAGCCGGACTTGGGGCACGTTGGTTGTTTAGTCTTTTTCCCGGTGATTTTTTTACTCTGGCAGCAAAACAACACAAAAATGTCTTAATTATTTCTTATGAGAAAGAATTTTACCGGATCTCAAAATTTTTGAAACAACTCGATATTCATGCTACGGTAGCCGGATACGTGCCCCCGGAGGATAAAGGTAGCAAAGGACCGGTGTTGGGATCCCCTGACCTGTTACCCGCAATTGTGAAGATTCATCGCATTCAGGAAATCATTTTCTCTGCCGTGGATACGCGCACCAACCACATCATCCGGACCATGAACCACTTGTCAGAGGTGCCGGTGGAATTCAAGGTGGCCCTGCCGGAAGGAAGTCCCATTGTAGGAAGCAGTTCGGTGGAACGACCGGGAGAATTGTACCTGATAGAACTGAATGCCGTCTCCCAGTTACGAAACAGACTGAAGAAAAGAGTGCTTGATATATCCCTTGCTTCTTTGTTTGTGGTGCTGTCACCCATGATGTTGCTTATCCTGAGAAGCCGGAAGAATTTTATCAGGAATTGTTTAAAAGTTTTATCCGGGTCGAAAACATGGGTGGGATATTGCCGGGCCGAAACCACAATTACAGAAGATCTCCCGATCCTCCCGGAAAGCGTTCTCTGCCCCGTGAACTTTTCTGAGACTGCTGATCTTGATCTGGAAGTTTTGAAAAGTATCAACCAAACGTATGCCAGAAACTATCATTTGACTTTCGACCTGAAGATTGTTTTTAGAAATATCAAAAGATTGGGAAATTGAATGTTTTTTTATGCCTCAAGGGTTAAAACAGACTTGAACCAAAAAAAATTGTTATTGAGATAATTATTATTACTTTTGCAGTAATTAAGACTAAATAAAAATAGAATTCATGGCTAAGTTAGATATTATGCTTCCTGCGATGGGAGAAGGAGTGCTTGAAGCTACCATCACAAAATGGTTGGTGAATGAAGGGGATCCTGTTGAAGAAGATCAACCAATAGTGGAAGTGGCAACGGATAAGGTGGATTCGGAAATACCGAGTCCTGATGATGGAGTGATCACAAAAATCTTCTTTAAGGAAGGGGATGTTCCTCAGGTTGGTGATGTGTTGGCGTGGTTGGAGAACGATAAGACGGAAGAAAAACTGGATCGTCCGGAGGTTATGGTGGAGGTAGAGAAAGTGAAAGAAGAGATCCTTGAAGAAAAAGAGCAAGAACAAAAAAGAGACGAAACCGTTGAAGTAGCGAGGGATAGCGCAAGCAGTACCCCTGCAGGGAAATTTTTATCACCGTTGATTCGGAAGATTGCGAAAACCGAGAAGATATCTCCTGAAGAACTGGACCGGATCGAAGGGACCGGCCTGGAGGGCAGGATTACCAAAGATGATGTATTGAAATGGCTGAAAGAGACCAGAGAAGACAAATCAGGGGTCGCTCCATTATCTGTTAAAAAGGAAGGAACCACTGTATCTGCCGGTATCTCTAAAGAGAATCCGGACCAAAAAACGGAGCCGGCAAAAATGTCTGGTCATGTTGTTTCGGAAACGGATGACGTGGAAATTATAGAGATGGACCGGGTACGCAGAATCATTGCCGGGCATATGGTCCATTCCAAGCAAACCTCCCCTCATGTTACTTCTTTTATTGAGGCGGATGTCACAGGAATGGTACAGTGGAGAGATAAGGTCAAGGACGATTTCCTGCAAAGAACAGGGCAAAAGATCACTTATACACCCCTTTTTATCCATGCGGCAGCCATGGCTTTGCGTGATTTCCCCATGGTGAATGTTTCGGTGGACGGGACACGGATACTCCGTAAAAAACATATCAATATTGGGATGGCTACCGCTTTGCCGAACGGAAATCTTATTGTTCCGGTTATCAAAGATGCCGATGAAAAAAACCTTTCGGGACTTACAAAGGCCGTGAATGATCTTGCTGTCAGAGCTCGTCAAAATAAGCTACAACCTGCAGAAATACAGGGAGGTACATTTACAATTACCAATTTTGGAACTTTCCGGAATCTGACAGGAACACCCATTATCAATCAGCCCGAAGCCGCTATCCTGGGAGTAGGCGCTATTCTGAAAAAACCAGCTGTGGTTGAAACGCTTCATGGGGATGCCATAGCGATCAGGCATATCATTGTCCTTTCCATAACGTATGATCACAGAGTTATTGACGGGGCACTGGGAGGGAGATTCCTCGAGAGAGTGGCTTCTTACCTGGAGAATTTTGATGTGAATCAGTCGGTTTAATCCGTCAGGGGACGGACAATCCGCCAGTAGGCGGACAAGGGGGGGAGTGAATAACCGCCGCTAGCGGTAAAATTTTTAGCAACTCCATGATGATTTCCTATCTGTTGCTGCGGAAAGATTTCTTTCCCCGACCCTCTGGGTCGGAAACAAACAATTCCTTGTGATACCACGGGGTAGTTCATTAAGTCACGGCTATTAAATAGCACGAATAAGTGCTAATCCGGGAATAAGTCCGTATAATGTTTTCCAGAACCAGGAAAAAGTTGCAATTTTGTGACGATTCTGACTTTTATGAAACAGAAATGAACAAGCGCCTGGCATATCTATTTGTGGCGGTGGTTTTGCTGGCTGCCATCGCTTATACTCCTCGCAGGTATGAACCGTTACAATACGTTGACAGGCAAAGCGGGAATCTTGTTACGGAACAGGTCCCCGGAGAAAAATGGCTGCTGTGGTTATATGGGAATCCTGTAGGGGAACTGACCCTGGAGGCGTTGGCGAAAAGAAAATTTGTATCCGTGCTATATGGCAGGATTATGGATGCGCCCCGATCCAAAAAGAAAATTTCACCATTCATTCGGGAATATCACATTGATACCAGTATTTTTCAGCAAGAAGATTATAAAACCTTTAATGATTTTTTTACACGGCGACTTAAGCCCGCAGCAAGACCGATAGACCGGGATTCGTTGGTAATCGTATCTCCTGCCGACGGAAAGCTGATGGCATATCCACACCTGGACAAACAGGATTTTATCATCAAAGGGATTCGCTTTAATCTCTCTTCCTTCCTGAGAGATTCCTCTCTGGCCGGGAAATATGATCATGGCAGTATGATCGTGATCAGGTTGGCACCTACCGACTATCACCGGTTTCATTTCCCATTGGATGGACAAATTCTGACTGAAGTGCCTGTAGAAGGCTATTACTATTCCGTGAATCCTATTGCTTTAAGAAAAAAGACCGGACTGCTGTGGGAAAACAGACGGGATTATGCCTTGATTGCCACCACCCGCTTTGATACGGTGGTGATGGCGGAGGTGGGTGCAGCGATGGTTGGCACTATTATTCAGACCTATCATGGAAACAAGGCGGTGAAAGGAGCAGAGAAGGGCTACTTCAAATTCGGCGGATCAACCATCGTACTGTTCTTCAAACCATATATCCTGAAAATCGATCATGACCTGGTCGTCAACACATCCAATAATCTGGAGACAGCCGTTCATATGGGCGAAAAAATCGGTGCTATGGCCGTACCTGTATTCAGGGAAGCTATTACGAAGCAATAGAAAATCCGTGAATTTCAGGATATATGTATTTAAATAAATATAAAAATAAATATTTAAATATTTATTTTTTCAACGTCATCCGTTTTTTTACTCCGCCTTTTTGTAGCCGCTTGTGCCTCCGCTCAAGCTTCCACCGGCGGCCGTAGTCTTTGGCTGAGGCCTCAGCGGCACGCGGAAGAGAAGAAATGGTTTAATCCGCCAAAAGGCAGACAATCCGTCGGTGGACGGACAAACGGTTTCGTCCGGTCGGACGGGTAGCATCGGGGTTCCCCTTATCCCTCTCCTTGAGGAGAGAGATAAATGTGCGAAGAAAATTTGGGAGGAGGTGAAATAAAGAAATTTCTTTATACGCCGGCCCTGGCTCTTTTTTTGAATTTTTTCTTCTTTTTTACGCTATGGGTGTCCTTTTCCGCTATTTCTATGATGATCTGACGTCCCAGATAGTTATGGTCTCTAAGTGAGCTCAGAACCTTATCGGCATAGGGCTTATCAACTTCAAAAAAGGAGAAGCTCCCTTTAATATCAATAGCACCGATATTAATATTCCGGTTGCTGGTTCGGTCATTGACCAGGCCGATAATATTTCTGGCTTCAAGGCCGTCTTTTTTCCCAATATTGATAAAAAACCGGGTATAATCTGTATGACCGTTTTTTCTTTTTCTGTCAGCAAAATTTGCTGTATCAGGTTCATTCAGATCACGGGCATCTTTATAATAATCCAGAAAGCGTTTGAATTCCAGAGAGACAAAATGTTTGATAATCTCTTCCTTGCTCATCCAATCCAGTTTTTTCATTACCGTATCCATAAACGGTACGATCTGTTCTTCATCGACCTCTGCTTTTTCCATGCGGTCGATCAGTCGGAACAGTTGTTTCTTGCAAATCTCCGCTCCGGTAGGCACTTGTAATTTTTCGAATTTCTTATGGAGGATGTTTTCAATTTGTGATAACCGGCCTTTTTCCCTGTAGTTAGTGATCACAATGGAAGTTCCAGATTTTCCGGCTCTTCCTGTACGTCCGCTTCGGTGGGTATAGATATCGGGATCGTCCGGAAGATTATAGTTTATGATATGCGATATTTCGTTTACGTCAATCCCTCTGGCGGCCACATCGGTAGCTATCAGCATTTGCAGGGATTTGTCCCGGAATCGCTTCATGACATAATCACGCTGGGATTGTGAAAGATCTCCATGCAGTGCATCGGCGTTATAACCGTCTTTCATCAGTTTGTCGGCGACCTCCTTCGTCTCCATCCGTGTACGGCAGAATACGATCCCGTATATGTCGGGGTTCATATCCATGATCCTTTTCAAGGCCGGATAACGATCCCGGGCATGTACCTGATAGTGGATATGTCGTATGTTGTCCGCACCGGCATTTTGTTTGCCGATGGTAATTTTTTCAGGTTGATGCATATAATTTTTGGCAATACGTGCCACTTCCGATGGCATAGTGGCAGAAAACAGTAATGTCCTGCGGGTTGCCGGTGTTCTTTCAAGAATATCATCCAGCTCATCGCGAAACCCCATATTCAGCATTTCATCGGCCTCATCCAGGATCACATTCCGAATATTTCCGATATGGATTGCTTTACGGTTCAGCAAATCAAGCATCCTGCCGGGAGTGGCTGCAATGATATGGGCTCCTTTTTTTAGGGTCCGTCTCTGAATGTCAATACTGGTACCTCCATACACAGGCACTACCCGGAATCCTTGTATGTGCCGGGAGAAATCTTGCAGATCTTTTGATATCTGAATACATAACTCCCGTGTTGGAGCCAGTATCAATGTTTGTACCGATTGATCCCTGAGGTCTGTCTGTTCGATTACCGGGAGTCCGAAAGCTGCCGTTTTTCCCGTACCTGTCTGTGCCAGACCAACGATATCTTTTTGAGAGTTAAAAACAAGGGGTATGATTTTTTCCTGGATAGGGGTGGGTTGTATAAAGCCCAGGGCTTCAATCCCCATCATTAATTCGGGCGAGAGGCCCATTTCACTAAATTTCAATATAATTCCTTTCTATAAAAATGAGCCGCAAAGGTAGTGAAATAAATAACCCGGAAAAATAAAAGGGATTATAATTCAATAAATGATGATCTTCCCGTTGGTCAATCATTGTTTGTCAGCCTGCTTGGCGTTTACCAGCTTCCCCCGGCACCGCCGCCACCAAAACTGCCGCCTCCGAAACCTCCGAAACCTCCAAAACTGCCGCTGCCGGAAGAGAAGTTATTAAAAGAGCCGCGGGAATGCCCCCCTGATCCTCCTAAGAAAAATAAAGTCCAGAAGGGTACATTGCTTCTTCCGATATGAGTATGACGAGAGCGTCTTGCGTTGCCGAAAAATACAAAGAAAACAAGAATGATAATCAGGATTGCGAAGATATTTCCTATCAAGCTCTCTTTTTTATGGGATTTAACATATTGATCCGCTGTATATTCTCCACGTGTCAGTTCTATCAGTCGGGTAGTTGCCTTATCCAGGCCGGCATAGTATTTGCCTGCTTTAAATTCAGGGATAATCTCATATTCCACGATCCTTTTGGCTATGGCATCCGGCACGGCTCCTTCCACACCGTAACCGGTGGCAATGAATACTTCTCCTTTTTCGTGGGCCGTTTTGGGCTTGACCAGGATAAGAGCCCCGTTGTTTTTTCCTTTCTGGCCGATGCCCCATCTTTCGGCCAGCCGCTGGGCATAATCCGCTTTGTCATAACCATGAAGATCCGGAACAATTACGATAGCAATCTGGGTGGATGTTTCCCGGGCAAACTGCTCCAGTTTATTTTCCAGAGCCTGGGTTTCCTGAGGCTTCAAGAAACCGGTGAAATCATTTACCAGACGTGGAGGATTGGGTCGTTCGGGAAAATCCTGTGCCCAAAGCATTCCTGATATGAATAGGGTTAAAAAAACGGTTAAAATATTTTTCGTTCTCATGTGTTTAAAAATTTATATTTTGTTGATAATGAAGAAAATAACAATTTTCTTCACCTATGGAATCCTGCCCGAATGACCTCGGTCTGGCTGGCGCTTCGCTCTCTATGAATTTTTTTAATCCGTTGCCAGTGTGAATTTTGGGTTAGAATAATTCATGTCCGTTTCATTTCCCCATTTTATCTCCGAAAGAAATATCGTTAGACAGTTCATTGATGTCATCCTGCTGGTACGGAAAATGTTCTTTCAGCTTTTCACCTGTCATAAGGATTCCTTTAACCAGTCCGTCAGCATAATTCCCTTCCCTGAAGTATTTTAAAACAGTTTCTTTTACATCTTCCCAAAAATTATCCGGTACCACTTTATTGATGCCGGCATCTCCCAGAATGGCAAATTTCCGGTTTTCAAGAGCCAGATAAAACAATACTCCGTTCCGCAGTTTGGTTTTGTGCATTTTGAGCTTTTCAAAGATGTAAGCAGCGCGATCGAGCACATCGGTCCTGCAATCTTTTTCAATATGCAGACGAATCTCGCCCGAGGTGTTCTTCTCAGCTTCTTCAATGGCGTGAATAATCTTCTTCTTTTCTTTTTCAGACAGGAATTCCGAGGGTTTCATTCGTTTCATTATTTAAGAATACACATTTTAAAACTGTACTTTCGGGACTTCCTTGGCTTTTTCTTCGGCCTTGAAATAGCCCTTTTCTTTAAATCCGAACATTTTTGCAAAGAGGAGCTGGGGAAATTTCCGGATATACGTGTTGTACTGCTGAGTCACTTCGTTGAACTTTCTCCTTTCAACAGCGATCCGGTTTTCCGTTCCTTCCAGTTGAGCTTGCAGCTCCAGAAAATTCTGGTTGGCTTTAAGTTCAGGATATCGCTCAACCACTACCATCAGACGCGAGAGGGCGGAACTCAGTTGATCCTGTGCTGCCTGGAACTTCTGCAGGGATTGGGGATCCAACTTGTTGGCATCAATCTGGACGGAGGTGGCTTTGGCGCGCGCTTCAATGACCTGGGTAAGCGTGGATTTTTCAAAATCGGCATATCCTTTTACCGTGCTAACCAGATTGGGAATCAGATCCGCACGTCTTTGATAAACATTTTCCACCTGTGCCCACTGTGATTTTACTGCTTCATCAAGACTGACCATCTTGTTGTAGCCGCAACTGGTCAGCAAAGGGGTGAGTAACAAAAACAATCCATAGACAAGGAATTTTCTTTTCTTCATGTGTTTATTCTTTTTGGGTTTTTTCTGAGCCTAAAGTTAGCAAAAAGCCTGCCATAAACAAACAATAATATTTGTTGAGATTTGATGAAATATGTACGGATTATTGTAACTTTACATTTGATATAAGAAAACTGATAAATCTTGGCATATGAGCACAGAAGAGTTTAGGAAAGAGATTCTTCAGGGTATTCCCGAGACACTGCCGGCTCCTAAAATCTGGGATCCTGATATGAGTCATGCTCCGAAAAGAAGAGACATTTTGTCAGTCGAAGAGAAGAAACTTGCTTTAAAAAATGCTTTACGGTATTTTCCGGAGCAGTTTCATTCCGTATTGGCAACTGAATTTGCTGAAGAACTGAAAAAATACGGTCGTATTTACATGTATCGTTTCAGGCCGGATTACAAAATATATGCCCGCCCCATTGATGAGTATCCTCATCGTTCGGTGCAGGCAGCAGCCATCATGCATATGATCAGCAATAATCTGGATGAAGTGGTTGCACAGCATCCTCACGAACTCATCACATATGGAGGTAACGGAGCTGTATTTCAGAATTGGATACAATACCGGCTTACCATGAAATATCTGGCCGAGATGACAGATGAGCAGACGCTCGTACTCTATTCAGGACATCCCTTAGGATTGTTCCCTTCACACCGGGATGCGCCGAGGGTGGTTGTCACCAACGGAATGGTGGTGCCCAATTACTCGTCGAAGGATCTGTATGAAAAATTCAATGCTTTGGGTGTAACTCAATACGGGCAGATGACTGCAGGATCGTTTATGTATATCGGCCCACAGGGTATTGTTCATGGTACGACGATCACAGTATTGAATGCCGGCAGGAAAGTGTTGGGAGAGAAAGAGAGTTTGCACGGGAGATTGTTTGTTACCTCTGGTCTGGGAGGTATGTCGGGGGCACAAGCCAAGGCTGCTGTTATTGCAGGAGCTGTGGGAGTGATCGCCGAAGTCAATCCCATAGCTATCCGCAAGCGGTATGAACAGGGATGGTTGAATGAAATGTATGACAATCTGGACCAGGTGATTGACCGAATGATGGAAGCCTGTGCAAATAAAGAAGCAGTATCCATTGGTTATGAAGGAAATATCGTTGATCTCTGGGAGACACTGGTGCAGAAAGGAATCCGGGTAGAATTGGGCTCTGATCAGACCTCTTTGCATAATCCTTATGCCGGAGGGTATTATCCTGTGGATCTGAGTTTTGAAGAATCGAACCGTATGATGGCGGAAGAACCGGATCAGTTCCGGGAACGAGTACATGAATCGCTCAGAAGACAGGTTATGGCGATCAATGAAATGTCAGCCCGGGGAATGTATTTCTGGGATTATGGTAATGCTTTTTTGCTTGAATCAGGCAGGGCCGGGGCTGATATTTTTAATCCGGACGGTTCTTTCAGGTATCCTTCCTACGTAGAGGATATTATGGGACCTCTTTTCTTTGATTATGGTTTTGGTCCGTTTCGTTGGGTGTGTACCTCTGCACGGCCGGAAGATCTTGCTCAAACCGACAGGATCGCTGCCGGGGTGATGGAAGAGATTGCCCAGGTTGCTCCGGCGGAGATTATCCCTCAGATGAAAGATAATATTCACTGGATCCGTGAAGCCGGGAAAAACAATCTGGTGGTAGGATCACAGGCTCGTATCCTTTATGCTGATGCCGAAGGCAGGGTGAAGATTGCCCTGCATTTTAACGATGCAATTCGGAAAGGCGTTATTTCTGCTCCGATCGTGCTGGGAAGAGACCACCATGATGTCTCCGGTACTGATTCGCCGTTCCGGGAGACTTCCAATATCTACGACGGAAGCGGGTTCACGGCTGATATGGCCGTACAGAATGTAATCGGGGATGCTTTCCGCGGAGCTACCTGGGTGTCTTTGCATAACGGCGGTGGTGTAGGCTGGGGTGAAGTGATAAACGGCGGGTTCGGTATGGTGCTGGACGGTTCCGCAGAAGCTGACCGGCGGGTGAAGAGTATGTTGTTCTGGGATGTAAACAACGGTATAGCCCGGAGAAGCTGGGCTCGTAATAAGGAGGCCATGTTTGCAATCCGCAGGGAGATGGCACGTACCCCTCAATTAAGGGTAACGTTTCCTAATCTGGCCGACGATCGGCTTATCGATGATGCTATTAAAGAATAAACCATGAAAAGCATGAAATTCCGGGAGGTGGCTGTCCTGCTGGTTTTTTTGACCGTAAGTTTTTTTTCCTGCACCAAGAATAATCCGTCTTTATCCCTGAGCGGGACCTGGCATGTGGAAGAAAACAGCCAGTTATACGGTACACAACATTACGACACCCAGATTACACAATTCGATTCTACGAAAATAGAGATTACCAATTTCTATAATCTGGGAGCAGATACCTATGTGTCTGCGCTTTTAGATGAAGCCAATATTACCATCCCCAAACAAGGGGTGAACGGATATACCATTCAGGGAACCGGGACTGTAAAATATGATTTCAAAGGCATTACCTTTCATTTTACAGCCAGTGACGGGACCGTGCAGGATGTTGTTGTGGCACAATATAAAAAGTAGGAGGTGTTAAGCGGGAGAGTAAAAGTTCAATCCTCAAACATCAGGGAATAGGGTCGTTTTATCAGGCTGTGAATTTCATCAACCCCTATGTTCCTGCTTTTACGGAAAAACTCCCTGCCATCAAAATGAACGGTTATGGTAGGGACGCTGAAAACAGACTCCTGACCGGCAATTTCAGGCATTTCTCTGACATTCACATAATACATGCGTATTTGCGGGAAGTAATTTTGAAGCATGTTATGGATTTTGGGTTTCAGAACCTTGCAAACATTACATTCCTTGTGCGAGAAATACAGGAGCACCCCTTCCTGTTTTTTTATCTTCTCATACTCGTCTGATGACTCGATGGTTTTTATCATGATTGTCTTAGTCTTTTTGAATTAACACCACGGCATAGCAAGCAAGTCCTTCTTCTTTACCTGCGAACCCCATCTGCTCACTGGTCGTGGCTTTCACCGACACTGTATCTATGGATATTTGCATGATTTCCGAAAGATTTTTCCTTATGGCCGGAATATGCGGTTTTATTTTGGGTTGTTCCAGTACCACCGTTGAATCTATATTTACGATATTAAATCCATGGTTGTAAATCAGGGCAACCGTTTTTTCAAGGAATATGCGGCTTTGCATATTATGATACAGAGGATCGTCATCCGGAAAATAATCTCCGATATTTCCAAGTGCAAGAGTTCCCAGCAAGGCATCCACAATAGCGTGGATCAGTGCGTCTCCATCGGAATGACCTTTTGTTCCTTTATAATGGGGTATAGCAATCCCCCCGATCATTAAGGGACGTTCCGGTACAAGGGGGTGAACATCATAGCCAAAACCCGTACGCAGGATCATGCTAGTTCTTGTTATTGTTTTGTTTTTTGAAGGAATCAAAGTCGAACAAAAGGGTAAAACGAAGGGTTCCTGCCAGTGGGTTATTCTGATAAACAGGGATCAGGTACGAGAAATCCACCGCAAAAACGTTCAGGCGCAGGCCCAGACCCATGCTGAAATACTTACGGTTTCCTTTGGTTTCATGTTCGTGAAAATATCCTCCGCGGATTGCCAGCAGGTTATTATACCAATATTCTGCACCAATGGAATATGCGATCTCGTGAAACTCTTCTTTGATCCCGCCCGGTGCATCGTAAAATGAGTGCAACATACCCACGGGTACAGACACATTCGGATCTTTTCCTGCACTGATGTTGCCCAACGAGTCATAAATAGGCGGTGTAGGGACCAGTAGTTTATTTATGTCGGCAGAAATGTTAATGGTATTGAATTTGTCGAGATCAATGCCCAGGCTGCCACCGAGACGGAGATTTATAGGAACAAAATCAGGTTCCTGATTGGGAGTATAAGACATTTTTGTTCCGATGTTGGAGATATTGGCTCCGAAAGCTACTCTTCCATTTTTATCCCCCAAATTTACGTCGGAATGGTAATAGGTAGAAAGGTCTGCTGCAAAAGATATTCCGGGTTTAGTGTCCGTTCCTCCAACACCGGTACCTCCTGTAAGGTTGGAATAGATAAAACGGAAAGCAAGTGCAGCGGAAACTTTTTCGGAGAAAGCCCGGGCATAAGCAGCGTCGACTGCAAATTCGTTCGGGTTAAAATTACGGGTTGTATTACCCCAGTCATCGGTAAAGACAATATCTCCCAAAGAAAAATAACGAAGGCTCATGCTGACAGTCTGCAGCTTGTTTATCCTGAGATAGCCGGCGAGATATGCCAGGTTGATGTCATTGACCAGATTTCTCAGCCAGGGAGAATATGATAAGGCTACACCTCCGCTTCCGTCAATAAAGGCATATTTGGCAGCGTTCCAGTGTTGTGAATTGATGTCGGGGGTGGTTGCGACACCCACATCTCCCATACCTCCGGCTCTGGAATCAGGGGTGATCGTAAGAAAAGGGACCGCTGTCTGTATGGCATTTACCTGTCCGGCCAGTTCATCCCGGGAGATCTGAGATAGTAATATTTGTGATACACCTAAGGTAAGCCCCCACCATATAAATAAAAATTTTCTTAAAATCATCCTTTATAATTTGTGTTACAAAAGTATTAAAATCTAATCAAATTTAGTGAATTATAACCAGTTTTCCACTACCACTTATCTGAATACCTTCCTTTGAACGTATTATTACCTGAAAAACGTATAAGCCGGCCGAAACTTTTTCTCCCCGATCGTCTCTTCCATTCCAGTGAATAGGCTCGATGGTGTAGCCACTTATCCATTGGTGTTCAGTAAGGATCCTTATCAACCCTCCGGAAAGATTGTATATGCGTACCTGTATATCCAACTCCTGGTCATTGAGATTATGTTCCAGGGTAAACCAGGTATCTTCTTTGAAAGGATTGGGATAATTTCTGACTTTTTCCATAACATGAACCGGTTGGTCATTCACATGGAAAGTGAGGGTGGCTTCCGAGGAATTATTATAATTGTCCCATACCTTAAAACGGATGCTGTGCTCACCCCGGGAGAGGTTGAAAAACGGATAATTGACAACTCCTTTTTGGTAGCTGTTCATTTCGTAGGCAAAATAGTTATTCAGAATAACCGGACTGGTTTCCTTTTCATCGAGGATGGCTGTAATGTCATGTCCGATCCCATTGCCTACGGTATTGATCCCTCCATGGTCTGTTACGTATGCCAGAAAGACCGGGTTCTCATCCGAAAGTCCTCCATTCCGGAATAACGTGTCGTTCAGATAAAGTTTTATCTCTGGTCCGGTAACATCCAGGTCAGGATTTTCAGCAAATCCGCCCACGAGAATGTTTTCAAAAGCCCCGGCTGCATCTTTTCCGTTATCCAGAGTGGCATAATAATCTATTTTTCCTTTTCCCAGGTTGTATGAGATATCTTTAGGCACCAGAAAAGTAAAGTTGAATATTCCGTCCTGGATTTCAACCTGCCCTTTGAAAAGGATGTTATCTTGTAACAGAAAGGTCATAGTATTCGGATTGTCATTTCCAAGGGTAGTTACCACTCGTGCTTTGTCAAAAACAGAAGGATGGACAATCCCGTTTATTTCAGGAAGGAATATCCCTTCATCATTTTCCACATGGCCGGATATGGTGATTTCCTTCAAAGCTTTCAGGGTGTCGAAAGGAAGCGTGACAGGGACATTGTTTATGGAGTCGGTAATGATCTTATATTCAGGATATGCCAGTCGGAGGGCCGGATCCCCGAGCAGAGTGAAGTTTCTTTTATTGATTCCTGACCCGGAGACGTTTTTTGTGAGACGCAAAGCATCGCCCAGTGTATTGGGTCTGCCCAGTTCGTTTTTCGAAAAAATGTATTTGTAAAAGTTTTGATTCAGGACAAAGTTAGGGCTCGAGTACACCAGCCGGGTGGTTGTTAGCAGAGCTATACCTCCTCCACCGGGATTCAGAATCACCATTTCCCCGGCAGATGGTCTGGGGGTGATTATCCCGTTTACATTAATATCCACAAAGTCAAAACGGCTGAATTCACAAGTAGCTGTTATAAAAAGAGGATAGTTGGGCTTGTTCGTCCATGAATTTATATCGCTCGTAGTCAGTATGTTTTCATGTGCCAGGCCACGTTCGTTACCATGTCCTACATAGTTGAAGATGAGAAGTCCTTTTTCTATTTTTTCATTGAGGGCCTTGTTTACCTCGGGATACCTGGCTCCACTGGCCGTGGAAACCTGGGGATATGCATCCAGATAAACCTTATCAATGACAAAGGAGGGGTTGTTGGTTCCGACATAAGAGGCCAGTTTATCGGCATCTCTCATATGGATATTGTTGTCTTCGTCGTCTCCGACGAAACAGATGTTATTCCGCCAATCCCCCATGGCTTTCCGAGATTGATAAGTTTCGATCTTATCAACAATGATATTTGCTTCTTCCGCCGTGGAGACGGGAAAGCGACCTATCCCGATATCTACCAGTCCGTTAATACCCCCCTCGTTGTCATCAAGGATCCCGAAGAAGTCATCCGAGACGAATGATTGTGTAGGTGTCAGTGAGTTCCCGGATTGATAAGTGGGAATAAAATTGGTATTTCCCTGATCCGCGGATTTATTGGCATAGGAGCCGTCTCCGAATAGAAGCAGGTATCTGGGTTTTTCTTCAGGGGTCTGAGCTCTGTCATAAAACATTTTCATAAAATTACGAATAGCGGAGATATCTCTGGATCCGGAAGAAAATTCATTGTATATCTGGGAAGTGGTAACCACTGTCACGGTAAGCAGGTCTTTCGTCCGGTGAATATCAGCCAACCGGTTGGCTTCTTCCAGAAAATCAGGATATGTTACAATGACCAACTCGGATTGAGGCAGAGCGTGCAGGTTTTGGTTTGGAAGATTTTTCTCAATGATTTCGGGAGTAGAAAAATCCTTGCCTGAAAAGGCAATGAATTCCTTTAATGTATCAGTGTGCAATCGGAAAGTCAATTTGTTTCCTGAATATTGTGTCTCAACTTCTCTGACGTTGTTCAGATTGGTAATATCCCATATCCGGGTGCTTGCATCTGAGGTTTCGAGGGTGAATTCAGAGATGTTCCCGGGAGAGACAGAGCGAATATCTCTAAAAAAAAGTTCCTGGTTCCTGAATGTCAGATGACAACGGGTTTGCATATCGATATAATCGAGCCATGCCCTGGCGTTGACAGGGTCTGCGGTGCTATAGGATAAGATAACAGAGATATCTTCTCCCGCTTGTGGGGAAAGCATATAGTTTGCTACAGCGGCCCGGGCATAGGCCGTGGTAAAACTGTTAAGGTTCACAGCTCCAATAGATATTGGGGCAAGCTGTATCCCTCCTGTTTCTATGTGGAAATAGGAAGTCGCAGAGGAACGTCCGGCCACTCTTATCTTCATACGGACAGCCTCTTTCTGTATTCTCCCCGGGAAGAGAAAGTCGAATTTTGAGGATGATTGTGTGGTGAGCGGTTCATACCATTCCCGTCCACTCTGAATAAGATTTTCTTTTTCTATCTCATGCCATTGAAAGGCGTCAAAAGAAGAAGTTATATAATCGGGCACGGAATCAACGAAACTCTCAGGTAGGATAGTCTTTCCGGTACCGCCGGAGGTAATATAATAATAGGCCCCTTCATCGTACAGGTGAATCTGGTGCCGGAACATGGAATCCTGGACGGAATAATACCATTTTTCCGGTCCCCTTGCATAAAACAAGAGGTAATCATTTTGATTGAAGGTGTTGTCACTCCCTTTATCCAGCCAAACAGGAATTTCCTCCAGATCATCCGGATGAGCAATATCATTAGCTTCGGGCAACATCCATCCGCCATTTCCAAAAATACGCGGATGGGAGGGATCGGCCAGGCCCATGTCTGCGAGCTCTTTATAGGTGATTTTGTGAATTCCGCTTTGCAAGACCCTTACTTTTACCCAGTGACCCGATGCCAATACGGAAGAATTTTTATAGTGGCTTGCGACTGCTGGCGCTGAAACATTTTTATGGTTATGCGGAAACCCTGACAGGGAAACGTATAAAAAAAGAATACCTGAGAGGGTTGATATTTTGAGTTGTTTATGGTGCATAAAGATGTATGATGTAAAAATATACAATTATATATATAGCAACACGTTTTGTCTTTGTAAAGATATTTATTACGGGAAAGAAAAACGTATGGATATATATTTATATTATTAATATTGTAACTTTTATAATCGATTTAACCTGTGAAAAGGCCTTTTGTAATAATGTATTTTATTGTAAGCCTGTTTCTTGGAAAGGTTATGGGGCAGGATCCTGGGTTTTCGTTACCTTTTATGCAGAAGCTTTTAATAAATCCTGCTTTTGCTGGTGCGGATGTTGGACAGATGAATCTTGGGTTCAGGGATCAAATGCCGGGAAGTCCGGCCCGTTATATAACTTCTGTAGCCGGTTGGGATCAACCATTTGATCTGTTACACGGAGGAATAGGGGTTTTGTTTATGCATGATAGGGCCGGGCAGGGAACCCTTTCTACTACAAGTATATCCACTATGTATTCCTATCATCTGCGAATGTCTAGAAATCTTTTTTTAAATGCGGGTTTTCAGGCTTCCCTATATCAAAGCGCGCTGAATACCGACCATTTGATTCTGCCTGATATGATTTCTCCTTCTCAGGGAATTACAGGGGGCACGGGAGAGATTATTCCTTCGGAAAGGAAAATATTTCCTGATTTTTCTATTGGATTTCTTTTTTATTCGGACAAATGGTTTACTGCAGTGTCTGCTCATCATTTGATGGAGCCTTATCAGTCCGGGGTAAAAACCAATGAGAACGTTCTCTCCCGAAAATATTCCCTACTGGTTGGATATGTTTTTGAGAAAAATCATGGAGACATGACCTTTTATCCCTGGGCCGGGATCATGCAACAGGGCATCAGTCATCAGACATTCCTGGGCTTTCAGATGAAATATCTTTTGGCTACCGGAGGTATTGCTTGGAAAAAAAACTTTGGAAACCGTTCAGACATCCTGATATTTTCGTTGGGAATTGTAACCAAACGTTTTCGAATTTCGTATAGTTATGATACTTACCTTGGAAAATGGGCCAATTCTTTATCAGGTGGTGCACATGAAATAGGTGTAGTGATAAGTTTTGGGAAAGAAAAATCAATCTACCGTGGAACAATAAATTGGCCATGGATGTAGTTATTAAAAAAAATTACTTATTTTTGTTTGAATTAATTTTCATATATTTGCTTAAGACTAAACTAACTGGTTATAAAAAATTTGGTTATGCGTTTTAAATCTAAAGTAACCGTAATTCCGGTACTCTTCTTGGGGTTAGCTGTTTTTACTTCTTCCTGCGGTTTATTCGGGGGAGGTAAAGAGGATGTTTCTCCTACTACGGGGTGGAAGTACAATGATCCTGAGAACGGAGGGTTTGAGGTCAAGACTGCTTTTGAACAACCCACGGGCCCCGGTCTTGTTTTTATTGAAGGGGGCACCTTCACTATGGGCAGGGTAGAACAGGATGTTATGTTTGACTGGAATAACATTCCACGCAGGGTGACTGTCACTTCTTTCTACATGGATGAAACAGAGGTTCGAAATGTTGACTATCGGGAATATCTTTATTGGTTATCCAGGGTCTATAAAAGTTATCCGGAAGTTTACCGGCAAGCATTGCCAGACACACTGGTATGGCGTAGTCCGCTTGCTTACAATGAACCTTATGTGAAATATTATTTCCGCTATCCTTCCTATAATGATTACCCCGTTGTGGGAGTGAACTGGCTACAGGCCAATGATTATTGTTCATGGCGTACTGACAGGGTGAATGAGAAACTATTGATCGACGAAGGGATTCTGAGTCCGGATCCTAATCAGGAAGATGCCAATAATTTTAACACGGAAGCTTATCTTGCCGGTCAGTATGAAGGAGTGGTAAACCAAAATCTTCCCAGCCTGAATCCAAATGAGGAAACACGGCGGGTATCTCTGGAAGACGGGATTCTTTTACCGGCTTACCGTTTGCCTACTGAAGCCGAATGGGAATATGCAGCATTGGCCCTGATAGGGAATACGTTTGAAGAACGTCTTTATGAAAGGCGTTTGTATCCCTGGGACGGGCACTATCTTAGAAATGCTTCCAGAAAATACAGAGGCCGCTTTATGGCCAACTTTGTCAGAGGAAACGGCGATTATATGGGTATTGCAGGAGATCTGAATGACAATGCCGCCATTACGGCACCCGTAAAATCATACTGGCCTAATGATTTTGGTCTGTATTGCATGGCAGGGAACGTGAATGAATGGGTGGCTGATGTTTATAGACAGCTCAATAGTATCGAAGTGAGTGACCTGAATCCCTATCGGGGGAACATTTTTAAAGTGTTGGTAAAAGATCAGGATGGAAATGTGGCTGAAAAAGACAGTGTCGGTCATCTTCGTTACAGAGAGGTTACGCCGGAAGAGGTTGCAAACAGGTATAACTTCCAGAAAGCTGATTACAGAAATTATAAGGACGGAGATCTGCAATCCAGTATTTCTACTGATTGGAAAGGTGAAGATACAAAAGGCACCCAGAGAATGTATGCACAGGATACGCAAAATGGGGATTTTACTACCTTGGTTAATGATAATGCCCGGGTTTACAAGGGAGGTTCGTGGATGGACAGAGCTTATTGGTTGATCCCTTCGACCCGTAGATTTCTGGATGAAAAAAGTGCGCGGGCCGATATCGGTTTCCGTTGTGCCATGACACGGGTAGGTAGTCCTGCCGGTTTCTGATGACTGATGAATATAAATCATTATAAGCCTCATGCTATATGAGGCTTTTTTTATTCTTATGGATATAAAGGAGTTATATAAAATATACAAGGATCATCCTGAAGTTACCATTGATTCCAGGATTTGTCCGGCAGGAGGACTTTTTTTTGCATTAAGAGGTACACGTACAAACGGAAACCTGTATGCGGAAGATGCTTTGAGGAAAGGTTGTTCTTATGCCATCGTTGATGATCCGAAAGCGGTAAGGGGCTCCGGTTATATTCTTGTGAAAGATACCCTGAAAGCTTTGCAGGGCATTGCTAAAGAACATCGGGAACATCTTGATATACCTGTGATTGCAATTACCGGTTCCAATGGAAAAACGACAACGAAAGAGTTGATCCTCCAGATCCTGTCCCATGCATTTTTGGTATCCGGAACCTACGGGAACCTGAATAATCATATCGGGTTACCCCTTACCTTGCTAAAAACTCCCAAGAAGGCAGAGGTATTGGTGCTGGAAATGGGGGCCAACCATCCTGGGGAAATCGCCGAACTTTGTAAAATTGCCAGACCTACATATGGAATTATTACCAATATCGGCAAAGCTCATCTCGAAGGATTTCTGTCCATTGAACAAATTATTGAGACAAAAACGGCGCTGTATGATTATCTCCGGCAAAACGAAGGAACCATTTTCTTTCACTGGAATAATCCTGTTTTAAAAGACAACCTTTTACTGTCAGATCATCGGGTGTCTTATGGAACAGATGAAAGGTCTGACTATTTTTTTACCGATGCGATCATGGATCCTTATCTTTCTTTTCTATGGAAAAAGTCATCCGGAGACAAAAGGGTCAGGACTCAATTGTATGGAATGTACAATCTGGAGAATGTTATGGCTGCCATAACTGTGGCTGCTTATTTTGGTGTGGAAGACAATATGATTTTGAAAGCAGTTTATGATTATGTTGCGGGAAATATGAGATCACAGATTGTACATACCGATAAAAATATTGTGATTCTGGATGCATACAATGCCAATCCAACAAGCATGAAATTTGCAGTGGAAGAATTTGCAAATCAACCAAATGAAAAGAAAGCATTGATCCTTGGAGATATGGCAGAACTGGGAGAACAGGCTCTGGAAGAGCATGAGCATATCTTGCAACTGATTCGCCATAAAGGGTTTGTTCCTGAGAATGTCTTTTTAACGGGAAAAATATTCTCTTCTTTATCAGGAGAATATGGGTATAAAGGCTTTGTGACTACCCCCGATCTTATTAGCTATCTGAGAAAGAACAGTCTGAAAAATTACATGATTCTTGTAAAAGGATCACGGATAATGAAAATGGAAGAAGTACTTACATTTATTTAACAAAGTATTAAAAAGTATAGCTGACAATTTTATGGATCTTATCGGAAGATTCATGGGACTCAGATTTAAGTCTCACCCCTGGCATGGGGTGAGTATTGGAAATAATGCCCCTGAGGTGGTGACTTCCTTTGTAGAAATGGTCCCTACTGATACGGTAAAGTATGAAGTGGACAAGCAAAGCGGGTATATCAAGATCGACCGGTCCCAGAAATATTCGAATATTGTTCCCGCCCTGTATGGTTTTCTCCCGCAAACATACAGTGGCAAGAGAGTGGCAGAATATTCCATGAAGCATACCGGCCTGGAAAACCTTACAGGTGATGGTGATCCCATGGATATTTGTATCCTGACGGAAAAAGAGATAACCCATGGTGATATTTTGGTTTTCGCCCGGCCCATAGGCGGGTTTCGTATGATAGACGGAAAGGATGCGGATGATAAGATTATTGCGGTTTTGAATAATGATGCCGTGTATGGAAATTACAGGAATATTAATGATTGTCCTCCGTTAGTGATTGAACGGTTACGGCATTATTTCCTGACGTATAAAGATTTGCCAGGAAAAAAACGGGAAAGGGAAATCACCCACGTATATGATATAAAAGCAGCGCATGAGGTGATTAGACTGTCAATGGAAGACTACAGGGAAAAGTTTGAACAAAAATATAGTATCTAAATGTCTAACGTGGAATCGTTATGAAGTATTAAAGTGTGCGTTAATATTGGGAAGCGCAATGAGAAGTTTTTAAATCCTAACCTTCGCTGCGGTGAAAGATTTTGAAATGAGCATTTCCCATAGTGACGTAAAATGCAGTGCTGTAGTAGATTGTTATTTTGGATTTTTAGGTATTTGCTTTTCCGGTAACGGATTACTTCCCATCCAGGGAGTGTTCCTGAAAAGTGGGTTTTTCTCCTGCCAATTTTAAAAATCGGTCTAAAGGAATTACTTCAAATCCTTTATTCAAACCATTGATGATATGGATAACCTTATCTATGTTATTCCATTGACGGACATGAAGTAACAGAAAATAAGGTCTTTGTGGATTTATCTTTGCCAGTTCTTTAAGATCGGCAAGGATTTCTTCTTCCGTGCGGTCGGGGGAAAGATAGTAATCGAATGAAATCAAAGGAATCTTGTTTTTTACCGTAAAGGTATAGGAAGGGGCATACCCGTTGATAAACCCGATAACATCCGGCATGTGGTTGTAATATTGATTGATAATCTTTTGTGGGAGATCCGTATTCCCTTCGATGGTGGACCCTTCCGAATAGTCCATGATTTCGAAAGCGTTCAGGTCGAGATATTTCATCAAAGTTCTGGCTGAATCAATCATAACAGGCAGGATGTTTTCGGGAACAGCTTTAGGATAAATGTATCCGGGACCCGAGAGCGAGCCTATAAAATAATCATTCGGTGTTGCCTGTGAATAGAAGTACTCAAGCATGGCTGGGGCTATCCACGACCAGTTCATAGTTACCTCCCAGGCATATGGTATCTTTCCACGTCCCGGTTGGTTCCAGGCTCCCAAACCTAAACAATCGGTCTGGACACATGAGATATAGACTTTCTTTCTAGGTTTATAATGCACTTTATCCTTTATCGTATGGTTATTATGGAAGCGGAATCCGGGTTCGGGAGGTACGTGATGCATAAAACTTATATTGGGGAGGGTATGGAGTCCTTCAACCCGCAAACCGCATTGCGATGCCAGGGTGACATAATCTCTTTCCTTATCTTTGGTATAGGTATGCCATCCGTATATTACGGATAAAGGTTTCAGGGAAGACATGATTTTTTTCGAAACGGTGTATTCGTGTGTGTCGGAAACTTTGGTGGAAAGATCCGTAAAAAAAGCCCGTTTCATAACCCCCCAGTCTGCAATGGCCGGTTTCCTTACTTCCCCGTGTTCTCCTCCTAACCATACTGCCATGTTCCGGTTACATTCTTTGCCGACTTTTTGAAAAACCTGAGAATATATCTCATAGTCTTCCATACTGTTGTATTTTTCTCTCAGATCCTCCAGCACAGGGATGCCGAAATTCTTAACAAAAGAAATAAGCTCTTCGGAAACTACGATCCCGTCTCTAAGTCCGGCCAGCGTAAAAGCAACGTCCATTGTAGCTGGCTTCTTCTTATCCCAGACAATATATCCTTTCAGTCTGTCTTTAAAAACATTCATAACCTCTGTCAGAGTATGGAGCTGACGGAATGTATAGTTCTTTTTCTGTTTAAGATATTTGTAGAAATCTCCGGTAAAATGATAGTCCCAGTTGTCAGGATAGATAAAGTATAACTCAGGTCCGGAACGATTTACAAGTCCCTGAATGCTTAACAACATAGCCTGTATATCTAAATCTCCCTGTATTACCCAGTTATCTGAAAGTTTTACCAACATAGCTTCTCTGTATCCTTTTCTTTTCAGCACGTAGTTATAATGATGTTTAGAATTCCGGGACGAAAATAAAAGGGAAAGATGAAGGATGTTGTTATCATTAGACAGTGTAAAAATATCAGTTTCAGTCATCAGATAATCCCCCTGGGAGGTATGTAAAGGATATTTTTTAGTCAGACTGATTATTTTATTTAATGAATCGAATACGGCTGTACCGCGGATTTTTGTCTGTGCAGGCATACGAACCCCTAAGAAAACATTCGGTGGAAAAACCCGGTCCGGGATCAACCAGGTAAAGCGGTTTTGTCCGGCATCCAGGTATATTGTGTCTTTATGTACTCTATTCCCGGATCCCCAGTTAAAAATAATACGGGATTGATCCATATTCTGAACAATATCCAGAGACAGAGTTCCGTATAGTTCAATGGGTGAACTCTTTTCACTGATTAAAATCCATTTCCCTGAAAAAGAGGAGGAGGGGATACCGACGGATATCTGTGAAAAAACAATAAAAACTCCTGATAAAAGAAGCAATCTTTTGAACATAGTATATCCGGCACTTAATATCTGTTCAGCCAACGGTAGCGACGGGCATTATCTCCGAATTTAGCTGCAAACATAAACTCATGGGAGCCGAAACTGAATTTCCGGATATCGGACAACGCATAATCAAAGGCATATCCGAAATAATAGTTCTGATATTTGATGCCAGCCAGTATTGTTAAGGCATCTCCGGTACGGTAAGCAAGTCCTCCCCAGTAAAGATCTTTGTAATAAAGTGTTGCTGTTAACGTTGTCTGAAAACTTCTCAGGTCATCAGAAGACTTAAGTAAAACGCTGGGACGCAAAGACAGATCATAGGAAAAATTAAAACGGTATCCGCCCATGATATAATAGTGGCGATAAAGTTGGTACCCATTGTTTCCTGTATTCCCGAGTTTTATAGCTGATCTGAAAAGGTTAAGGGCTGAAAATCCGATATAATAATCTCTTGTCATATAGTAGGCCCCAAAGTTGGCATCAGGAATGAAAACCACCTTGTCGTAATTGTTTAAATAAGTGTCTCCGGGATCCAGAACAAAAATATCATCTTCGTTGATTTTGAACTGATAAGCATTCACTGCCAGCCCGAATGATAACTGGGAGGTTCTCATAGGAATATGATATGCGTAAGAAAATTGAAAACCGTTTCTTGACAAAATTCCGTTTTGGTCATTAAAAAGATATCCCCCCAATCCAACGCGGCCTCCCCTGGAGGGATGTCTCGTACGACGTCGTACAAAAGTTGATTTGGAGATGTAGCTCCTTTTCAACAGACGGGTCTGAAGACTTAGCGCATGGGTAGAGGGAGAGTTGGGTACCCCGACCCATTGTTCTCTGGCTGTCAGGTTTACGGATGTGTACCCGTCGCCCCCTGCCAGTGCAGGGTTTAGCAGGAATTTATTCATGAAGTACTGACTGTAAATAGGTAGTTGTTGCCCCTGCAATAACGAAGCCTTCATAAGGATTGCTAAAAGAAAAAGTAGGACAAATTTCTTGTTTTGCATATCTATAGTTTGATCAATAGTTATCTTATAATCGTTATGTTTCCAACAATGGGTTTGGATCCATCACCCAGGTCAATGATGTACGTGTAGGAATCCATTGGCATTAGTCTTCCTTCGTAAGTCCCATCCCACGGATTAGGATACCCCTCTTGAGAGTGGAATATGTGTTTTCCCCAGCGTGTATAAATATCTATTTTTACATGTGGGTACATTTCGATATTTCCGATACGCCAGGTATCATTCTGACCATCCCCATTGGGTGTGAGTACCGTTGGAATCCGGAGACAGGATGATCCTACATAGATCAGGTCAATATCCTTGCTTTCTGTACACAGGTTGCCATCAGTAACCGTAACTGTATAGGTCCCTGCAAGCAGCCCGGTGATCGACTCTCCCGATTCCCCGGTTGACCACATGTATGAATAAGGTGCGATACCTCCGGAAACAGTTACTTCAATAGATCCATTGGTTTCGTCGGGACAAGTCGGATTGGTGACGTTTTCAGTAATTATAATAGGATCCGGCTGTGTGATGGTATAGCTTTCCGAAATACGACAACCATTAATATCTGTGATGGTTACCGAATAGGTACCTTCTGTAAGAGTTGTCTGATCTTGTGCATCAGGTACCAGCCCACTACCGTCATTGGTGGTCCATGTAAAGGAGTAGGGAGATGTTCCGCCCGTGACTGTCAGGAGAATGACTCCGTTACTTTCTCCATAACATTTTACACCGGAGATCTGAGGTGTAACATTGACAGGCGGAGGCTCAGTAATTGTAAGGGTATCTGTCAGGGCTTCACAACCATTGTCATCAATAACTTTCAGATAATATTTTCCGGGACTCAATCCGGAAATATCTTCTTCCACTGAAATTACATTATTGTTATGAATCCAGTTAAAGACGTATGGAG
>JAGGWN010000075.1 GCA_021157415.1 Bacteroidales bacterium | reverse complement strand
GATGAAAAAAGCAGGGTATGAGACTTATATGACGGGGAAATGGCATGTGCGGGTAAAACCTCAGCGGGTTTTTGACCATGTGATGCATGAGCGGCCCGGGATGCCCAACCAGACACCTCAGGGATATGATCGTCCAAAGAGTCCGCAGGATACCATATGGGAACCCTGGGATACTATTTATGGCGGGTACTGGAAAGGGGGAAAGCACTGGAGTGAGGTGCTGGGCGATGATGCCGTGAATTTCCTGCAGGAAGCGGCCAAAAAAGACAAACCTTTTTTTATGTATCTGGCGTTTAATGCCTCTCATGATCCGCGCCAGTCTCCTAAAAAATTTGTGGAGATGTATAATGTGGATAGTTTCTCCCTTCCGAAGAGTTTTCTACCGGAATATCCGTATGGAGAAAAGATCGGCGCCGGAAGAAAACTACGGGACGAGAGACTGATGCCTTTTCCCAGGACCCCCTATGCCGTAAAGACAAACCGGCTGGAATACAATGCTATCACCACCCATATGGATATTCAGATCGGTAGAATTTTGCAAGCACTGAAAAAGACAGGGAAAATGGATAATACGTATATCTTTTTCACCGCTGATCACGGATTATCCATTGGTGCACATGGCTTGGCCGGGAAGCAGAATCTGTTTGATATTAGTATCAGGGTTCCATTCATCGTAGTAGGTCCTGGAATCCCTCAAAATAAAAGAATCCATACCGAAATATATCTTCAGGATGTCATGGCCACGGCTTTGGATCTGGCAGGAGTGCAAAAACCGGACTTTGTTTTCTTTCATAGCATTCTGCCTATTATTAACGGCAAGCGAAAAAACAGTTATTATCCGGCCATCTATGGTGCCTATCTGAATCTTCAAAGAATGATCCGGAAAGATGGATATAAATTAATCATTTATCCCAAAGTGCCGGTAGTCCTTTTATATGATCTGAACAAAGATCCATGCGAAATAACCAACCTGGCCAGTAAACCGGAGTACAAGGATAGGGTAAAGAGCCTGTTTGCCGATTTTGAGAAGCTTCAGGTTAAAATGAAAGATACTTTAAATTTAAAGTATTATTTTCCTGATTTATCAAGCCGCTAAAAACATAGTGGACGATCATTTAAAAATAAGAAATCATGAAAAGAAGGGGATTAAAACATTTAAGTTTGATGTATTTTTTAGCTGTGATACTTACCATTTCTGTTTATGCACAGCAGAAAAATCCATCCACAACCGAAGGAAAATTCAAGCCCACCTTCGAATCTCTGAAACAATATAGATATCCCGAATGGTTCCGGGATGCCAAACTGGGTTTCTGGGCGCATTGGGGGCCGCAGGCCGTACCCCGTCAGGGCGATTGGTATGCCCGAAAGATGTATCAGGAAGGGAGTGCAGATTATAATTATCACCTGGCACATTATGGTCATCCCTCAAAGTTCGGGTATAAAGACATTATTCCCTTGTGGAAGGCACAAAAGTGGGATCCGGACAAGCTCATGGCCCTGTATAAAAAAGCTGGTGCAAAATACTTTGTAAGTATGGGGAGTCATCACGATGATTTTTTTCTCTGGGATTCAAAATTGCACAGGTGGAATGCCGTAAATTACGGTCCAAAGAAAGATGTGGTGGGACTCTGGCAAAAAGCTGCCGAAAAGGAGGGACTGCGGTTTGGTGTTTCCGAGCATCTGGGGGCCAGTTTTACATGGTTTCAGCCCAGTCATATGGCAGATACGACCGGTCCCATGAAGGACGTCCCTTATGATGGGAATGATCCTATGTATCAGGATCTTTATCATGCAAAGGCGGCAGCAGATGATCATGGATGGCTCAGTAAAAATAAGGAGTGGCAGCGGGAATGGATGTTCAGTATCAAGGAGCTTATTGATAAATACCATCCGGATCTGTTGTATTCCGACAGCAAATTTCCTTTTGGAGAATACGGGAGGAACCTGGTTTCCTACTTTTACAACCAGGATATGAAGAAGAATGGAGGGGAGCTTGAGGCGGTATATACCTGTAAACAGGCATCAGACGGGATGTGGGTGTCGGACCTGGAGCGGGGTGTGAAAGATACAATCAGTAAATTTCCCTGGCAGACTGATACCTCTATTGGGGACTGGTATTACCGTACAGGCCAGAAGTATAAGAGTGCTAATCTGGTGATTCAGATGCTGGTTGACATTGTCAGTAAGAATGGAAATTTGTTAATTAATATTGTTCAAACACCGGAAGGGGATCTGGAGCCGGATGTACTAAATATTGTGAAAGGAATTGGTCAATGGATGGCTGTGAATGGGGAAGGTATTTACGGTACTCGCCCCTGGAAAGTATATGGTGAGCATCCTGCTGATGAACCGGCGGTAAAAGGCGGAAAATTCAACGAAAGGAAAATGAAATACAGTGCCCGGGATATTCGTTTTACGACAAAAGGAGATACACTGTATGCATTTTGTTTAGGGGCTCCCACCGGTGATATAAAAATACACTCTTTAGGAAGCCATACAAAGTGGGCAGATAAGACCATAAAGTCTGTTGAAATGCTGGGGAGTGACAGCAGGATACGATGGAGACAAAGGGGAGATGCACTGGTAATTCGTAAGCCTGCCAACCTGCCGGCAGCACAGGTAAAAGTAGTGGGTTTCAGGATTGAATTTAAAGAATAAATGGGCCGTGTTAAAGAGGTTCTTACTGACCCCTAATGGGAGGAGATGTATGATCTTTGAAGAGACCCTGAAGAAATGAATAACGCTTATGAACAACGCGAATACCGGCATATAAGATGGTTTAAAAGTTGAGTTGTTAAAGCTGAAAAAATATTATGGTGATACCGACAATAAATATTCTGCCCTGATGAAAGTTCGCAGGGAAGCCTGGAATAAATAATCATTCGATCAATGATATTATCCATGAAAGCATTGTTTTTTCGTAAATTATACGCTTAAAATATCTGAAAAATGAAAAAATACATTTCGGTTAATATTATTCCTGTTCTTATTATGTCTGTTATTGTGTTTGGTAGTTATAAGAACAACAGCAATGAAGGAGCAGTTTCTAAGGGGCATGTAAAAAAATTTGAGCCCACGCCGGCATCCCTTAAAAATTATAAAGTACCCCAATGGTATAAAGATGCCAAATTCGGTATATATTTTCATTGGGCCCCGTTTTCGGTACCGGCTTATGTTTCGGAATGGTATCCCCATTGGATGTATTATCCATTAGACAAAAAAGGAAGAGGAGCCAAAACCGGGGGAAATGTTCATGAACATCATATAAAGACCTGGGGACCTCTTGATCAATTCGGATATAAAGACTTTATCCCTATGTTTAAAGCCGGGAAATGGAACCCTGATGCATGGGTTAAACTATTCAAAGAGGCCGGAGCTAAATATCTGGTATCGGCTGCTGTTCATCATGACGGTTTTGCTTTATGGGATTCAAAGTGTATAAAATATAACTCCGTAAGAATGGGACCAAAACGTGATATTGTAAAAGAATTTACCAGTGCAGCACGTAAAGAAGGACTTAAAACGGGGGTGGCGACTCATTATGGCAGACATTGGAGATATTATTACTTTCGGCCTGAATATGATAATTGGGATCCTAAATATGAGGGTCTCTATGGCCACAGAAGAGGAGATAATGATCCCCCCAGATTTGCAGACCAACAACAGTGGGAAAACGTCCTGACTGAACTGATAGACAAGTATCAACCGGATTACATTTATGTGGATGGAGGGATAGGAGATGCGGAACGCCTGTTTCATAAGTCCTACTTCAGACAACAGTTTTATAATGTGTTGGCCCATTATTATAATTCGGCAATGGAAAATGGAAAAGAAGTAGTTCTTACTTATAAGAGGAAATTTCTTGAACCGGATGAGGCGGTGGAAGACTTTGAGAGATCGGGTCTGGATAGCATACGTCTGTCCTCAAAATGGCAGACAGATGATAAGATAGCCAAACAGGGATGGTGCTACGTTAAAAACAGTGATTTCTGGTCTGCCCGGTATTTAATTGATGAATTGGCTGATGTGGTAAGTAAAAATGGAAATTTACTTTTAAGTGTGGGACCAAAACCGGATGGGACACTGAGGCAAGAAGAGGTGACGAGACTGAAAGAAATCGGAAAATGGTTACATATTAATGGCGAGGCTATTTATGGTACTGTTCCCTGGCGTAATTATGGGGAAGGGTCAGTAAAAAAAGTTAAAAACGGACAATATTCTATAGATCCTGATGGTGTACGATTCACCGTTAAGAATAATATATTATATGCGATTTGTCTTGGATGGCCTGAATCAGGTACATTTACTGTAAAATCCTTAACCTCGACACATCCGGTGAGCAAAAAAGGAATCCGGTTGGTTTCCATGCTTGGTTCGTCTGAAAAAATACACTGGGATGAAACGGCTTCCGGTCTTCGTGTTGTTTTTCCACAAAAAAAGCCCTGTGATTATGCTTATGTTCTGAAAATTATTCCTGCAGGAGATCTTTTATACTAAACAATTGATATTTACTAATTTATAAAAAATTATATTCTTATGCGAAAATTCAAACGATATTGTAAGACTCTTACGCTCAAGGATGATCCGGCCCTTATCAGAAAATATAAAGAGATCCATGCAAAAGGACAGGCATGGCCTGAGATTACACAGGGGATGAAGGAAGTTGGTATCCTGGATATGGAGATTTATATCCACCGGAACCGGTTGTTTATGATCATGGACACGATTCCCGATTTTGATCATGATAAAGCCATGTCTGACCTGGCCTCAAAGCCAAAGCAAAAGGAATGGGAGGCTTATGTTGCTAAATACCAGAACACCTCCGAAGATGCTTCTGCGGATGAAAAATGGCAACTGATGGAGCGTATTTACGAACTTGATCAGCAGGAATATTATCCTCCTCAGGATGGGCAATTAAAGGATATAAATAAATATAATTATGAAGAAAATAACTGATACGTCATTATTTGGAAGAACAGGGTTGACCATTCCTCCTATTGTTTATGGTACCAGTTTTCTTGGAAATCTGTATAAAGAATTGCCATGGGAGTCTAAACTAACCATTATAAAGGAATGGTTTGCTGCCATGAAGGGTATCGTGGTTATCGACACGGCAGGGAAATATGGCGCCGGGCTGGCACTGGAAGTTATCGGGAAAGGATTAAAAGAATTAGGAATATCACCAGACCGTATTTTGATTAGTAATAAACTAGGATGGTATCGAGTACCCTTAACTACTGATGAGCCTACTTTTGAACCCGGAGCATGGGTTAATTTAAAGTATGATGCTGTACAGAAAATCAGTTACGATGGAATACTCGAATGTTGGGAACAGGGATGTGACTTGCTGGGGGATACATATAAACCGGCTTTAGTCTCCGTTCATGATCCTGATGAATATCTGGCAGCTTCTATAAATTCGGAAGACCGTTCAAAAAGGATCAATGATATCATGGATGCGTACAGGGCGTTAACGGAATTACGCGACCGCGGAGAAGTAAAAGCCGTAGGCATCGGTGCTAAAAACTGGCATATTATCTACGAATTGCATAAACATGTACAGTTTGATTGGGTAATGTTCGCCAATAGCCTGACCCTCTATACACATCCCCGGGACATACTCGATTTTATGCAACAGCTTTCCCTTGAGGGCATAGGAATAATCAACTCAGCTGTTTTTAATGCAGGGTTCCTGACCGGGGGGGACTACTTTGACTACAGAAAGATTGATCCGGCTTCAGAGGAAGACAGGAAACGGTTGGTCTGGAGAGATAAGTTTTTCCAAATATGTAGGGACTTTAATATTCAACCCGGGGATGCTTGCCTGCAATTTGCTCTTGCCCCTCCGGAAGTGAATGCTGTTGCATTAAATCCAAGTAAACCGGAACGTATCCGACGGAATATCAAAGTGATTAAAACACCTTTGCCCGAAGCGTTCTGGGATGCCTTAAAAGAAAATCACATTATTAACCCGGATTATCCATACCTGTAAGTTATGATTATAGATACCCATCAACATTTCTGGAGATATAATGACGCCGAATACGGTTGGATCAGTAAAGGAATGGAAAAAATCCGCCGGGATTTTATGCCCGCTGATCTAAAAAAAACCATTGATCGTACTGATGTTACAGCCGTTATCTCCGTACAGGCCAGGCAGACGTTGGAAGAAACAGACTGGTTACTTTCTTTAGCCTCAGAAAATGACTTTATTAGTGGGGTGGTTGGATGGTTCCCATTGGCAGATCCGGAAATAGAAGAGATCCTGGAACGGTATGCCGAGAATATAAATCTGAAAGGAGTCCGATATGTCTTGCAGGATGAACCCGATCCGTATTATATGTTAAAGAAAGATTTCAATCGTGGTATCCGTCTGCTTTCCAGGTTCAGTCTGATCTATGAGATTTTGATCTTTGAACATCATCTGCCACAGACAATCACGTTTGTTGATAAACACCCCAATCAGATATTTGTTCTTGACCATATAGCTAAACCGCTGATACGGGAAAATGTATTATCCCCCTGGAAAGAAAATATCACT
>JAGGWN010000117.1 GCA_021157415.1 Bacteroidales bacterium | reverse complement strand
GCAGATCACGGCCTGGGGTATTATCAAAGGAATATTCCTGGTCAGTCTGGTAAACATGCTGATTCCGTTGATTATCGTTTCTTTCTTTGAGAAAGGGCATTATGAACCTCCGAAAGTCCCGGAGGATAACCCCAACACTGTATCACACAAAGGCGAACGAAACCTTATTTTCTTTCTGGGCGTAGGAGCCTTACTGTCCGTGCCGGTATTCAAAACCGTCACGCACCTGCCGCCTTACATGGGCATGTTGGGGGGTCTGTCTATCCTCTGGATCATCACCGACCTGATGCACCGGAAAGCCAATCCTGATAAGAAAAAACAGTGCATGATCACTTCCGTGCTGAAAAAGATCGATGCTCCTACGATCTTCTTTTTCCTGGGTATATTAAGTGCAGTGGCAGCCCTTCAGTCAGCCGGGCATTTACATTTATTATCCACGTATCTGGATGAAAAATTACATAATATCTATTTCATCGACATGGCCATCGGGTTGCTCTCCGCCATCGTGGACAATGTACCCCTGACCGCGGGGGGAATGGGCATGTATCCTATTCAGGAACCATATATGCTTCAGACCATTACCGACCCGACCACCCTGGCCTGGGCTCAGAATTTTGTCCAGGACGGATTGTTCTGGGAGTTTCTGGCCTATACCGCCGGGACGGGGGGAAGTATCCTGATCATCGGGTCGGCTGCCGGTGTAGCTGCTATGGGACTGGAAAAGATAGACTTTATCTGGTATCTCAAGCGTATGAGCCTGCTGGCCCTCTCGGGTTTTCTGGGCGGATCGCTGGTATATTATCTGATCAAATAAACCACACCATAAATTTGAATCTTGACAATTTGAATCTTGACGAGATATAATATTCCCTGTTATATCTCGTTTTTTTTTATAATTTCGTAAAAAATGTGAAACCTATGAATCTGACGATGATCTTTGCACAAATTTCCGTGGCTGACACGGCGGCACAGGATGCCGGACAAGTGTCCATGTCTTACTGGGACCTGGCCCTGAAAGGAGGTTGGGTAAACCTTGTAATCTTCCTGCTCTCGCTGATCGCAATTTATATTTTCTTCGACCGTTATTTTGTGATCAGGAAAGCTTCCCGGGAGGACCACACCCTGATGAACCGCATCAAAGACTATATCCATGAAGGGAAAATTGAATCGGCCATGGCATTGTGTCAATCCCAGGATCATCCGGTAGCCCGCATGCTGGAAAAAGGGATACGCCTCATCGGCCGTCCCATTCAGGATGTGCATGCAGCCATTGAAAATGCAGGACGCCTGGAAATATACAATCTGGAGAAAGGTCTTCCCGCCTTGGCTACCGTGGCCGGCGGCGCTCCCATGCTGGGTTTTCTGGGCACTGTGATTGGCATGATTATGGCTTTCTATGATATGGCAAATGCCGGCAACAATGTGGACATCACCACGCTATCTGACGGGATCTATACCGCACTGGTTACCACCGTGGCAGGACTGATCGTTGGGATCATTGCCTATTTTGCCTATAACATCCTGGTAGCCCGTGTCGAAAAAGTGGTGTTTCTGCTGGAAGCCCGTACTTCGGAATTTATGGATATCCTGAATGAACCGGTTGAGTAAGTATAGTTAATTCAGCCTTTTACCTATCTATTATGGCCATACAGTCAAGAAATAAAATAAGCCCTTCGTTCAGCATGTCAGGGATGACCGATATCATCTTCCTGTTGCTGATCTTTTTCATGATCTCTTCCACCCTGATCAGTCCTACCGCCCTGAAACTGTTGTTGCCGAGAAGTGCCAACCAGACCTCTGCCAAGCCGTTCACCACCGTCTCCATCACCAAGGATCTGAAATATTACATTGAAGACAAACCGGTTGCCATCAATGACCTGGAGAGGACCCTGCAACAAAAAATAGGCAACAACAAGGACATTTATATCTCCCTGCATGTTGACAGGACCATCCCCGTGCAGTATGTCGTAGATGTGATGAATATTGCCAAACGGAACGGTTACAAACTGGTGCTGGCTACCACAGCGCGATAATTATTATGTCCGGCAGCAACAAACATACAAGAGGAATAGCAGCCACGATTATTTTTCATGGCACACTTATTCTTTTGCTTGTTTTTTTCGGGTTACATGCTCCTTTTCCTCCGCCGCAGGAAGAAGCTTTGCTGATCAACTTCGGCACGGATAATACCGGAGGGGGTCTTCTCGAACCTGCGCCTGCTCCCCCTGCCAGCCGGCCTCTGCCATCAAAAACAACTCCCAAAACCACAGAGACGTCAAAAGAAAAGATCCTGACCCAGGATATTGAAGAAGCTGCCGCGGTGGAATCGGGAAAAGAAACAAAACCCAAAAAACCCACTGCGGAAGAATTGCGTAAAAAAAAGCAGGCTGAAGAAGCCCGGAAAAAACAGGAAGAAGCACGCCAAAAGAAAAGACAGGAAGAACTGGAAAGAAAACGCAAGGAAGAAGAGGAACGTAAACGCCGTGAGGCGCAAGAACGGAAAAAACAAGAGATTCTTCGACGCACAAAGAATGCTTTTGCCCATGCCCAAGGCACCGCCAATACGGCCTCTGAGGGAGAAACAGGGGGAAAAGGCAACCAGGGAAACCCTCAAGGCTCGGTGCAGGCAGGCGCACACTCAGGCACCCCCGGTACCGGTAACGGCGTGTCTTACAGTCTGGGCGGCAGGACACCTCAAAAACTGCCTCTGCCCGAATACAACTATCAGGTTGCCGGGGTCGTGGTGGTGGAAGTGACGGTGGATCGCAACGGCAACGTCACCAAGGCTACTCCCGGAGTGAAAGGGTCCACCACCCTCAACCAGGATCTCCTGAACGCAGCCAAAAAAGCGGCCCTGGCCTCCAAATTTGATCGTAAACCCGACGCTCCGGCGTTTCAGAAAGGAACCATCACCTACAAATTCATCCTGCAATAACCCGAAGCGATTCCTTTTGCCACCGGCCGATAATCATGCTAACCAAAGGATAAAAACAATGAAAAAAGTTCTTCTCATTGCAACAGCGGTCGCACTCCTGCAGGGCTTATCTCCTGCACAGGACCGGATCACAGGGCGGGCTTTCGCCACCCGCTCCGAAGTAATTGCCCGTCACGGGATGGCCTGCACCAGTCAACCGCTGGTCACCCAGACAGCCCTCGATATCTTAAAAAAAGGCGGCACAGCTGTGGATGCGGCCATTGCTGCCGATGCCCTGTTGGGTCTGGTCGAACCTACCGGCAGCGGTATGGGCGGCGATCTTTTTGCCATTGTATGGGACGCTAAAACAAAAAAACTCTACGGTCTCAACGGCAGCGGACGCTCTCCAAAATCACTCACCCTGGATTATTTCATGCAACACGGATACACCCATATTCCTGCTCACGGGCCCTTGCCGGTGACGGTACCCGGATGTGTGGACGGATGGTTTGCCCTTCACGATAAGTTCGGCAACCTGCCTATGAAAGAGATTTTGCAACCGGCCATCAACTATGCCCGGGAAGGGTTTCCTGTGACCGAACTCATCGCTTACTACTGGCAGGGCAATGCACGCATACTGCAGAAATACGAAAATTTTAAGGAGATCTTCATGCCCGGAGGCCACGCCCCCCGCAAAGGAGAGATCTTCAAAAACCCGTACCTGGCCAATACCCTTGAAAAGGTTGCTTTGGGAGGCAGGGATGCTTTTTACAAAGGAGATATTGCACGCACCATAGCTGCTTATATGAAAAGAAACGGCGGTTTCTTATCCTATGAAGATCTGGCTTTCCACCATTCCGAATGGGTAGAGCCCGTATCCACCAGGTACCGGGGATATGATGTATGGGAACTCCCTCCCAACGGCCAGGGGATAGCCGCCCTGCAGATGCTCAACATATTGGAAGGCTATGATATAGGTGCCATGGGTTTTGGCAGCGCCGACTATATTCACTATTTTGTCGAAGCCAAGAAACTGGCTTTTGCCGACAGGGCCAAATTCTATGCTGATCCTGCTTTTAACAGGATTCCCGTTCAGAAGCTTATCTCCAAGGAATATGCAGCCCGGCGCAGGCACCTGATCCATCCGCAGCGTGCTGCCCGCAGTGTGGATGCCGGTGAGCTGGGACATGGCGAAACAGTCTATATGACCGTGGCCGATCAGTGGGGCAATATGGTGTCCCTTATCCAGAGCAATTACCGCGGCATGGGGTCAGGCATGACCCCCGACAGTCTGGGCTTTGTTCTGCAGGACCGCGGCGAACTATTCAATCTGAAAGAAGGGGAAATGAATACCTATGCTCCCGGGAAAAGGCCTTTTCACACCATCATACCGGCATTCATCACCAAAGACGGGCAACCATGGGTCAGCTTCGGTGTGATGGGCGGTTCCATGCAACCCCAGGGGCATGTACAAATCGTTGTCAACCTGATCGATTTTGGCATGAACCTGCAGGAAGCAGGCGACGCACCCCGTATCCGCCATGGAGGATCTTCCCAACCCACCGGGGAAATCATGCATGATGGAGGAACCGTTTACCTCGAAAGTGGATTTTCCTATGAGACCCTCCGGGATCTTATGCGCCGGGGTCACCGTATCCAATGGACCATCGGAGGATATGGCGGCTACCAGGCGATTATGTGGGATGCCAAAAACCACGTTTATTACGGTGCATCGGAATCACGAAAAGACGGACAGGCAGCCGGTTACTGATTTTTTGTACATCACCATCCATCTCTGTTTTGGAACAGCCTCTTATCCGGAGAAATGTCTCTTTGCAGCAGTACAACACCTTTGGCGTAGTTGTGACAGCAGCATATTTTGCTACCATACATACATCCGATGACCTGTATGCACTATATGACACCGGAGCGACTGCCGAACACACTTTGCTGATCGTTGGAAAAGGTAGTAACATCCTCTTTACCCAAGACTTTCACGGACTGGTATTGCATAACCGTATCGAAGGGATCCGTATGATAGAAAAAACCGGGGATGAAGTGATCCTGGAAACCGGTTCCGGGGTGGAATGGGACAGGTTTGTCGGATATTGTGCGGATCATCGCTATTACGATACGGAAAACCTGTCCCTGATCCCGGGGACAACCGGTGCGGCTGCCGTACAAAATATCGGCGCCTACGGAGCCGAAGCGGCAGATATTATCCTATCCGTAACAGGCATTGATTTACACACGGGCAAGAAGAAAACATTTCCCAACAAGGACTGCCGGTTTGGATACCGGCACAGCCTCTTCAAGACCCCTGCTCTCCGGTCTTTTTTTATCACCTCGGTACGTTTCCGTTTATCGCTGCAACCCCGGATGAATCTCTCCTACCCGCAACTGGCACGGGCAACAGAGCATATCTCCCACCCTGACCTCCTTGACGTCCGTGAGGCCGTGATGCGGATCCGCCGGAGCAAGTTACCCGATCCCGCACAGACAGGCAATGCCGGCAGTTTTTTCAAGAACCCCGTGGTCAGCAAAGAAAAGCGGGAAACCCTCCTGGCAGATTATCCTGACATGCCATGGCATGCGCTTCCCGGTGATCGTTTCAAGATTCCGGCAGCCTGGCTGATCGAACAATGCGGCTGGAAAGGAAAACAAACCGGTCCTTGTGCAACATGGCATGGCCAGCCTTTGGTGATTGTCAACCTTGGAGATGCTACCGGCAAAGAGTTACTGGACTTCTCACGAGCCATACAAAAAAGCGTATATAAACGGTTTGCCGTACTATTGGAGCCGGAAGTCCTGATTCTTTGAATCCGTCTTCGCGTCCCGCTATGGCGGACGAGAAGAAAGGGTTTCATTCCCCGACCCTCTGGGTCGGAAACAAATCATTCCTCGTGATACCTCATAGCTTTGCTGCGAGGTAGTTCATTTCTGTTTGGAGTAAGTCAGGATTTTTCGCTATCGGAATCCGCCATCAGCGTATGGTAGCCTGCTTTGAGGATGGACTCCATTCGTTCCTGTGTCTCCGCTTCGGCATACAAACGCAGCAGATACTCGGTGCCGGAAGAGCGGATCATCAGCCATTCATGATCATTGAAAAAATATTTGAAACCGTCAAAAGCCACCTCATGAGATACCTGAAAGTCACCAAATCTGGCAAAGCTTTCTGTCCGACATTTTTTCAGGATACGCTGGATCTGTTCCTGGGCCATTTTGAAATCGGCTCGTCCGAAAACAAACGGGCCGGTAATGGCCTCCACCTCTTTCAACAGCTCTCCGATCCCTTTTCCCGTCTCTTCCATAAACTGCATGATGGTCAGAGTCACCCAGACACCATCCCTTTCGGGGATATGTGAGACCACCGAGAAGCCTCCCGACTCCTCTCCACCGACCAGCACCGTCTCTTTACGCATGATCGCCGAGATTTCCTTAAAGCCGATAGGAACACGTACCGTTTCCAGACCGTAGCGTCCGGCCAGTTTCTCCACTTCAATGGTGGAAGAAAAACCGGTCACCACCTTCCCCTTCAGTTTCTTATATCCGGCCAGATACAGGATAAGCAGCAGGATAATATGATGCGAGTCAATATAATTGCCTTCCGGGTCGATCAGGGCGATCCTGTCACCATCGCCATCCATGGCAATACCCAGGTCAATCTTGCCGCTCTTTCTGATTGCTTCGCTGAACTCCATCAGATAAGGCCGGTCTGGCTCCGGAGGGATATTGAAAAAAGTCGGGTTCACCATGCAATGAAAAAAACGGGCCTCCGGAAACAAACGCTGTATGATATTCTGGGATGCGCCATACATGGCATCAAAAGCCAGCTTCAATCCGCTTTTCCGGAGTGTCTCCAGGTCAAAATGTGTTTGGATATTTTCCAAATAGATCTGTTCAAGGTCGGTATATATGATCTTATCTTTTTGCAGGCTGCTGTCCCATCGTATGGTTGCGAGGCTGAGCTCGTTTTCTTCCGGGATAAGGTTTTCAATGATTCTGGTTTCCTGATTATCCAGAGGGCCTCCGTGAGGTCCTTTCAGTTTGATCCCATTATACTGCGCAGGGTTGTGGCTGGCGGTAATCACGATACCTGCCCTGGCTTTAAGGGCCACCACCCCATAGGAAACCATGGGGGCAGTCACAAAATCGGGAGACAGGTACACCCTGATCCCTTTTATCGTCAGCACCTTGGCTACGGTCTCGGCAAACATCTTTCCCCCAAAACGGGTGTCATATCCCACCACTACACTATCCTCACCCTCCTTGCCGCCCACCCAGCGGGCTACCGCCCAGGCTACCCGGGCCACATTATCCACGGTGAAACTCTCGGCGATCACCGCTCTCCAACCATCGGTACCAAATTTTATATCTGCCATTTCTTCTTTCCTGAACCGGATTTAAATATACAGTTTTTTATTTAATTGTGACTCAATGAATCTTTTCATAAAGAGACTATGCCATTCTCTGTCCAAACATTATCAATATCCTTCTCATCTCTCATTCCTCATTTCTCATCTCTCCTCTCTCACCTCTCACCTCTCATTTCTCATCTCTCATCTCTCATTTCTCATCTCTCCTTTCTCATCTCTCATCTCTCATCTCTCCTTCCTCACCTGTATATCCGTTTCTTATTCAGCGCCCTGCGATATTTCCGGGCATAACGGTTGTGCTCCGATAATGTCCTGGAAAAATAATGATATCCTGAAAAGTCATCCTTTGCACAAAAGTACAGGTACGGATGTTTCTCTGCATGAAGGACGGCATCTATGGCTTCCTTTGAGGGAATCCTGATGGGGCCGGGAGGAAGTCCGGCAAACTTATATGTATTGTAAGGAGAATCATACTGCAGGTCTTTGGTAATGATCCTCCGTCTGTCAAAATCCCTCAGGGCATACTTGATCGTAGGGTCAGCCTGCAGACGAATGCCCTTTTTCAGGCGGTTCAGATACACCCCCGTGATCCTGGACATTTCGTCTTTATGGAGTGCTTCTTCCTGCACAATGGAAGCCAGCGTGATCACCTCCACCGGCGTCAGGCCGAGCTGTTCCGCTTCTTCCAGTCGTTTTTTATTCCAAAACTTTTTATATTCCCTATACATTTTCTTCACAAACTGTTCGGCAGAGATGTTCCAGTAAAATTCATAGGTGTCCGGTAAAAAAATACTGATCACCGTGAATGTATCCATGCCCAAAGCAGCCACAAAAACAGAATCGGACAGCAGCCGGACCAGTTCGGCCGAGTCCAGCTCCAGTTTATGAGCCACCACTCCTGCCAATTGTTCTTTCGTCCGGACATTGTGAATAGTAACCCTCACGGGTTGCTGAAACCCGCCCCGTAACATATTCACCATCTCGTTATTGCTCATTCCTCCCCGGAAAAGATATCTGCCGGGATGAATAAACCGGGGATAATGTTTCCGGCGGGCCAGAAAATCGAAAGTAGCAGGATACCGCAGGATCGTATCCCTCTTCAGAATATCCAGGACTTCTTCGTAATCAACGCCGGAAGGCAGCAGGACAACCCTGCCTTCTCCCTTCGGTATGTTTGTATTGGGCATCCATGTAACAACATAAAACAACGCAAAAACCAGAAAAAAAACAGCAGGCCCAATGATATACAGATACTTTTTCAATACACGCACGGATTTTCTTATAGAACGGATAAAAATATAATTATTTTTTATCTCTGCTTTTTTTCAATCTTTTTTTTTGATGAAGCCCCCTTTGGGATACATGATTCACCAGGTGAAAAAGGTATCATCTGCGGAAATTGCTCTGCCTGCCATGGCGATTTTACGGCCTGCTTGTTTCCGGACAGGACCAGACCATGCCAGGTTCCAACGTATTTGTATTCTCTGCATTCGGTTAACATATCTGCAAAATCTGTAAAATCTGCATGAAATCTTATTATCTTAGCATAAAAATTTATACCATGGATACCTTACTGGAAATATTGAAGTATACACTACCTGCTCTGATCGTCTTTCTGGCAGCTTATTTTGTTTTGAGGGAGATGGTCAGGTCACAGGACAAAGCACACAAGATGGATATCATATTGGAAAACCAACGTCTCATCACCCCGGTAAAACTACAGGCTTATGAACGCCTGATCCTTTTTCTGGAGCGTATTTCTCTCGAGTCTCTGATCATGCGGGTCAACCGGCCGGGTATGACCGCCCAACAACTGCACCAGGAGATGCTTCAGGCCATCCGCTCGGAATATGAGCACAACCTGTCACAGCAGTTGTATATCTCTGCCAATGGCTGGGAAGTGATCAAGAATGCACGGGCCAATATGTTAAAGATCATCAACACCATGTACGAGAAATTCAAGCCGGATGCTCCGGCTTTGGAGTACAGCAAAAGCCTGATGGAAGAGCTGATGGAGATGGAGAAACAGCCTACCCAGGCTGCCATCGAATTTCTTAAAACAGAAGTGAACCGGATTTTTTAAAATAAATCAGCCGGTGATTTGCATCACCGGCTGATTCCGGAATATCCATCACTACAGCAACTCAATACTGCGTTTCACAAACGCATTGAGTTTTTCTCCACGTAGCATGTTATTGGCCAGCAGCGCCAGGTCGATCATCTGACGTACCCGTTTGCTCTTGGCAGCATAGTCCCGAAGGATTGTCTTCCGTTTTTCATCATACTCACCGATCTTCTTCTCCAGTTCGCTGATCCTGTCTTTATCTGCCTGGGGAATCTCCTCTTCTTTCTTATCCTTGTTGGCTTTCTCCAGCTCCTCCCTGGTCTTCTTCAAAGGTTCTATCTTCTCTTTGATCTTTGAGATACGTGTCCCTGTTTTCTTTTCTTTCTCCTCCATCACTTTTTTCACCAGCGGATGGTTGGCATTGATTACCAGATTGAAGCTATCCGGGAGATTCCCGTATATACCGGTTTCTCCACCCAGGGCCGACATATCCTTCATCCTCCGCATAAACTCCGATTGTGTGATCATCACGGGACTGTCCGTTTCGCTCAGGTTCTCGAAAACCACCATAAACTTATCCCGCTCGGGGATTGCACTCAGGAATACTTCACGGAGATCTTCCTTCTCTTCTTCAGTCAGCTTCGATTCGCCCAAATCTTCCTTTTCGATCAACTTGTCTATCACATCCGAGTCCACCCTGACAAAGCGGCTGTCCTTAAACTTGGTCTCCAGATGGTTCAGGAAATGCACATCCAACTGACCGTCCATCAGCAGCACATCATATCCTTTCGAGCGGGCAGCATCAATGAACGTATATTGCTCTTCCTTATCCGTAGCATACAGATAGATCAGGTTCTTGTGCTTATCCGTCTGGTTTTCCCTGATCAGGTTTTTGTACTCTTCAAAGGTAAAATATTTGCCTTCCGTATTTTTCAACAATGCAAACTTCCCGGCTTTCTCATAAAACTTATCCTCCGTCATCATCCCGTATTCGATGAACAGTTTGAGATCATCCCATTTCTTCTCAAACTCTTTCCGGTCGTTTTTAAATATATCCTGCAAACGGTCGGCTACTTTCCTGGTGATGTGACTGGATATTTTCTTCACATTCGAGTCGCTCTGCAGATAACTTCTGGAGACATTCAGCGGGATGTCCGGTGAATCCAGCACTCCGTGCAACAGGGTCAGAAATTCAGGCACGATGCCTTCAACCGAGTCGGTAACAAAGACCTGGTTGCAATAAAGCTGGATTTTGTTTTTCTGGATTTCAAACTGATTTTTGATTTTCGGGAAATAAAGGATGCCGGTCAGGGTAAACGGATAATCCACATTCAGATGGATATAGAAAAGGGGATCTTCCTGTGTGGGATAAAGCTCTTTATAAAAATTGATATAATCTTCATGTTTCAGTTCCGAAGGTTTCCGGATCCAGATGGGCCGGGTATTGTTAATGATCCGGTCTTTCCCGGTTTCGATCATTTTGCCATCTTTCCACTCCTTTTCCTTGCCAAAAGCAATCTCCACCGGCAGGTACCGGCAATATTTATTCAGGATCTCTTCGATCCGGCTCTCTTCGAGAAATTCTTTCGACTCATCATCAAAATACAGGACCACATCCGTACCCCGGTCTTTTTTGTCCACCTCATCAAGGACCACCTCGGGGTTCCCTTCACAGGACCATTTTACGGCTTTGGTGTCCGGCCGCCACGATTTTGTAATGATCTCGACCTTTTTGGAGACCATGAACGTAGAGTAAAAACCAAGTCCGAAATGTCCGATGATGGCATTGGCATCTTTTTTATATTTTTCCAGGAACTCTTCGGCACCTGACAAAGCGATCTGGTTGATAAATTTATCAATCTCTTCAGCAGTCATACCCACGCCCCGGTCAGAGACTGTCAGGGTCTTTTTCTTTTTATCCAGTTTCACCCGGATGGTCAGGTCACCGAGCTCTTCCTTGAAATCCCCCACGGCTGCCAGGGTCTTCAACTTCAGCGTAGCATCTACGGCATTGGAGATCAGTTCCCTTAAAAAGATCTCGTGGTCGGAATAGAGGAATTTTTTGATGACGGGGAAAATGTTCTCCGTGGTAACATTGATCTGAGACTTCTGCATATCTTTTTATTTTTTTAGTTTAACCAGTTTAATTTGTTCTCATGATTTACGCCGGGGGAGAATCAAATCGTATGCCAGAATAAAGAGGCTGACATTACGGCAGAAAACCCCTTCCGGCCCCCGGGCTGTGGCGATGGTTTATCTCCGTTCAAACCGGCCACTGAAGGGGCCGGCCGGTGCCAAGACATCCTATCCGTAAATTTTTCAGGACGCTGGTATTCCCGCACGGACCGGTTATCGTCGCTCTTACAAAGCCGGTGTTTTGTATGTCATTGCATACTGGCCGTGATAAGCATTTAAGGAGTCAGGGACCACCGAAGTAGTATGAATTGCTATAGTGTGATTTGTTGTCCATTCAGGAAGAAACCATTCTGGATACACTGAGGGCTCCCAATGTTCAAAATCATAATTTGGATTTACTTTTCCCTGAAATAATTATCTGACAGTATGATCATGCCAGTCCTCCGGGATTTACCGGGAAAATTGAATATCGAATTCTTCGCAAATCGAAAATCGTTGATCCTTGTTCGTTATTCTCTCCGCCCTGTCAGGAACTGAAAGAAAATTCCAATAGTCAGATTCCAAATTCCAAATAATTTACAAATCACAATACTTAAACATCAAACGCCGCAGCAAACTTCGCAAATCGAAAATCGTTGATCCTTGTTCGTTATTCTCTCCGCCCTGTCAGGAACTGAAAGAAAATTCCAATAGTCAAATTCCAAATTCCAAATAATTTACAAATCACAATACTTAAACATCAAACGCCGCATCAGAGCGGCAAATGACAGCCATGTAATGGCTTTATGTCGCTTGCGCAGCAAGCTAATTACGCGGCAAAGTCGCAGCATACTTCGCAAATCGAAAATCGCTGATCCTTGTTCGTTATTCTACCCGGAGGGAATGAAGATTTATGTGATTTCCAGCAGATGATGCAAAAGATGTACCGTGGCCAGGGCATCGCCGGCTGCACGGTGACGCCCGTTGACATGGATGCCCAAAGCATGGCACAGTCTTCCCAGGCTATAGGAAGGATGACCCGGCAACAACCGCCGGCTCCACCGCAACGTATCCATGATCTCCCTTTCGTAAGGGTAACCCAGTTGGCGGAACTCCTCCCGGACAAAGCCATAATCAAAACGGGCGTTATGGGCGGTAAAAACAGTGCCTTCCGTCATCTCCACCAGCGTCCGGGCCACCTCGTAAAACTTCGGGGCCTCCGCCACCATTTCATCCGTGATACCTGTCAGACGCGTAATATAATAAGGTATGGGCCGCTCCGGATTGATCAGGGTGGAAAATTCGTTCACAATTCGTTTTCCATCCGTCAGAAACAATGCAATCTCGGTAATCTTCTCCTTGCGCGGACTCAGTCCGGTGGTTTCTATGTCGATGACGGCATACACGGAAACAAAATTACAAGAAATGTTATTACACACAAGCGAACAAAAAGCAAGGTCACTGCTTTCACTTTGCATGGCGGGCTCGAAGCTCAATAAATAAAAAAATAAGGTTGCATTTTATCACGCTTCAACAACCAAATATTTCACATTCCCTCTGATAATCCTTTGAATATAGCAACGGATTACCCCGCACCCTGCTTTAGACAGGCGGTCGGACAGAGCTCCAGTGGGAGAACCAGGTTATAAATTTTTTCATACGGCCCATGTACGCTTTCATGAAAAATTTTATGTAGGTTTGACCCCTGAAGATTGCTCCATGAGAGAATGTTACGGTCATCGTTTTTATCACAATGGCAACATGTATGACTGCCATGAATTCAGGTCATCTCTGATCTTTGAAGGAGAATCGGTATATGAAGTCATACGGGTTGTAAAAGGCATACCTCTGTTTTCGGAGGATCATCTGCAGCGATTACACCGTACCCTGGATATTAAAAAGGGAGAAATCCAAGTATCCGACCGTGAGATCATGGACGCTGTAAACAGGATTATCCGGGAAAACCATATCACGGAAGGGAATATCAAAGTCATTTTTAATTTTGAGAAGGATCGCCCCGGTATATCTCATTTTCTGGTGTACCAGGTCACACATCACTATCCCTCGCAGGAACAGTACGAAAAGGGAGTCAAGTGCATCCTTTACCAGGCTGAACGACCCTGCCCCACTGCCAAGATTATCCACCACAACCTGCGCCTCACCCTTTACAACAAGCTGATCGAAACCGGGACCTATGAAGCTCTTCTTGTAAACCGGCAGGGAATCATTACCGAGGGCAGTCGCTCCAACGTTTTCTTCATCAGGGATAATATTCTTTATACCGCACCCGACCATCTGGTGCTGCAGGGAATATCCCGGAAATATGTAATCAGCATCTGCCGGGATCAGTGCATACCCTTAAAAAAAGAAGCCATTTCCGTCACCGGCCTCTCCGGCATCGAGGCCGCCTTCCTTACCGGCACGTCTATCAAGGTGCTGCCGGTATCCCACATCAATGGTCATTCCTTTTCCACCTCCCATCCTTTGCTCCTGACCCTGATAAAGGAATACGATAAGACCATGGACGAATACATCCGGAATAAGGATCGTTTCCCAAAGAGATCACTTCGGGATACCGATGAATCATAAAAAATATATTTATTTAAATACATATTTAAATAAATATTTAAATATGTATATCCTAATATCTCCGGCCGATCCTTTCGATTTCAGCAGACATCAGGTATCATAATCTTGCCGGGAGCAACATAATATCATGCTCTCTTCAGCCTTCACTCCACCGACTGCATTTTCTGCAGCTTATGGTAGTATCCTTTTTTTCGCATGAGCTGGGTATGGGTGCCTCGTTCTACGATCTCACCATGGTGCAAAACACATATCTCGTCGGCATTTTTGATGGTGGAGAGACGATGGGCAATGACCAGGGAGGTACGGTTTTTCATCAGATGGAGCATGGCATCCTGTACCAGTTTCTCCGACTCGGTATCCAGTGAGGAGGTAGCTTCATCCAGAATCAGGATCGGGGGATTCTTTAAAAGTGCCCGGGCGATGCTGATGCGCTGTTTCTGTCCACCTGAGAGTTTGTTGCCTCCCTCCCCTATCGAGGTGTCATAGCCCTCAGGTGTGGATAAGATAAAATCATGCGCATTGGCAATCTTAGCAGCTTTGATCACTTCATCCCGGCCGACATCCATACCCATGGTAATGTTATTATAAAAGGTATCGTTGAAAAGAATCGGTTGCTGGTTCACAATGCCCATCAGATTGCGCAGATCACTGATTTTATAATCCTGCACCGTATGGCCGTCCAGCAAAACAGTTCCTTTCGTCGGTTCAATGAACCGGGGCAACAGATCCGCCACCGTGGACTTTCCGCCGCCGGATTCCCCTACCAGAGCCACCGTACTTCCTTTGTTAATCTTAAGGTTAATATTTCTCAGCACATAATCATGTTCATATTTGAAATACACTTCTCTGTATTCGATAGCGTCATTAAATTCGCGGAGGGGAAGGGCCCCGGGTGTATCTTTGATCGGTTCCTCTTCGTTCAGGATCGTATTGATACGGTCGAAAGAAGCCAGGCCTTTCTGAATATTGAAATAAGCCAATGAGAAAGTTTTGGCGGGCGGTATCACCTGCGAAAAGATCACAATGTACGCGATAAATTCCTGCGAAGAGAGGTTGGAGGTATGATTTAAAACCATTCTTCCTCCGTAATACATGAGCAACATCATCACAATGGTAGCAAGAAACTCACTCAGCGGGCTGGACAGGTAACGGCGGCGATGTACTTTTTTCATGATAGAGAAGTATCGGGCATTTACCTGGTCGAATTTTTCGGTAAAATTCTTTTCCGCATTAAAAGCTTTGATGATCCTGAATCCGGAGAGGGTTTCTTCAATGATGGCCATGATCGATCCCAGCCGTCTTTGTCCTCCGAAGGATATCCCCCGCAGATTTCTGGCCACTTTGCCTATGGCCCAGCCACTGACAGGCAGGAGGACCAGTACAAACAGGGTCAGTTTGTAACTCATCACAAAGAGGGTGACCATGTAGATAATTACCACAATCGGAGAGCGGAACAGCATCTCCAGCGAGCTGACAATGGAATTTTCTATTTCTTTCACATCGGCGGATATCCGCGACATCACATCTCCTTTCCGGGCTTCGGAGTAATAGGACAGCGGCAGACGCAACAGCTTCCGGTAGAGTTGTTTTCTCAGGTCGGTTTCTATTCCGGCACGTATGGGAGCCATATGCCAGTTAGACAGGAAAGCAAAACCGTTTTTCAGTAAGGCCATGATCACCACCAGTATGGCTACCGTCAGCAGGGCTTCCACCCTGCCATGTTCGGTAACCACCTTGCTGAGAAAAAAATTCACATTATGAATCATGGCACCGGCGCTGAGCCGCAAAGGTACCGGTTCGGTCACCACAGGCTGGGTTCCGAAAAGTATCCCGAGAAACGGAGCTACCAGGGTATAGGAAAAAAGGGCGGCAAAAGCCGATAAGATGTTAAAAACCACATTCCAGGCTGCCCTTACCCAATAAGGCTTTATCAGTGCAAAAATCTGGAAAAACTGCTTCATCTCAGATGCCGGTATAATTAAAAGGGGTGATTTTCTTCATTTCTTCCTTCACCTCATTGGAAACGTTTAAAGTATCGATAAAATTATGCAGTGTCTCTTTTGTGATTCGTTTATGGGTTCGGGTAAGCTCCTTAAGTTTTTCGTAGGGCCGGGGATAGCCTTCCCTGCGCAGGATGGTCTGAATAGCCTCTGCCACAACACTCCAGTTATTCTCCAGGTCGTCACGGATCTTATCCTCGTTCAGGATGAGTTTATTCAGTCCCCGCTTCAGTGAATGGAGTGCAATCAGGGTATAGGCCACCGGCATACCGACGTTCCTCAACACCGTACTGTCGGTAAGGTCCCTTTGCAGGCGGGACAGCGGGAGCTTGGCCGACATATGTTCATATATGGCATTGGCCATCCCCAGATTTCCTTCCGCATTTTCAAAGTCTATGGGATTGATTTTATGAGGCATGGTAGAGGAGCCCACCTCACCGGCTTTGATCTCCTGATGGAAATATTCCATGGAAATATACATCCAGAAATCCCGTGCCAGATCGAGAAAGATGGTATTGATTCTCTTCAGGTTATCCAGTAAAGCTGCCAGGTGATCATACGGTTCGATCTGGGTTGTTACGCGTGTCCGGTGCAGGCCCAGGGTCTGTTCTACAAAATGATTGGTGAAAGTCATCCAGTCAATTTCGGGGAAAGCTGCCACGTGAGCATTCAGATTGCCCGTAGCCCCTCCGAATTTGGCAGCCCAGGGAATTTTAACCAGAGCGTCATACTGATCTTCCAGACGCCGTACAAACACCAACACTTCTTTCCCCACGCGTGTAGGGGATGCCGCCTGTCCGTGTGTATGCGCCAGCATGGGGATATCGGCCCAGTCATCCGCCATATCCGACAACTTTGCCATCAGGGAGATAAGCAAGGGCTCATAAATTTCCCTGAAAGCATCCCTGATCATCATAGGAAACGCCGTATTGTTGATATCCTGCGAAGTAAGCCCGAAATGTATAAACTCCCCGTAATCTCCCAGTTCCTCCTGATTAAACTTTTCCTTCAAATAATATTCCACCGACTTGACGTCATGATTGGTTTTTGCTTCTATCTCCTTCACGCTTCGTGCCTCTTCGGGACTGAAAGACTCTACCCATCCCCGTAGAACAGAATATTTTTCTGCAGGAAAAGATTCCAGAGGAGGAAGAGGGATCTTACACAGAGCTATGAAATATTCAATCTCCACTTTCAGCCTGTACCGGATCAGTGCAAACTCGGAAAAATAATTCTCAAGTTCCTTAATTCTATCACGATACCTTCCGTCAACAGGAGAGATGGCAAGGATGGAAAAATCTTTCATGATATTTTCTTTCAGTTCTCCGGCAAAAATAGGAAATAATAGTGGAATAGTGGAATATTGGTATCATGGAATCATGGAGAGAAGAACAAAAGTTAAAAATTACAAGTTAAAAGTTATTGATATATTTGTAGGGAACTCATTTATCAGACAGATATGAACAGACAGATAATGTTTTCCGGGTTGATCATCCTGCTGGCCTTTGTTTTCACGGGAGCTACGAATCCGGCTGTAGATACACTTATCAATAGTGATCTGCCCAATAGTAAAACGGCCATTGTCCCGGCGCCGGACACGATTCATAAGAAAACCATAATCTATAGTTTTCCCATTCAGAAAGAGATCGCCAAACCGGTATGGAGGATCACCCAAAAAAGTCTGGAAGAAGCCCGTGCTGTGCATGCCGATTACATCCTGATCCGGATGAACACGTACGGAGGGTTGCTGAACGATGCCGACAGTATCCGTACCGCCTTATTAAAATGCAGCATCCCCACTCTGGTTTACATAGATAACAATGCGGCCTCGGCGGGGGCTTTGATTTCCATTGCCTGCGACAGCATATATATGCATTCGGGCAGCACCATCGGGGCAGCCACCGTGGTCAATCAGACCGGCCAACAGGTACCGGACAAATATCAATCATACATGAGAGGCATGATGAGGGCTACTGCTGAAGCCCACGGAAAAGACACGATCCTGCAAAACGGGGACACGGTCATCCGGTGGCACCGGGATCCGCGCATTGCGGAAGCTATGGTTGATCCCCGGGTAATCGTCCCCGGAATCAGTGACTCGGGGAAAGTGCTTACCCTGACCACGGAAGAAGCCATCCGGCTGGGTTACTGTGAAGGAAAAGCTGAAAATATTGAAGAGGTCATGCAACAAGCAGGAATTAAAGACTACGAAATACATGCATTTACCTTAACACCTGTTGAAAAAATCATTGGGTTCCTGGCCAGTCCGGGGGTATCCGGTTTTCTGATTATGATCATTGTCGGGGGTATCTATTTTGAGCTCCGCACCCCGGGGGTGGGTTTCCCGTTGGCAGCAGCCATCCTGGCAGCCATTCTTTATTTTGCCCCCTTATACCTGGAAGGACTGGCAGCTCACTGGGAGATCCTTCTTTTCATCGTAGGCCTGATCCTCGTTGCGGTGGAAATTTTTGCCATCCCCGGATTCGGGGTGGCCGGTATCTCCGGGATCACGCTGATCGTCATCGGACTAACGCTCAGTCTTGTAGATAATTTTGTTTTTAAATTCGACACCGCGCTGGCTATGCGTATGTTGATAAAATCCCTGTTCATCGTTCTTGTCTCCGCTCTTACGGCTGTGATTCTTTCTATTTTCCTGACCAAGAAAGTAACAGAATCCCGCAAATTCAAGTTTGCCCTGCACACCACCCTGGACAGCGGCGAGGGTTTTGTGGGAGTGGATCAAAAACAGCAGCAACTACTTACCGGGAAGACAGGGGTTACGCACACGGTACTGCGTCCGGCCGGCAAAGTGGAGATTAACGGAGAGATCTACGATGCCATTTCCGAGATAGGATTTATTGAAAAAGGAACCTCCGTAAAAGTCACCAGACACATCACCGGACAGATTTATGTACTGCCGGAAGAAGAAAAATCATAAATCTTTCATAAGACTCTTGTTGAGATATGACAGATAATGATATCATTTGCCGGGAATACCGCCGGGAAGACTGGCCGGAGGTAGAGATTATCTGGCAACGGACCGGCCTTGGAGGTCCGGAACGTGGGGACACCCGTGAGGTCGTCGAAAGGACACTGTCCATGGGTGGAAAAATGTTCATCCTGGAACACACTCAACACAAAAAGGTTATAGGCACTTCCTGGTTAACCTTTGACGGCAGGCGACTGCATCTGCATCACTTTGCCATCCATCCCGACCATCAGGGGAAAAAACTCAGCCATATCCTGCTGCAAGAGACGCTTGCCTTTGCCCGGAAAAACGGCAGCCAGATCAAACTGGAAGTACATCGAAACAATACCCGGGCCATCAACCTGTATACCCGATGGGGATTTCAATATCTGGGGGATTACGATGTATATATTATCCGTAAATATATCCAGTAATTTGTATGAAAAAAATATCTTTCTTATCTTTAAGGGTTGAACCTCTAACACATATAAACTTTTATTCACTATGTCTACTATTATCACATTCAATGAGTTACGAAGAATAAAGGATAGTCTTCCGGATGGAGCTATGCGCCTGATTGCAGAAAGACTGGACCTGAATGTTGAAACAGTACGCAATTATTTTGGCGGCACCAACTACAACGACGGAGAAAGTATTGGGATACATACGGAACCAGGTCCGGACGGAGGACTGGTAACTCTGGATGACACCACCATACTGGAAATAGCCAGGGAGATAGCCAGTATTTAAGCTGTTCATATACTTATCTGCAAAAAAACGGTTTTTTTTTGCAACCACCTTTATGAATATACGGGAAACCATTGATGCAGCTGAACACAAGCAGCTCGGAGAGGCTTTTGATTTTTGCCGCAAGTGTTTTTCAACGGTTTATTTACCGTCACATGATGAGACCCATCATTTGCGTGTCTGGCATTTTGCGAAGGGGCTGATTCCCGGTTACCATAAGACGATCCGGCCGCTCAGCCGCGACCAGGTTGAGGGTATCCTGCTGGCTGTCATGCTACACGACACAGGCATGTCGGAGACGATTGATTTTACCCATGGTCATGCCAGCCGGCGGCTGGCAGCAATGTTTTTCAGCCGGACCCCTTCCCCCCCAACACTCACCCATGCGATCCTGACAGCCATAGAAAAACATGACGACAAAAACTATGCTTCCCCACACTCACCGGCATCAGATGAAGGAATAATACTCTCCCTTCTTTCCCTGGCCGATGATATGGATGCTTTCGGATTCATAGGGGTTTTCAGATACTACGAGATATATGTCATGCGTGCTATTCCCTCCGGTCAGGTGGCCGAACGGGTCCTCCCCAATCTTGATCACAGATTCAATACTATGGAGGCACAACTGGCCCCCTGGACTGACCTCCTCCGTAAGCAGAAAAAGAGATACCTGATCACCCATAACTTTTTTGTGAATCTGCAGGAGAAAGACCCCGGCGCCAAAGAAGTCATCGAAGTCTTTGAACAACACATCCGTATCCCCCGGAAAAACCCGGAACAGATCATCCCAGAGATGCTGAAACACAAAAAAACAACCTATGTTTCAGATTTTTTTACCGGGATGCAAAAAGAACTGTCTTCGTTTGCGAAAGCCGCCAGGCATATAACAGAGCAATAAATAAGGTAATATTGAGATTAATAAAAACACAGAAAGAGAAAGAAAATGGTTGTACCTATTTTTATCGTTCTGCTATGGCGCGTACCGGAAGAAATGATTTTATTCCCCATTGGATCGGAAACAAATAATTCCTTGTGATAACCGGGGTAGTTTATTAAATAATTACAGGAAATGAAACAGATAACATTTTTTATTTTTTTATGGGTGTCGGGGACTCTTTTTCTGCCGGCCCGTGAGGTACCGCTCTATGAAGATAACAAAACGCAGAGCTACGAACAACTGATCAATGCATACAGACACCTGGCGCGGGAGTATCCGGAAGCATCGCTTCTTGAGGCGGGAGAGACGGATATCGGCAAGCCTCTGCATCTTTTTATTCTGTCCGGAGACAAAATTTTCGATCCGTTAAAGATCGGACAAAGCGGCAGGCCGGTTGTATTCATCAACAACGGCATTCATCCCGGAGAACCGGCCGGCATCGAAGCCAGTCTGCAACTGGCCAAGGACATTCTTAGGGATAAGGACCACATGAAAAGATACCTGGACAAAGTCATTATCTGTATCATTCCCGTTTACAATGTGGGAGGCATGCTCAACCGCAGCCATTATCACCGGGCCAACCAGGACACTCCCCCTGAGAGCGGTTTCCGGGGTAACGGACAGCACCTGGATCTGAACCGCGATTTTGTCAAGGCAGACTCAAAAAATGCACGCTCCCTTGAGAAAATCTTCCGTGAAACGAATCCCCTTGTTTTTCTGGACACCCACACCACCGACGGATCCGATCATCAGTACACGATCACCCTGATCCCCACCCTTTACCAGAACATGGAGCCGGCCATGGGCCAGTATTTTCATAACACTATGGTGCCGGCTTTGTTTGAAGTCATGAAAAAGACTCCCTATGAGATGATTCCTTATGTAAACAGCATTCACGGGACACCGGATAAAGGAATTTCCGCCTTCAATGATCTGCCCAGATATTCCACAGGTTATGCTGCGTTGTTCAACACCTTTGCCTTCATGACCGAAAATCATGTGTACAAATTGTTCCGCGACCAGGTCAGATCCGTATATTTTTTTATGAAAGGGCTGATCGGATTCACACAGGATCATGCCTCCGAGATGATGACGTTGAAAAGCAACGCCGATCTGTCTGTTTCCCATCAGAAAAAGTTTGTATTGTCCTGGAAACCGGATACTACCGTCAAAAAAATGATCCCGTTCAAAGGATATTACCTTTCCGAACGTACCGGCGAGGTCACCGGTTTGCCTTATCGCTGGTATGATCATTCCAGGCCCTTTGTAAAGAATATTCCGTTTTATGAGAACTTCAATCCGGTGAAAACCGTTGAAAAACCGGATTATTATATCATTCCGCAGGCTTGGAAAAAAGCTGTTGATAGGCTGCGTATCAACGGCATCCGGATGGTTCGTCTGGAGAGAGACACTCTGATTCAGGTTACCTCTATGTACATAACTTCCATAAAATATGCACAAAGACCCTATAACGGACATTTCCAGCACCGGGACATCCGCTACCGGGAAGAAAAGCAGAAAGTGAAGTTTTACCAGGGGGATTATCTGGTCCCCACAGACCAGCCTGGTAACCGTTATATCATCCAAGTGCTGGAGCCTGATGCCCCCGACTCGTTTTTTAGCTGGAATTTCTTTGATCCGGTTCTTGACCGCCGGGAATATTTCTCGCCCTCCACCTTCGAAGAAAAGGCACTGGATGTACTGGAGAAAAACCCCGACCTGAAAAAAAAGTTTGAAGAAAAGAAAAAATCAGACCCGGCCTTTGCCAGAAACCGTTATCAGCAACTGGGTTTTATCTACAACCACTCGCCATGGCTGGAAAAGAGCTATATGAGAGTTCCGGTGTTTAAAGTGACCACAGAAAAATAAGAAAGCCCGAAGGGTGAGGTATCACTGGTTTTTCTTATATGTGGGTTCTTGAAAGAACAACAGACATGATTGCGCCACCCGGAGGATCTCTCCATGACCGTCATATATAAAACATTGAGCAAGAGACAATCATTATCTGAGACGGTGAGCAAAGCTAATTTCGCGTTCAGGTTAATAGGTCTTCGTCATATCCTCCGGCACCACAATGATATAATCTGCCAGTCCTTTGTTCTCCGGTTCGAAAGTTCCCGTGTCCTTTTGTGAGACCACGGAAATAGTCTTTATCTGCAGGGAGGGATCCCGGTTTAACAGATACCAGACGATTCCCTGGTGGTAATCAGAGTGGTAGGAACCGTTATAATGCAGGAAGATCTTTCCTTTTTTCCAATTCCGGAAAATAAACCATGCCATGGTAGCATCCTTTACGGCCTGCGCTTTTGGGAAGTTCTGAGTGACATGTGCGCCCATCCCTTTCATGGATAGCATATCTTTGTAGCATTTCACCTCAGGATCATAGGGAATGGGTAAAGGATGGATATAGGTCTTGGCTTCATCGCTGATTTGATTCAACCCCTCAAAGCCTTTTTTTGCAACAATAGAAGCATAGCGACGTGGGATATTATCCGCCACAAAAACCAGTCCGCTGTCATGGGCAAAATCCACCAAAGGTTTATAATCGGTTTTATAATTTTTCCAAAGCCTGGCTTCTCCTTCAAACGTCTTCGTCGGGATGAGGCCCTGCAAATACTCATTCATGAGCAACTGGTTGTCCGCCTCGATCATTTCGGCACCCAGGACAAGGTCTTTCCCCCGCATTGTATAGATGCTTTTGGTCACTTCATATTCCAGCCAATGGGCAACGGGGTTATTGTGTTCTTCCCCGAAAAAAACCATATCCGCATTACGGAGATCATCGATCATTTTCTGATATTTCACAGGTTTTCCCTCCGAAGAATATAACCGGTAAGCCGTTTTATCCGGTTTGAAAGAAGAAAAAACAAACAAAGAGGATAAGAGCAGAATAAACAATTTACTTTTCATAATGATACCATTTATAATGTTTAGTTATAGTATATGCAAAGTTAGGTTTTTTACAACCGCATCCAAACCTCAACCTCTCAGTCGGAACCAAAAGGGTTTGGCTGATATAAAATAAATCCATATGTTTGCTTGATAAACCTTTATACAACCATTACCAAGCAAAAACCTCAATCTGCCATGGAGATCACACGTACCTTTGACATCCTTGAGTTGCAAGTAGAAAAGTACAACAAGGATGATGCCCTGGCCGCAAAAAGCGGAGATAAATGGATAAAGATCAGCTCAAAAGAGTATTTCGACCAGGCCACGCTGGTCAGTTATGCCCTGTTACACCTCGGGCTGAAAAAAGGAGACCGTATTGCCGTAATTACCAACAACCGTCCCGAATGGAATTTTATTGATATGGGGGCCAGCCAGACCGGCGTTGTTACGGTACCTGTTTATCCTACCATCAGCGTTAAGGAATATGATTATATTCTGAAAGATGCCGAACCCCGCCTTATCTTCCTGGCGGATCAGGGATTGGTAAAAAAGATCAAACCTCTGGTAAAAAAAGTCAAAAGCATAGAACACCTTTACACCTTCGACCAAATTGAGGGGGAACGAAACTGGAAAGAATTGCTGGAGATTGGCAGGGCACATGCAGCGGAATTCAGGGACAAACAGAAAGAGATCAAACAGTCTCTCGTACCGGAGGACTGGTTGACGATGATATACACTTCCGGAACAACGGGTTTTCCCAAAGGGGTAATGCTAAGCCACAACAATCTGATATCCAATGTAAAATCTACAGTCAAGGTTCATCCTTTCGGCCTTGAGGCAAAAGCTCTGAGTTTTCTGCCCATCAGCCATATCTATGAAAGGATGCTCAATTATCATTATCAATATAAAGGTATCAGCATCTATTATGCCCAGAGTATGGGAACCATTATCAATGACATCAAAGAGGTTCAACCGGACCTTTTCACCACGGTACCTCGTTTGCTTGAACGTGTATATGACGGGATCCTGGCCAAAGGCAAAAATTTGAAGGGGGCCAAAAAACAGATCTTTTTCTGGGCTGTCAATCTTGCATTGAAATACAAACTGCACCACAAAAACTCCTGGTTTTACAACCTGAAACACGGCATTGCCGATAAGCTGGTTTACTCGAAGTGGCGTGAAGCTCTGGGAGGCAATACCAAAGTGATTGTCTCAGGAGGTGCTGCGCTGCAACCCCGTATTGCTACGGTTTTCTGGGCAGCCAACATTAAAGTATTGGAAGGGTACGGCCTGACGGAGACCTCTCCCGTCATTGCCGTAAACAACATGATCACCGACCAGGTAATGATAGGCACTGTCGGTCCGGTGATTGAAGGGGTAGAAGTGAAGATCGCTGACGACGGTGAGATCCTGGTGAAAGGCCCGAATGTCATGATGGGCTACTATAAAAAACCTGAGATCACGAGCGAGGTCATTGACGAAGAAGGCTGGTTTGCCACGGGAGACATCGGGGTGATGGTGGACAAGATTTACCTGAAGATCACGGACCGTAAAAAGGAAATTTTCAAGTTGTCCAGCGGGAAGTATATAGCCCCTCAAGTGATCGAGAATAAATTCAAGGAATCCCTGTTTATTGAACAGATCATGGTTGTCGGAGAAAGTGAAAAATTTGCCAGCGCCCTGATTTCCCCGAATTTCGAATTTCTGCACAGTTGGTGTCACCTCCATGGGATAACGTTCCATGACAACAAAGAGCTGATAAATATCCCTGAAGTGATAGCCCGGTACCAGCGGGAAGTGAATGAGATCAACAAAAATCTGGCCTTTCATGAGCAGATCAAGCGTTTCCGGCTGGTATGCGATGAGTGGAGCCCCGCCAGTGGCGAGCTCTCTCCCACCCTGAAACTCAAACGCCGTAATCTATACAAAAAATATGAACATCTCATCCGGGATATTTACCAATATGGGGCAGAAGATGATATGAAAGGCTTTGAGCATAAAAGATAAGGAACGATGATCCATAAGTGACGAAACACGGTTATGGTGTTGTTTCTTTCCCCAGTTTAATTTTTACCAGGTTTACGGCAGTGTTAATTGCTTTTTCCAGGCCCCGGGGATTTTTTCCGCCAGCGGTAGCATAAAACGGCTGGCCGCCGCCGCCGCCATGGATCTCGCTTGCCACGGTCTGTATGATTTCGCGGGCGTCAAGTTCTTTTTCCCGAACGATCTCATCGGCAATCATTACTGCCAGTATTGGTTTCCCGTCAAAGACGGCACCGGCCACCATCACCAATCCGGGCACCTCATTTTTCATACGGAAAGCCAAATCCCTCATCAGCTTTGAAGAAGGGATATCCACGATTCCATGCACCAGGTGAACATCCCCCATTGTTTCACCGGCAGCCAGCAATTTATCCTTTACCTGAACCAGTCGTTCCCGGTTGCATTCTTCCAGGCCGGCCGCCGCCCTTTTGTTCTCTTCCAGCAACTCTTTCACCCTTGCCGGGATATCCTTATTTACTTTCAGTAAACTTTTCAGCTCATCCAGCAGGCGGCTTCTTTCAAAAACCAGTTCTTCGGCTTTTCTGCCGGTCACTGCTTCAATCCTTCGTATGCCAGCGGCCACCGCATTCTCCGATACAATCAGAAACAACCCGATCCGGCCGGTAGATTCCACATGTGTCCCGCCACATAACTCTACCGACTCTCCGAAACGGATCACCCGTACCTTTTCGCCATATTTTTCTCCAAACAGCGACATGGCTCCCATAGCACGTGCTTCCTCCAGCGGGATGTCACGTAACTCCTTCAGGGGGATATTTTCCCGTATTTTTTCATTGACCAGAGAAGCGATTTTCACCTGTTCTTCCTCCGTCACTTTCCGGAAATGAGAAAAATCAAAACGGAGATAATCCGGGTGTACCAATGATCCTTTCTGTTCGACATGTGTGCCCAACACCTTTCGCAGAGCCCAGTGCAACAAATGGGTAGCAGTATGATTATTGGCTGTGGATTGTCGCTTCTGCCGGTTTACGACCGCCGTAAAAACAACCTCCGGATTTTCCGGCAGCTTGTCAGCAATATGAATGATCAGCTCATTTTCCCTGATTGTATTCAGGATATGTATCTTCTCACCGCCATTCTCCAGGAGGCCGGTATCCCCCACCTGTCCCCCCGATTCGGCATAGAAAGGAGTTTTATCAAACACCAGATGATAGTATTCCTTTTTTTTCTGATTAACTTTCCGGTACTTAACGATCCGCACTTCTGTTTCCAGCTGGTCATAACCGACAAATGTCACTTCGTCAGCCTGCTGCAGCTCCACCCAATCGGAGGTATCCTGGGCGGCTGCATGACGAGAACGGGTTTTCTGTTCCTGCATCTCCCTATTGAAGCCTGCCGTATCCACGTCCATGTCGTTTTCCCTGGCAATCAGAGCCGTCAGGTCGAGGGGAAAGCCAAAAGTATCGTACAATTCAAAAGCAATTTTTCCGTCCAGCGTTCGTTCTTTTTTCTCCTTACTTTGAGATATTACCGTTTCAAGTTTGTTCATTCCTGTTTCCAGGGTACGCAGAAAAGCGCGCTCCTCTTCGCGGATCACACGGGTGATCAGCTCTTCCTGTTGCGTTATCTCGGGATAAGCAGGGCCCATCACCTGTACCAGTACAGGGATCAGGCGATAGATGAAAGGGTCGTTTTGTTTCAGGTAGGTATAACCATAACGTACTGCCCGCCGCAGGATCCTGCGGATTACATAGCCCGCCTTGTTGTTGGAGGGTAACTGGCCGTCGGCAATAGAAAAAGCCACGGCCCGCAGGTGATCGGCCACCACATGCATAGCCGCATCGGCCCCTTTGTCCTGTCCATAGGGTATCCCAGCCATAGCGCTTATCTCCCGGATCACGGGCATAAAAATATCCGTTTCATAATTGGATTTTTTGCCCTGCATGATCATACAGAGCCTTTCGAAACCCATACCCGTATCCACATGATTCACCGGCAAAGGCACAAGTTCGCCGTTCTCCTTCCGGTTATACTGAATAAATACCAGATTCCAAATTTCAATCACCTCGGGATGATCTTTGTTTACCAGTTCTTTCCCCGGCACTTTATCCCTTTCCTGCTCATCACGGATATCAATATGAATTTCCGTACAGGGACCGCACGGACCGGTATCTCCCATTTCCCAGAAGTTGTCCTTTTTCGAGCCGTCGAGAATATGGTCAGCCGGAAGATTCTCCGCCCAGTAACGAGCTGCTTCATCATCCCGTTGTAATCCATCAGCAGCATCCCCGCCAAGGACCGTAGCATACAACCTTCCGGGATCGATACTCATCCTTTCCGTCAGAAACTCCCAGGCCATCCGTATGGCTTCCTTTTTGAAGTAATCGCCAAAGGACCAGTTCCCCAACATCTCAAACATGGTATGATGATAGGCATCGTGCCCTACCTCTTCCAAATCATTATGTTTTCCGGAAACACGCAAACATTTCTGGGCATTGGCCACACGGGGATATTGGGGCTTTCTGTTTCCCAGGAAAATATCCTTGAATTGATTCATTCCGGCATTCGTAAACATCAGTGTCGGATCATTTTTTACCACCATCGGTGCCGACGGCACGATCTCATGTCCCCTGGAATGAAAATAATCCAAAAACTGTTTTCTAACCTCTGTGCTTGTCATATATTTCTAAATTACAATATTTTCAGGCCTATTATGTAACCTTTTTATTAAAATTATCGTTCAAAAGTTTGTAAAATTAGTTTAATTCTTTAGTTTTGCACTCAAATTTCGTTAAAATATTTGCTGAATGGCCAAAGCAAAATATCGTTTTAATCCGGAGACGCTTCAGTATGACCGGATAGAACATACATTTAAGCAAAAAATCTTCCGGTTTTTTATTTATTTGTTTGCCAGTATGTTGCTGGCGGGGATTTATTTTGGGATTCTCTCCTATTTCATAGATTCCCCCAAGGAAAAGAAGCTGAAGCGGGAAATATCTGCCATGAGGGCTCAATATGAGATCATGAACAAGCGGTTGGAACAGGTAAGCGCCGTACTGGCAGATCTGCAACAAAGGGATGACAATCTGTACCGCACCATCTTTGAAGCCGATCCGATTCCGTCATCGGTAAGAAAAGCCGGATACGGAGGGATCAATAAATATTCCGATCTTGAAGGACACGACAACTCGGACATTATTATTGAGACCGCCCGAAAACTGGATATCATAACCAAAGAAGCTTATGTTCAGAGCAAGTCGTATGATGAGCTAATCAAGCTGGCGCGAAACAAGAAAAAAATGCTTTCCTGTGTTCCGGCTATCCAGCCCATTTCCAACAAAAACCTGCGTCGTATTTCTGCCGGCTGGGGCTGGAGAATTCATCCGATATACAAAATACGGAAATTTCATTATGGCATTGACTTCACAGCACCCAAAGGCACCCCGATATATGCCACGGGCGACGGAGTAATCAAAAAAGTTGTCCGTTCCCGAAGAGGATATGGAAACGAGATACTTATCGACCATGGATTCGGATATGTGTCACTCTATGCACACCTGAACGCCTTCAATGTAAAAAGAGGACAACACGTTAAACGTGGCGATGTGATCGGTTATGTAGGAAACACAGGACTGTCAACAGGGCCTCACCTGCATTACGGCGTAATGTTGAGAGGAAAATATGTGAATCCCATCAACTATTTTTTCAATGACCTTACCGCAGACGAATATGAAAAAATGGTCGAACTGACCAATAATGTCAAGCAATCTCTCGATTAATACATGCGTCCAGTCTAAAAAGGGTCTTTGTTGCAAACTCTTCGTTGTCAAGAATCCTTCAATCCTTATTAACAACAAGTTAATTGCGGTTGCAAAATTTTCTCCGCCTTGATTTTAACGAAAATCCACCTTTTCTGACCTGACTCATCCATCGTTAAACATATTGCCCAAATATTACAAACCGTTCCCCGCGAACTGTTTTTTTGAAAAAGGATGAAAACAAATGTCTTTGTATTATTAATACTGCTGTTTCCGGGAACAGGACTCTGTGGCACGGGTCCTCCGGCAACCATCTCTCCTGCCGATTCCGCCGGAATGAAAGTGGAAATACTGGACGGAACATTCCTGGGCAATGAAAGGCGTAATTTTTACGGAAACAAAGCCCCTGACAATCTTCATCTATTATGGAAGCTCTACCTGGGAAAAGGGAAAACCGTGATTTCCAGGAATCTAGGGGAAAAGATCTGGGCCGGAGCCGGATGGACAGGGCAACCGCTTCTCGTCAGGGAAAACGGACGGTTATACCTGATCCAGGGAGCTTATGATCATCACCTGAAAAAAATCGATGCCAGTAACGGGAAGATTGTCTGGCAATACACCTTTGACGATGTAGTAAAAGGTACCGGCACGATCTGGCACAACCCGAAGGCCCGTTCCTGCGAAGAAGAATATATCATTTTTCAGGGCAGCCGTTTGGGAACAGAGCATTACCTCGATGCACCCCATGTTCCCAGTTTCAGGGCCATCTCTCTGCTTACGGGAAAAGAGATATGGCGTCTGGACAGCAAATGGACCGACAGTTACAGCCGTGATGTGGACGGCTCTGCCCTGATCATACACGACACTTTGTATATAGGCCTGGAAAATTCGTTGTTTACCCTCATTGATCCTGACCCGGCCGTGGCTGCTGTGAAAGACAGCATGCTACAACCCCGGATCCTCAGGGAAATCAGGTTATACCGGCGGGAAGATGTGATCAGACATAAATACAATGTGGTAACGGAATCCTCTCCCAGCCGTCTGGGTCCCTATATATTCATCACTTCCGGATCAGGCCATGTCTTCCGCTACAATATGAACACCCACCGGCTGGACTGGGATTTTTATATCGGTTCGGACATGGACGGCTCACCTGCAGTCACCCGTGACAGTTGTATTCTGGTCTCTGTCGAAAGACAATACATCCCCGGGCCGGGCGGGGTGTTCAAGTTGGATCCGCGTAAACCACCGGCGCAGGCTGTCGTATGGTTTCAGCCAACCGCCAATGACAGCGTAGGTTCGTGGGAAGGCGGGGTCATCGGCACAGCTGCTGTCAACGACCAGGATCTCCCGCAGGGATATCCCCCGCTGGCGGCCTTTTCAGGAATAGACGGCTATCTTTACCTGGTACAACACAACAGCCTGCTGCCAGACACCACTCACATAGGCCCCGACTCTGTCAGCACCTGGCCCCTGCCGCGCCTGCTTGCCCGCAAACATATCGGTCCGTCTATCTCCACCCCTTTGATTGTCGGCAACAAACTTATCGCAGCAGGATATAACGGCCTGTATCTTTATCTTATTGAAAACAAACAAAACAATATAAATCTTAAATTCCTTGATCACTTCAATGCCCCTTTCGAAGCAACCCCCATCGTCTGGAACGGAAGACTATATCTCGCATCCAGGAATGGTTTTTTATATTGTTTTGGGAAACAATGAAAAACTTATTGTTATATAAAGTATTTTTTTTAATTTGTGCTTCCATTTTCAATTACTGAAACGTGCCCTACAAAGAAAAAAAAGTCGAACGTTTGTATTACTCCATCGGAGAAGTGGCGGAAATGTTCCATGTAAATACCTCATTGATCCGTTACTGGGAAAAGGAATTTGATATTATCAAACCTAAAAAAAACAAAAAAGGGAACCGTCTTTTCACCCAAAAAGATATAGACAATTTTCACATTATCTACCATCTTGTCAAGGAAAGAGGCATGACCCTGAAAGGGGCCAAAAAGAAACTGCGTGAAAATAAGGAAGAAACGGTTGAAAACTTTGAGGTCGTAAAAACTTTGCAGGAAATCCGAAGGTTGTTGTTGGAGATCAGGAATAATTTATGAATCAGTGAGGGAAAGGTAGCACAAAAGAAGGATATGCACAGTTCAGAGGATGCAATGAAGTAATATTTTCCAAAATCATTCCAAGCCCTATGACAAAACTAAAAGATATAGTGACTTATCTGCACGGGATCGCTCCGCTTTCGTATCAGGAATCGTATGATAATTCCGGCTTACAGACCGGGGATGCTGATATGGATGTTAACGGCGCGTTGCTTACCATCGATGTTACGGAAGAAGTGGTAGAAGAAGCTGTCCGTCTGGGGATAAACCTTATCATTGCCCACCATCCCGTCATTTTCAAGGGATTAAAAAAACTTACCGGGGACAATGCTGTAGAACGTACCGTGATCAAAGCCATCCGGAACAAAATTGCAGTTTTTGCCGGCCACACCAATTTTGACTCGATCGCCGAAGGCGTAAGCAAACGAATGGCCGAAAAACTGGACCTGGAAAACATCAGTATTTTAACGCCCGGGGGGAAAGAAACCTTAAGAAAGCTGGTCGTTTTTGTCCCTGTTGAATATGCAGAAAAAGTCAGGAAAGCTGTTTTTAAGGCAGGCGCCGGAACTGTCGGAAACTATGACGAATGTAGTTTCAATGTTACGGGCGAGGGGACTTTCCGGGGATCGGTGAACACCCATCCTTTCGCAGGGAAACCCGGCGTTCTCCATACGGAAAAGGAAGTAAGAACAGAAACTATTTTCCCCGCTCATCTGCAATCCCGGATACTCCGGGCCATAACAGAGGCACACCCTTATGAAGAACCAGCCTATGACATTTATTCATTGGAAAATGAATACCACGGGGCAGGCCTGGGCATAACCGGTGTTCTTCCGGCACCGCTCAGTGAGAAAGAGTTTCTGGACAAACTAAAGACAGTATTTAACGCCTCTTGCATCCGGCATACCCCCTTGTTAAATAAACCGGTTCATAAAGTGGCATTGTGCGGAGGCACCGGAAGCTTTCTTCTCGGGGCTGCCATCCGCACCGGTGCAGAGTTTTATGTCAGTGCCGACTTCAAGTATCATGAATTCTTTAATGCGGACAGGAACATTGTGATCGCGGATATCGGGCATTTTGAAAGTGAGCAATTTACAACGGAAATATTTTATGACTTACTTTTGAAAAAATTCCCTAACTTTGTACTTCATTTTTCAAAAGTAAAAACGAATCCTATAAATTATTATTAACAATGGGTACCAAAAGCAAAACAACCGCTGAGCCAAAAGAAATGACGATAGAAGAAAAACTGAGACTTTTGTATTCTCTCCAGTTAACCGACTCTAAGATTGATAAGATCAGGACTCTCCGGGGAGAGTTACCCTTGGAAGTCCAGGATCTGGAAGATGAAATTGCAGGTTTGAATACGCGTATTCAAAACTATGAAAAGGAAATCAAAGAGCTGGAAGACAATATTGCCGGTAAAAAGAATGAAATTAAGGATGCTGAGGCCCTGATTAAGAAATACGAAGCTCAGCAGATGAATGTACGTAACAACAGAGAGTTTGATTCCATTTCCAAGGAAATCGAATACCAGAAGTTGGAAATAGAACTGTACAAGAAGCATATCAGCGAATTCACCGAAAAGATCAAAGAGAAAAATAACACCATTGAAAAATCCAGGGAACAATTACAGGAAAGGGAAAAAGACCTGACAGGCAAACAAGAGGAACTGAATGCCATTATCTCTGATACACAAAAAGAAGAAGAACTACTCGCTGAAAAATCAAAAGAGCTTCAGAAAAAAATAGATCCCCGTTTATTGACCGCCTATAAAAGGATACGTGCCAATGCACGTAACGGTTTGGCTATTGTTACCATACAACGAGATGCCTGTGGCGGATGTTTCAATAAAATCCCTCCCCAGAGACAACTGGATATCAAAACCCGGAAAAAAATCATTGTATGCGAATATTGTGGCAGAATACTTATTGATGAGGATCTCGCTCAAGAGGTGGAAAGCGAATAAAACATCTGTCAATCATTTCAAATAAGGGGGAGTTCATCAACAACTCCCTTTTTTTTGATAAAAAATAAGATTTTTTTTATATAATTACAAAAAATTTAATTTATATATACTACTTTCGTCATAAACTCCTTAATATGCGAAGTAAGCAAGTATTGGTATTACTATTTTATTTTTTGTTTGTTTTTTCAGGTTATTCGCAAAATCTCAGCAGAGCGGAGATCAAAAAAAAATTTGTAGAAGGAAATTCTTTTTTCCTTTTTGAAGAATACAGTGATGCCCTGCCATACTATTTAGAGTTACATAAATTATTTCCGGACAACAACAATCTGAATTATCGCATAGGGATCTGCTACCTGAATATCCCGGGCCAAAAAGACAAGTCCATTGCCTATCTCGAGAAAGCTATCACCGATATTACCCCAAAATACAGAGAGAATTCAATACATGAAACGCATGCTCCGATGGATGCATATTTTTACCTTGGCAATGCATACCGGGTCAATAATAAGCTGGATAAGGCGCTGGAGATGTATCAATATTTCAAAGATCATCTGAATCCGAAAATTTATGACGTACAACTGGTAAACGACCAGATCAAAGCATGCAATGTTGCCAAGAAACTAGAAAGCACACCATTGTACTTTTCTGAAAAGAATGTCGGCAAGCCGATCAACAGTCGTTTTTCGGATTACAGGCCAGTTATTTCAGGGGATATGAAAACACTGGTATTCACCCGGAAACTCCCCTTCTATGATGCTGTTTTTTACACGCATCAGGAAAACGGCACCTGGACACCCCCGATCAATTTGACTCCAGAGCTCGGTGTTGACCAGGATTTTTATTCTTCTTCTCTTTCCTTTGACGGCAAAACGCTGTATCTTTACAAAAACGACCAGTATGACGGGAATATATACATCAGCCAATATAAAGACGGACGGTGGTCACAGGTAATCAGGCTGAACGATCACATCAACACCAAGTACTGGGAATCCCATGCCAGTGTTACTAAAGACGGAAAGGTTCTATATTTTACGAGCAACCGGAAAGGCGGATACGGCGGACTGGATATCTATGTTTCCCATCTGGACAGTCTGGGTAACTGGGGCCCAGCAGAAAATCTGGGGCCCATCATCAACACAAAATACAACGAGGAAACTCCCTTTATCACTGCCGATGGAAAAACATTGTTCTTCAGTTCCTATGGTCATTACAACATGGGGGGATACGATATCTTTTACTCAAATCTTCTTGATAGTGCAGAATGGTCGGTACCCATGAATATGGGCTACCCTGTCAATACTACCGATGATGACCTGTTCTATCAACCCGTTGGCAAAGGGTATTATGCCTACATGTCAAAATTTTCAACCCGGGGATTAGGAAACATGGATATTTTTAAGGTCGAAATCTTCTCGGCAGAACATCCTCGCAGGTTCCTGATACAAGGAACCATAGACACAAAGAACATCTCCTTTATACAGGACCATAACAAAATATTTGTCAATTTACTGAGTAAAAACATGATGGACACACTTAAAAGTGTCAATCCTGATACATCCCTGCATTATCAGCTTGAAACCGTGGCAGGAGATTACAACCTGGCGATCGGCGGAGAAGGGATAAAGCCCCAGGTGTCGCCGCTCTCCCTGCCGATGAGTCTTAACAAAGAAGAGATTTACATGCCCCCTGTTTTAATCCAGTTGGAAGATCAGACGGCCAATCTGGATATCCTGAATACTTCTTTTAGTGTTCAGGCGGGAGATACACTGGATCTTATTCTCAGCACGGAGAAAGGATCCTGGTTGACCCTGCGTTTGTATCAGGATTCCGTTTTGGTCGATTCAACACATTATTACGTAATGAACGATTCACTTACTTTCCCCATCCTGCCACCTGCCGGAAGGAGTACCGTAGTGCTAAACCTGACCGACCGTTACGGGAATACCACACAAAAAGAAATTTATCTGAATATACCTGTTCCGGTGGCTCCGGAAGTGACCATAACAGAAGAACAACCCAAACATGAGTTGCCCAAAGTACATGTGACCCCTGCCCAGCTTCAGGAAATGAATGATTTCCTGGGTATCCTGAAGCATTATGCCACAGGCAGTCTGCTATCAGAAATTCAGAAGATAGACCCTGAAGCCATGAATTTCAGCAACCAGTTTGAGATCATCGATTATCTGAAGAGGAAGGCCTCCGTTTCAAGTTATACCCCCGAGGACATTGATCAGTTGCTTTTATTGGCGGCAACACGTAACCCGGAAGAACTTGAAGATGTTTATAACAGTCTGGTTACAAATGCTTCCGGGTCATTAAAGGAATATCTCGATCGCCTGGACCTGGACAAATCGAACATACACACCTCCCACCAGCTCATGAAACAACTTCTGGAAGCAACCGACTCAGGTCTGATCGACAGCACGGAATTGCATCAGATGTTCGTCTCCATGGCAACAGAAAAAGACAAAGGTCTTAGAACAATGTATCAACATCTGATAGATCTTTCCAGTGGCAAAATTAAACAAGCTGTGAACCAGGCTAATCCGGAGAAAAATGAGATTTATTCCGCCTGGGAACTGACGAATTTCCTGATTGATAAATCCGATCTGCTGGGTTATTCCACCAAAGACCTGATCTATCTGTTTGCCCGGATTGCCTCCAACGGGGATCCTGACGTGAATAATTTCCTTGGAAAACTCATTAAAAAATCCACCGGTCACTTGCATGATCTTTTAACGAATATAGATCTGAAATCCAACAAGATCAAAAACATCAAAAACCTTTTGGATTATTTAATGAATCAGGCAAAGACAAATAATTATACGGAAAATGATTTGCTGAAAGCGCTCACCCGAATCATTATTTCTTCCAATATTGAGGAAGACAAGGTAAGAGAACTAATGACCCAGGGAGATATTCTTACGGGAGGAAAAGCCAGCCGTCTCTACTGGATCGTACCACTGGTTCTGGCAGGGATTGTTACGGGTTACCTGATCGTGAAAAAAGGGAATAAGGAATAGTAAACGGACGGCTCATATTGGATTTTTCAAAAGATTTTTAATCATTTATACCTTTTTTACAATTTTATTTCTAAATTTGTTAAAATGCAAAAATTTCATATCCAATGAAAAGAGTTATCATATTGGCAGTTTTTTTGTTATCATTGCTGTCCGCATATTCCCAATATTCCAAGGATGTTAAGAGGGCTTTCCTGGACGGAGAATATTTCCTGGCACTGGAATCCTATCCGGATGCCCTGGAAGGATATAAAAAGGTTTACCGTGTTGATCCGGAAAATGCCAATATTAACTACCGTATGGGCATCTGTTACCTGAATATTCCCGGCCAGAAAGAGAAGGCAATTCCTTACCTGGAAAAAGCCGCCAGGAAAACCACTGATAAATACAAAGAAGGTAATGTAAAGGAAACCAAGGCCCCGAGGGATGCTCTTTTTTTTCTGGGTACCGCCTACTTGCTCCAATACCGTTTCGACGATGCAAAAACATACTTTGAAAAATATTTGACCTACCTGGAACCGACAGATACCTTGGATTATGATTTTGTAAAACAGGAAATTTCTGCTGTAGAGAGAGCCCGCAACTTCATGGCGCATCCTGTGGCTGTCGATCTGGAAAATGCAGGAAAAAATATTAATAATTCCCGTGCTAATTTTGACCCTGTCGTTTCAGGTGACGAATCAACATTGATATATGTTACCAGCCTCAAGTTTTATGATGCTGTTTTTTATGCGAAGAAAAAAAGTACCGGCTGGAGTACCCCGAGAAATATTACCCCGGAAATTCAATCCGACGGAGATCTCTATCCTGCAGGTATTTCTTTTGACGGGAAGACTTTTTTCATGTCCAGAAACGACCGATTCAACAGTGATATCTGGGTGAGCCATTTGAAAAACGATCAATGGACCAAGGCTGTGAAACTGGGGAAAAATGTAAACACCAAATTCTGGGAATCGAGTGCTACTCTTTCTCCTGACGGTAAAACACTCTATTTCACAAGTAACCGTAAAGGCAGTCATGGAGGGTTGGACATATACATCTCCTATCTTGATGAAACGACTGGAGAATGGGGCCCTGCCAGCAATTTGGGACCTACCATCAACACCGAATTCAATGAAGAAACCCCGTTCTTATCCAAAGATGGGAAAACGCTTTATTTCAGCTCTCAGGGGCACAACAGCATGGGTGGTTTTGACATCTTCTACTCCGAAGCCCAGGAGAACGGAACCTGGTCCCAACCCAGAAATATCGGTTATCCGATAAACTCAACGGATGATGATCTTTTCTTTGTGCCCATGGTCGCAAAGGTCTATGGGTATTTCTCTATGTATGATCCCGAGAAAAGCATTGGAAACAAAGATATATTCCGTGTTGAATTTTTCTCTGACTTAAACCCCCGGCCTGTATCTCTCGCAGGAACCGTTCAACTGAAAAACAAACCTGAAACTTATAACGAGCCTGTTCATATTATCCTCAGGGATAAAAAAACGGGGAAAGTAGTAAAAGAAACATCTATCAAACCTTCAGGAAAATATAATATAACAGCCCGTCTTCCAAAAGGCGATTATGAACTGATATTACAGTCCCCTGAATATCAACAAAATACAAAAGATATCAGGATCCCGGCGAGTTATTCAATATCTACTGTCCGCGAAGATATAACTCTTAACCCGGCACCAGTAGCAAAGGTTGAATACCTGCCGGTCATATTCTTCAACTTTGATAAAGCCCGGCTTTCCGATGCGGAGAAAGGGAAAGTCAACCAGCTGGTCAGTATATTGACTAATCATCCGGAACTTGTGATTAATATTACCGGTTATGCTGATTCCAAAGGGTCTGCAGGGTACAACCGCAGATTATCTCTGAGAAGAGCACGTGCAGTAGCCAATGTTCTGAAAAAGGCAGGGATCGCTCCTTCAAGATATCATGTGAAAGGCGCCGGAGAAACTAATTTCATTGCGATTAACCGTTATCCCGACGGCAGAGATTGTCCGGAAGGCCGAGCTCTTAACAGGAGGGTTGAAATAACCGTTGCCGGCACCCCGGTAAATACCATACAACCGACACCCATCCATGTGCCGGATCAGTTGAAGATAAAATAAACGAGATTCTTTTACCCACAAAGAATCCGGATTTTAATTGCATGTTATGGTAAGAAAGGGGATCATTTTCCAGGTCTTTTTCAGTTTATTATTCACAGGAAACCTGCTCCATGCCCAGGAGGCCGTAAAAGATGAGAAATCCTTTTACAATGCCAATCTGCTGGTACTGTATCATAAATACGAAGCTGCGCTGCCTTTGTATCTCAAATTGGCGGATAAATACCCGGCTAACAGCAATCTTCAGTACCTGACAGGGACTTGTTATTTACATATCCCCGGTCAAAAGACCCGAGCCATTTCCTATCTGGAGAAAGCATCACAAGATGTATCCCGCAAATATAAAAAAGATCTGTATCAGGAAACCAGAGCCCCTTTGGAGGCCCTGTTGTTTCTTGGAAGAGCTTATCAGATCCATAACGAATTGGACAAAGCATTATCTGCCTATTCCCGTTATAAAAAGATGCTACGTAAGCGACAAAGCAAGGATATCGTAAACAGATGGATCGGTAGTTGTGAACTGGCAAAAAAAATGATGAGCCGTCCCGGAGATGTAGAGATGGTCTATCCCGAGTTGTTAAAGGTAGGCCGGATCGTGTATCATCCGGCCTTGTCGGGCGACAAAAAAAGGATGGTATTTATGAGTGAAACTAAATATTACCAAGCCATTTATTTTACGGAATTTCAAAACGGAGCCTGGACCACACCGGAAAATATTACCATGGAAATTGAGTCTGATGGCACCTACCAGGTAGCTTCACTGAATTATGAGGGGACCCTTCTTCTTCTGACCGTTCCCAGGAAAGAACACCGGGACATATTCATCAGCAAGTACAAAAACAATGTATGGGAGAAAGCCATACCCCTGGAAGGAAAAGTCAACACTCTGCACGATGAGGTTTTTGCATCGCTGTCTCCTGATGGGCATAAGCTTTATTTCGTGAGTGATCGCAGTGGTGGCCCGGGAGGACTGGATATTTTTACAGCTTCGCTCACGCCTGAGGGGAAATGGGATAACATCCTGCCACTGCCGGGTCCTGTAAATACGCCCTATAATGAACAGTCGCCGGTGCTAACCTCCGACGGACAACAATTGTTTTTCAGTTCTGACGGACATCCCGGCATGGGAGGCTACGATATTTTTTCCAGTAAACAAAAAAACGAAATATGGAATGATCCTGTAAACCTCGGTTATCCACCCAACTCGACCGACGACGATCTTTACTTCGCTCCTTTGGACAGTGGGTTCAAAGGATATATCACACACTGGTTCAACGAACAAGAAAAAAGAGCCTATATTGCTACGGTCGAGAGATATACTCCCGAACATCCCCGGCCTGTTGTTCTTTCCGGAAAACTCATCCTTCCTCCCGGCTATAATCTACCGGAGGATATTAACATAAAAATTGAAAATACGGCGGTGAAAGTACCGGCTACCGGCAGTATTCATATTACCAGAGAAGGAACATTTGAGACGAAACTACCGGCCGGAACTTACCGGATCACTGTAAACGGGAAAAAGTTATCCCCCTTTGCGCAGGTGATCGCTCTACAAAAGGAAGACCATACCAAAAGAATAGAGTTACCCCTTACTTTTGCCGCTCCGGCCACTGCAGAAAAAAAAGAGATGTATGTTGTTTCTCCCGTATACTTTGATTTTGACAAATTTACACTTACCACGGCAGCCCGGTTAAAGTTAGATAAGCTGGCTGACATTCTCAAAGTTTTCCCGGGTGTACGGGTTTCTGTAGAAGGGCATACAGATGCCATTGGTCCTTGTTCATACAACCGAAAACTGTCCTTAAAAAGAAGTCAAGCCGTGAAGAATTATCTTGTTTCGAAAGGCATCACTTCGTCACGGCTGACTGCTACAGCTTACGGGGAAAGTAAGCCGGTAGCCATAAACAGGAACCTGGACGGTACTGACAATCCGCGAGGCAGACATTACAACCGAAGGGTAGAGTTTGGCATAAAAGGAAACGGGGCAGATCAAATCCGGGTTAAACAAAACATTCCTCCTGAACTTCTCTTTAATAAATAGTGGTTACTGAAGCCGCGGCCTGTCGTTCTATTTTTCCTCAAGAAATATATTTTATCGGATATTATTAGTATTTTTATATTAATTTTTTAAATTTGACTACTCATAATAAACCATCCATGAAATTTCTGTCAGGTTTACTTATCATAATTTTTACCGGTTTGTTTTCCATCACCTATGCCCAACAGAAAACCGATCCGGAAACGCTTTATAAAGACGGTGATTATTTCTTTTTTGCAGAAGATTATCAGGAAGCTTTGTACGACTATTTAAAACTCATTGGCACAAAATATGAAAATGCCAATCTGTATTATAAAATCGGATATTGTTATATTCACATCCCGGGCAAGGAGGTGCAAGCCATCCCTTACCTCGAGAAAGCCGTGCAGGACATCAACCCAAAATATAAAAAAAGATCTCCAAAAGAAACCAAAGCTCCCGAATATGCTTTGTTTTATCTTGGAAATGCATACCGCATGAACAATGAACTGGACAAAGCGCTAGAGGCTTATCAGAAATTCAAGTCGCTGCCGGATTTTATTGACAGATACAACCTCAATATTGTTGATAATGAGATCAAGGCCAGTGAAAAGGCCAAGATCATCCAGGACATACCGGTACAGATTGAAGAATATAACCTGGGTCAGCCGATCAATACAGGAGCCAATAACTATTATCCTGTTTTGTCGAGGGATGAGAGTGTGATATTTTACATGACTGAATTAAAATTCTACGATGCCATATTCATGTCACATCGTGAAGGGGGGAAATGGACGGCCCCAATCAACATCACCCCACAGGTAGTATCTGACGGAGATGCTTATCCCACTGATATTTCATCCGACAAAAAGACCCTGTACCTGATCAAAGGGAAGGGGAATGACCGGGATATATATATCAGCAAATGGAAAGAGGGCATGTGGACCCAAATGACCAGGCTGAGTGATGTCGTCAACTCAGGAAGGGCTGAGGCCCATGCCAGTCTTTCGCCTGATAATAAAACACTGTTCTTTTCCAGCAACCGTCGGGGTGGATATGGAAAACTTGACATTTACCGTTCCCGCCTTTCTGCATCAGGAGAATGGGGGCCTCCTGAAAATATGCAAAAGACGATAAATACACCTTTCAATGAAGATGCTCCATATCTTACCGATGATCAGAAAAGGCTTTATTTTGTCTCGGAAGGACATTACAATATGGGGGGATATGATATTTTTTACTCAGAAAAGAAAAGCAATGGCTGGGATATCCCTACCAATATCGGATATCCGATAAATACAACCCGCGATAACGATTACTTTTTCCCGGTACGGAACGGTCTGGCCGGGTATCTTTCCAGGATCACCCCTGAAGGATATGGCAAAAAAGATATTTACAGAATAGAAATCCTACCGTCTAAAAAAAATCAAATCAGGGTATTCGAAGGCAACATAGATATGCACGGACTGCATGTTGACTTGAACAAAGGGTTTGAAATCCTAATTAAGGATAAGGGAACAGAAGATGTGGTGATCAGGGTGATCTATGATCCTAAAACCAAAACTTTCAGATATTATTCCTATTCCGGAAATTTCTTGTACGAGTTTAAACCCAGGGATGAATCCAGGTAAAATGAGGCAGGGAACATTATGTGTTTATCAACCGGTTAAAGCTTAATGATTATGAAACACACATGTTATTTAAAAGTAATCTTGTTCACAGGAATTATTTTCATATTCAATACTTCAGGGACTCTTCATGCACAGAACAAGTCTGAACTAAAAGATTTTTTTGTGCAGGCAGAGTCTCATTTCCTTTATGAAGAATATGAACTGGCTACCCCGCTTTATCTCATCCTGTATGAAAGCCTCCCCGACAATGCAAATATTGCCTATAAAATAGGGGTCTGTTATCTGAATACTCCATATGAAAAAGACAAGGCCATCTCCTATCTGGAAAAGGCTGCTCAAAATGCCAGCTATGATGCCCAAGAAGATCAGTTTTCTGAAACCAAGGCTCCGCTGGATGTGTTTTTTCAGCTGGGCAATGCATACCGTATAAATAATCAACTGGATAAGGCCATAGAAAAATATAAATATTTCAAGAAACAATTGTCTGCCAAAAATAAAATGATTAATGAAGACTTCGTGGATCAGCAAATTCTTGCCTGCAAGAACGCTTTAAAACTGATGGCCACACCGCTGAAGATCAAAAGAACCAACCTGGGCGACACCGTCAACATCTCCTCAATCAACCTGAATCCTGTGATCTCCGGCGATGGGAATACCCTGGCTTTCACCGCACATTTCGGAGAAGATCTGGTGGTGTATTTTAGCAAAAAAATCCACGGACACTGGATGATTCCGGTAGACATAACAACAGAAATAGGCTCTGATAAAGATTGTTCCACCTCGTGCCTGAATTACGATGGCACCGAACTCTACCTTTATAAAACGGACAACTTCGAAGGAAATATTTATGTATCCACTTTTGACGGAAATCAATGGTCCAGGATCAAGAAACTGAATAAAAATATCAATACCAAATATTATGAATCCCATGCTTCTATAAGCAAAGACGGGTCAACCTTGTATTTTACAAGCAACCGGGAAGGAGGCATCGGTGAATTGGACATCTATATGACTCATCGTGAAAAGGGAGGCGACTGGGGACCGGCAAAAAACCTGGGCCCTATTGTCAATACCAAGTACAATGAGAACAGTCCTTTCATATCCATGAACGACTCCTTGTTATTTTTTACATCTGAAGGTCATTTTAACATGGGAGGATATGATATTTTTGTGTCGAAACGCAAAGGTAACCATTGGAAAAAACCGGATAACATTGGTTATCCGGTGAGTACCACCGATGAAGACGTGTTTTTCCAACCATACAGAAATGGGAAATCCGGGTATATTTCCCTGCTGGACGGTTACAAGGAAATGAATATTTTTCGTCTGGACTTTCTGGGAACAGCTGAAACCAGCCCTCTTTTTGATGTGATGGGGATCGTTCATATCAATGACACCATCGACCCCATCCTAAACCCCAACGTCAGGATCCGGATCATTGACACCATCTCAATGGATACTGCAGATATCGGAGTACCCGATTATAAAAGCGGTATGTATCATTTCCATGTGCCACACGGAACCTACCGGATCGACTGTGACGGAGAAGGCATTCTCCCTTTTCAGGATACGCTTGTCATTAAAAAAGATGCTCCTTCCCTGAAAATTACTCATGACCTCTATCTGGAGAAAGACACCTCCTGGATCCCTAAGAAAAAGACACCACCTATCCCTGAAACCACTGCGCAGGACACCTTTAATATTGTAACCAACGTCATGGTAAAGAACCCTGAGTATATTGATAAACAAGGAAGGAAGGTCTTATATTACACGGTTCAGGTAATGGCACTGCTGAATCCGGTAGATATTTCCTATTTCAGGAATCTTAAAGGGGTCGTGGTCCTGCATGGAAAGGATGCTTTCTACCGGTACACGGTCGGTCAATATAAAACGTTGAAAGAAGCACAAAAAGCCAGGCAAAAGATATTAAAAAAAGGATACGCGGATGTATTCGTAAAGAAAGTCTATAGTGACTCCGAAGATAAACCCGAAGGATGACACCCGAAAAGACTTTTCATCTGGAAAACGATCAAATCCTTCTCCGTGCTTTAGAACCGGAAGATCTTGAGCTGCTCTACAAATGGGAAAATGATCCTGAAATATGGACAGTAAGTAACACACTGACTCCATTCTCCCGTTTTGTATTGAAACAGTATATCGAAAATTCCCATCGGGATATATTCCAATCGGGGCAAATCCGCTTTATGATTGACCGGAAACCGGTTCCCTCCGAGCCGGTCGTTAAAACCATCGGGACCATAGATCTTTTCGATTTTGACCCCCAGAATCTGAGGATTGGTATAGGTGTTCTGATCAAAGAAAAAGAAGAAAGAAAAAAGGGATATGCCGGCCAGTCTCTGGAAATTATTATAGACTATTGTTTTTCCGTACTTTTGTTGCACCAGGTTTATTGCAATATTCCGGCCGGAAACCTTCAAAGTATTCGTTTATTCCAATCGAAAGGATTTACTGAAACCGGTCGTAAGAAAGACTGGTTGAGAAAAGCGGACCAATGGGAAGATGAATTGATTTTTCAACTGATAAAACCTGTTTCGGAAATGGTTTTATAATCGGGGATATCCTCCAAAAACAGGTATGTTCCCACGTTGTAATTCATCTTGCAGCAATAATGGCTCAGCCCGTTGGTCACTACCAGGTATGGGACCTGATAACGTAGGTTATACCTGGCAATCTGCTCAAAGACCTTATCCGTCACAGCCACTTCCGGAGCTTTGCATTCCACAATCATCCTGGGTTTACCATCACTGGAAAACAGTAAGATATCACTCCGCATGGAAAGGTTATTCCAAACAAATTCCTTTTCTACCTGCATCAGGGATATCGGATACTTCTTAAACTCGTTCAGGAATAACAGAAAATTCTGCCTCACCCATTCTTCAGGTGTAAGCCTCACATACTTTTTTCTTACAGGATCAAACACAAAAAGCTTTCCTTCCTGTGTCCTCACAGGAATGTCAAACTTCGGAAGATTAAGATTCGTTTTCAACGGCCGGAATTTTGTATCTTAGCAAAGTTAAAAAAGTTTGTGGTTCCGGGTTAATAATTATTAGTAGGTAGCTGTGATTAGAGAACATGGCTGAACATCAGAAATGACAAATAAGAGTAAGGCAGGTACATGTAATATATAAACAAATGAAAACGAAAGATGATATAGTACAAGACTGGTTACCAAGATATACCGGGAACGCACTGGAGAATTTTGGTGAATACATCCTGCTTACTAATTTTTATTCATACATCGATCTGTTCTCGAAGTGGCATCAGGTGCCGGTTATCGGACCAACATCCAACATGCCCAATGCGACACATAACGGGGTTACCATAATAGACTTTGGCATGGGCAGTCCCAATGCGGCCACGATAATGGACTTATTGACAGCGATCATGCCCAAAGCCGTTTTATTTCTGGGTAAGTGCGGCGGTTTGAAAAAGAAAAACAAACTGGGAGATCTGATCCTGCCCATAGCAGCCATTCGCAGTGAAGGAACCTCCAGTGATTATCTCCCTCCGGAAATACCGGCCCTTCCTGCTTTTAGTCTGCAAAGAGCCGTATCCAACTCTATTCTGGAACACGGCAGAGACTACTGGACAGGAACCGTTTTTACGACCAACCGCAGGGTTTGGGAATATGACGAACGTTTCAAAAGATATCTCGTTAAAACACGTGCTATGGCCATTGATATGGAAACTGCTACGATTTTCACCGTTGGCTTTGCCAATGAGATCCCTACAGGAGCTTTGTTGCTGGTGTCCGATCAACCCATGATCTCGGAGGGCATAAAAACAAGGGAAACGGACAAATACGTTGATGACCGGTTTCTGAATGATCATCTGAAAATAGGTTATAATGCCCTGATGGACCTGAAGAATAACGGAATATCCGTTAAACACCTGCGTTTCTAAACAATCAACTCTCCTGTCATGCTACCAGCCACTCAGATCATTGAAGATATAAAAAAAGGAACGATCTACCCTGTTTATTTTCTTTGCGGAGAAGAACCTTATTACATTGATGTTCTCTCCGATTTTATTGAAAAGAATGTTCTCTCCGAGCAGGAGAGGGCTTTTAACCTGCAAATATTTTACGGGAAAGACAGTGACCCTCTGACAATCATTGAGACAGCCAGACGGTTCCCGATGATGGCCAATCGCCAGGTAGTGATTGTCAAGGAAGCCCAGGAAATGAATAAAACCGACCTGCTCACAAATTACGTCAAACAACCTGCACCCACCACCGTCCTGGTGTTAAATTACAAGCATAGAAAGCTTGACAAAAGGACAAAGTTTTATCAGGCTGTTTCCAAATCAAAAACTTGTCTTTACTTTGAATCAAAGAAACTGTATGACAATCAGATCCCGGATTGGATCATAAAATATGCATCGCGGAAAAATCTTTCTCTGAAATATGATACGGCATTACTAATCGCTGAACATGTCGGAAACGACTTGTCCCATATTGTCAACGAGTTGGACAAGCTGGCCATAACCTTACCTGCGGGCATTAAACAGGTTCTGCCGGAACATATTGAAAAATACATCGGCTTCAGTAAGGACTATAACAATATTGAGTTACAAAAAGCCATTATCACCAGGGACATCCTGAAAGCCAACCGGATCGTTTTTCACTTTTGCAAGAATAGTAAGGACCATCCCATCCAATTAACGGTATCCTATTTATATTTTTTCTTTTCCAAATTACTGGCCTATCACAGTGTCAAGAAGCTTCCCCGCGCCCGGATAGCAGAGATTCTGAAAACCAGAGAGTTTTTTCTGAAAGATTATGAAAAAGCAGCCCAACGGTTTTCATATTCCAGGGTAGAGCAAATAATCTCACTGCTTCATGAAACGGATGCCCGGTCGAAAGGCATAGGAAATATTTCAGCCACCCCCTGCGATCTTCTCAAGGAGCTGATATTTAAAATACTACACTAACTCTATTCTTATGACCATTGCCATCATTGTGCTCACTACGATTGTTTCGGTATATGCATTCAACAAACCCGATTTCTTTTACAAGTTGACTCTGAATCCTTATTTTTTTTTCAGAAACAGAGAATACTGGCGTATCGTAACACATGGATTCATTCATGCCGACTGGGTTCACTTGGGGGTGAACATGTTTGTCCTGTTTTCCTTCGGCATCTTCAATGAAAGATACTTAAAAGAACTGGCCGTACATGATTATATCCGACATCCTTCTCTCAATTTTCTTTTTTTATATGCCGGAGGGATTCTTTTTTCCGCCCTCCCCACCCTGTACAGGCATAGAAACAATGTTTCTTATAATTCGGTCGGAGCTTCGGGAGCTGTTTCCGCCGTTGTCTTCACCAGTATCTTCTTCCAGCCCAAAAGCCTGATTTATTTTTATTTCATTCCCATTCCTGCCTTTGTTTTCGGAATTCTTTATCTGCTATACTCTCAGTATATGGCCAAAAGAAGTGATCAGAACATCAATCATGAGGCTCATTTTGCCGGAGCACTTTTTGGTTTCTTATATCCTGTGTTGATGAATCCTGCCCTGATCCGGTTATTTCTCTCAGAAATGGGATTAGTTTAACCCCGGGTTTTCCGGAAAATCCGCCCACAATTTATATTTCTTTCCAAGGTCGCGCAAGACTTTCTTCCATATTTGCTGATCGTTTCCCATCATAATCTGTTTCACCCCAAGCCTGGTAATCACCCAGGCATTCTCAGACAACTCTTTTTCGAGCTGGCCGGCATCCCAACCCGAATAACCGATAAAAAACCTCATATTTTTCCGGGTAGCTACCCTCTGCTTTACCAGTTGCTTCAGGGCTTCAAAATCCCCGCCCCAGTATATGTCGCTAAAAATACATTTACTCCCCGGAAGAAACTCTCCCAGTGTATGAATGTAGTGCAGTGTATTCGTGGATACGGGCCCGCCCAAAAAAACAGGAATGTCTGTCTCGGGAAAATCCTTTACGAGCTTTCTGACTGTCATATTTACAGGTTTATTCAACACAAAACCCAGGGCCCCCTCTTTGCCATATTCCGCCAACAGAACGATCGATCTTTTAAAATATTCATCACTCAAGAAAGGTTCTGAGATCAATACCTTCCCCTTTCCGGGAATCGTATCTTTTTTCTCAACCGAAAAAAAATCAAATGGCACATTCATTCTTTATTCCTTTAAAAACAAAGTTAAATAAAACTTTATTACTTTATACTAATATCATGCCAGAACAATATTTTCATAGGTTAATTCATGGGTTTTTACCTTGTAGAAATCTGAAATAATCATTAAGTTTGCATCTATTTAAAACAAGCTTATAACATGACCAGATATTTTTGGGGTGGAGTAGTAATCATTTTAATATTTTTTTCTTCCTGTACTTCACAAAAACAGCTTATTTACCTTCAGGATATCGATACTCTGAAAGCTCCGGAGGTCTCCAAACAGCGTACACCGAACTATAAAATCCACAACAGCGATATTTTATACATTCGTATCATGAGTATAGACCCCGATATTAACCAGGTCTATAATCCCAATATGAGTCAGAACCAGCAGAACATATTTAACAACGATCAGAGTTTTTACATTTATGGTTATTCTGTCAATGATTCCGGGTATGTCACCGTCCCTTTTGTAGGGGCAGTTAAAGTGGCAGGTTTGACTGTGGAAGAAGCAAAAAATGCCATCCAGGAAAAAACAAACGATGTGTTAAAAAATGCTACGGTAGATGTTAAACTTGTCAGTTTTAAGTACTCGGTTCTTGGAGAAGTAAAAAAACCAGGCACTTACACCAATTTCAACAATCAGCTGACCGTATTGGAAGCTATCTCCCGTGCAGGCGACATCACCGACTACGGAAACAGAGAGCGGGTACTGGTGTTACGGCCCGGAGAGACAAAATCCACGGTTTATCGTGTCGATCTGACCAATTCAAAGTTCCTGACCTCTGACGCATTCTTTCTTTTGCCCAATGACATCGTTTATGTCGAACCGATCAAAAGTAAACCCTTCCGAATCAACATCCCCATTTTCAGTCTGCTCCTTACCAGTGTCTCCACTTTGATTCTTGTATTATCATTTATTAAATAGTTTATGGAAACGACGCCTTCAGAATACCCTTTTATACAAGAAGAAAGTATCGATCTTAAAAAATTTCTTTTTAAGATTTTATATAACTGGTATTGGTTTGCAATCGCCATGTTTTTTGCGCTGACCATCGCTTACCTCGTAAACCGGTATGCTGATCCGTTATACAGCGTCACTTCCACCATCATTGTGAGGGATGATACAAAAGCCGGAAAAGGACAATTGTCAGGATATGAAAATGTTCTGGAGGGAATGGATATCTTCCGGAGCAAGAAGAATATTTATAACGAAATGGGGATCCTTCAGTCCTACTCTCTAACACACAAGGCTCTTTCCGAGCTGAAAGATTTTGAGATCACCTATATGCTGGTAGGCAGAAGAGGCATAAAAGAGTCGTCCCTTTACAACCGTTCTCCTTTCTTTGTTGAGATAGATACTTCTCATGTACAGATGAGAGGACACCGGGTAAATATTTTTTTGTTATCGAAAGAAAAATACAGGCTTACCATTGATGAAGGAATGAACATTGATACCATTTTGCATTATGGGGACCCGTTCATCAATGAAAACTTTTCTTTCAGGCTTTTTCTCAGAAACCCGGAAACATTTGATCCCGAAGAACAGTTGTCAAACAAATATTATTTTGTTATCAATGACCTCAATTCCCTGACCAATCAGTATAAGGGAAAGCTCAGCATTACGGTAAATGATAAAAAAGGTTCTATTCTGATCCTGACCACACAAGGACAGGTTGCCCAGCAGGAATGTGATTATCTCAACAAACTGGGAGAGGTCTATATTCGTTCGGGACTGGAGGAAAAGAACAGAATCGCCACCAATACCATCAATTTTATTGATGAGCAGATGAAGAACATCGTTGATTCTCTCCGCAAATCAGAGTTGAAACTGGAAAATTTCCGTATTAAAAACGACATTATTGATATCAGTAAGGAAGGGATGGCTATCTATGATAAGATCAGTGAGTTTCAGTCGCAAAAGGCCGTTCTGGAAATCCAGAAGAACTATTATCAGTATGTCTTAAAATTCCTGGAAGAATCGGTCAATGTAAGTGAAATGGTAGCTCCGAGTGTGGCGGGCATCAATGATCCGGTATTGATCTCTCTGATCCAGCAATTGATTGAGTTGTACAGTCAGAAAACCAACCTGCAAATCACAACCCAGCCCAATTCAACGGGATTACAACTTGTCAACCAGAAAATATATGAAACACGAAAACTACTGGTAAATAATGTAAAAAGCCTGATCCATTCCACCGAGCTGAGTTTGCAGGATATTGATAAGAACATAGATGCCCTGACCGTTCAGATCAAGAAGCTTCCCATAAAAGAACGACAATTGCTGGGCATTGAACGGGTTTACAACATCGCCAATCAGATTTACACTTACCTGTTGGAAAAAAGGGCCGAAGCCGGCATTGCGAAAGCCTCCAATGTAGCTGACAACAAGATTCTGGATATTGCACGACCGGAGAATGCCTCCAGGGTAAAACCAAAAACCTCATTGAACTACATGATCGCCCTGGTGTTGGGTTTTATCATCCCTTTGACCATCCTGCTGCTGTTAGAATATTTTAACAACAAAGTTGTTGACAAAAAAGACATAGAATCCAAGACCCGTGTCCCGATCCTGGGAACCATCGGACATAACACCACTGAGGAAAATATTCCTGTGCTTACCCATCCTAAGTCGGCACTGGCAGAATCATTCCGTGCATTGCGAACCAATCTGCAATATAAGCTGAAAGAAAAAAGTCAAAAGATCATTGTGGTTACCTCTACAATCAGTGGGGAAGGAAAAACGTTTGCAGCAGAAAATCTGGCCGTTATCATAGCTATGTCCGGTAAAAAGACGCTACTTGCCAGTTTTGACTTAAGAAAACCCAAGATTCACAGGGATTTTAACATTAACAATGAAATAGGATTAAGCTCTTATCTGGCTAATCAGCACAGTTATGAAGAAATGATCCTGAAAACGGATATTGAAAACCTGTATGTAGCCACTTCCGGGGAAATACCGCCCAACCCGGCAGAGCTACTGGAGAGCCCGGGGACAGAAGCGTTTTTCTCATTGGCTAAGAAAGATTTCGATTATATTGTCGTGGATACGCCTCCTTTGGCTATTGTCACAGACACCCTGCTGCTGATTCCGTTTTCGGATACGATCCTTTACCTGGTGCGGCAAAACTATTCAAGTAAGGATGTGATTCCATTTCTGGACGACCTGTATGAAAAACAGGAACTGAAAAAACTTGGCATTCTGGTCAACGACATCAAGCTATCCAGTTACTACGGTTACAGTTACGGATATGGTTACGGGTATGGCTACGGATATCATTACGGATATGGCTACGGGTATGGTTATGGACAGGGCTACTATGAAGAAGAGGGCAAACATAAACCGTTGCTACGTAAGATCTTTCATTTCCTATTTCATAAATAACACCATTATTAACACAGGAACATGAGCCAGCCGGCAAGTAAAAAAGAACCTACACTTTTTCAGGCCCTGGTTCCTCTGGCCTTTCTCATTCTTTTTCTCTTCCTGAATGTCCAATATTTTGAAGACACCCTGGCCGGCTCCAACCAGATGGCCCTGCTGCTGGCCGCCGCCATTGCGGGACTCGTTGCCTACTCCACAGGCGTAAGATGGAAAAAGATGGAGACCAGCATTGTTCGCAGCATCAGCTCGGCACTGCCTGCCATTCTGATCTTGTTTCTGATAGGAGCCCTGGCAGGTACCTGGATGTTAAGTGGCGTTGTACCCACGCTGATATATTACGGGCTGGAGATCCTGAATCCCAAGATCTTCCTTTTTGCATCCATCACCATAGCCGCCCTTGTCTCATTGGCTACAGGAAGCTCCTGGTCCACTATCGCAACCATAGGCATAGCCCTGATAGGAATAGGAAGGACCCTGGGCATCCATGACGGATTAGTAGCCGGATCGATCATTTCGGGCGCCTACTTCGGGGACAAGATGTCTCCGCTCTCGGACACAACCAACCTGGCCCCTGCTATGGCCGGCACCGATCTGTTTACACACATAAGGTATATGATCATCACCACCTGGCCTTCCATCACCCTGGCCATGATTGCTTTCCTCATCATCGGCTTTACCCTGCATTATCCGGTTAACCATACCGAAGTCTCCGGGGTCATGTCGGCCCTGAAAGACACATTCTACATCTCCCCTGTTCTGTTGATTGTCCCTGTGGTGTTAATTATCATCATTGTACGCAGGGTTCCGGCCGTACCGGCTCTTCTTTCCGGCATACTGCTGGGCGTAATCTTTGCCCTGATCTTCCAGCCACAGGCTGTTCGCCAGGTAGCAGGTACAGGTGGAAGTTATGCCAAGCTCGCCTGGATTGCCAGTATGAAATCCATGTTCGGCCCTGTGGATATCCCCACCCCCAGTCCTATTGTTACCAAGCTGCTGGCCACCCGTGGTATGGCCGGTATGCTGAATACCATCTGGCTGATTCTGTCGGCAATGATCTTCGGAGGTATGATGGAATCCGGCAATTTTTTAATTCGCATATCCAAAAGTATCCTCGGTTTCGTACATAACACCACTTCACTGGTAGCCTCCACCGCAGTCACCTGCATCTTTTTTAATATAACAGCTTCCGATCAGTACATCTCTATTGTGGTACCGGGCAGGATGTTTGCCAAGACCTACCGTAAAAAAGGCTATAAGCCGGAATTGCTCAGCCGCACCCTGGAAGATGCCGGAACGGTAACTTCCGTCCTGATTCCCTGGAATACCGGAGGCGCCACCCAGGCCACTGTCCTGGGTGTCCCTACTTTAACATACCTTCCTTATGCCTTTTTCAACCTCATTAGTCCGTTTATGAGCATTTTTATTGCGGCGATTAATTACAAGATCAGACGGTTTGCCTCCGGTGAGATCCCTTCAGATACTGACGGCACGCCCGCAGAAGCATAATTCCACACAGCCATCCTATCCGTATAGCAATACCGGTCAACAGGTTACAAATCAACTACGTAGGATATATCAATAGAGTTTCGGGTACTTTCCCGGGTTGGCTTCGTGCATAATATCATACACCGACTCAAAAACATCCTCTGCATTGGGATTGGAGAAATAGTCTCCGTCAGTTGCATAAGCAGGCCTGTGTTCCTGTGCCGACAGTGTGCGCGGCTCCGTATCCAGATAATAATATGCTTCCTGCTCTTCCACAACTTTCTGCATCATATAGGCAGTGGCCCCGCCCGGGACATCTTCATCAAAAAACAAGACCCGGTTGGTTTTTATTACGGATTGCAGGATGGTCTTATTCAAATCGAAAGGGATAAGTGTCTGCACATCTATCAGTTCTACGGATACCTCAAATTCTTCGAGTTGTGCTACGGCATCCTGTGCGATCCTGACACACGACCCGTAGGTTACCAGGGAAATATCTGTTCCTTCGTGGAGAATCTCCGGTTGTCCCAGAGGAATCTTGTATTCTCCGATATTAGCAGGCATTTTTTCTTTCCGGCGGTATCCGTTTAATGGTTCTATGACCAATGCGGGATCCTGACCTTCCAACAGGGTATTATAAAACCCGGCGGCTACCGTCATATTCCTTGGGACACAAACATATACGCCACGGATAGAATTGATAACCATACTTAAAGGCGATCCGGAATGCCATATTCCTTCCAGACGATGTCCGCGTGTGCGGATAATTACCGGAGCAATCATTTCTCCACGGGTACGGTAGGTCGTTGTAGCGAGGTCATCACTCAGGGTCTGTAAAGCATATAATAAATAATCGAAATACTGCATCTCGGCAATAGGCCGTAATCCTCTCAACGCCAAGCCAATTCCCTGGCCCAGAATGGTTGTTTCACGAATCCCGGTATCTGTTACACGCAGTTCACCGTATTTTTTCTGAAGTCCTTCCAACGATTGATTCACTCCTCCGATAAACCCGGCATCCTCACCAAAGATCAACAGTTTAGGATACTTTGAAAACAGATGATCAAAATTCTCACGGAGCACGATTCGTCCGGGCACTTCTTCCGCATCCTTTTGTATAACAGGAGCCTCCGGTACCACATTCAAAACAGAGGTAGGGGTCTCATTATAAAGGTGAGAATTATATCGTACTTTGGCATCTTTCAGGTTCTTATTCAGCCAGGCTACCAGGTCACCCTGCAGGGTTTCCCGCATGGAACAATCAGGACAAACCCAACGAAGGATTTTTTTGGCTGCACTGAACACATCTTTGCGCAAAGGATACATTATCTTTTTTAGTTCCTGGGTGGTAAGCCCTACTTTGTCAATATGTTCACGTTTACACATGCAGGAACGATTATCGATGATCTTTATCAATGAATCCCTTTCCGTACGAATGGACCTTTGAAAGGCTTCCCAGGCATTTTTCCGTGCCTCTTTGGCTTCCTGCAGCGCCTGCTGTTCCAAATTATCCAATGTGTCAACCTGAGCAATCCCCGATTCAATCATCCATTCCCTCATCTTTCGAATCGGATCAAATTCCTCTTCCCATTTCAATCTTTCTTCCGACTTGTACCTCTCATGTGACCCTGAGGTTGAATGCCCCAAAGGCTGCGTCACTTCCTGAATATGGAATACCACGGGAACCTGTTCTTCCCGGCAGATCTTCACTCCGTCTTCATAGAGCTTGCACAATCCCGGATAATCCCATCCTTTTCCCGCATAAATCAGGATCCCTTCTTTCTCATTGGTTCTTTCAAAACCTTTCAATAATTCCGAAATGCTACCCTTGGTAGTCTGGAACTTTTTCGGAACCGAAATGCCATACCCGTCATCATATACGGATAAAGCCATCGGCACCTGCAATACGCCGGCAGCATTGACAGTCTCCCAGAAATGTCCCTCCGAAGTACTGGCATCTCCGATAGAACCAAATGCTACCTCATTGCCTTGTACCGACAAGGTATCAAACTGATGTAACTCCTTATTATGCCTGAACAATTTGGAAGCATAAGCCAAACCCAGTAAACGGGACATCTGTCCTGCAGTGGGAGAGATGTCTGCCGAAGAGTTTTTCTGTTTTGTCAGATCCCGCCATGTCCCGTCCCGGTTTATGTTTGGCGTGGAAAAATGATTATTAAAGGAAAGACCTCCATTCCCTATGGAAAGTTCCGGGTCCGTGTTTCCATATAACTGATGGAAAAAATCTTCGGCCGAGAAAATGCCTGCCGCCATCATCCAGGTCTGGTCACGGTAATAACCCGAGCGCCAGTCCCCATTCTTGTACTGTTTGGCCAAAGCTATCTGAATAATCTCTTTCCCATCCCCGAAAATACCGAATTTGGCTTTTCCCGTTAGAACTTCTTTCCTGCCTATTGTGCTCAGATTCCGGCTTAAATTTGCTAATTTATAATCTGCCAGGACCTCTGCCCTGAAATCGTCCAATGAAATATCTTTTTTATTTTCAGCTTCCTGCATATCTGTTTTTTTATAATTCTGTTTTAATCGCACAAAGTTACTAAGAATTAATCTAAATAAAAAATGAAAATACAGAATAATACTTCCGATCTTCTAACCTTGTATCATGCTTCTGATAAAATACTACCTTCGGGATAACACATTCTCTGTTTAGCTTCCGGCAAGCACACAAAAACCCTTTCAAATGGCATTCTTGATATCTCCGATACTCGCACCGAGAATTTTTTCAGCTATCACACTCAATGCTCTTTCGCTCCCTGAGAAATGCCATGTCTGGCTGACGTGGATGAGTTTTTCTCCCGGTTTTAAAACGGCAGCCGGGGAGGAAGTCTCTAATTCATAGAATGGTCCAAGCTGTCCTCCATCAGGCAGCGGACCATCATTATACGCATTTATCACATCCCCGTCAAATGGATCTTTTTGGATCTCCCACATCGAATTGACATAATCCGCCACCCCCTCCGGTTTATTGTATTTCACAATGGTAAGGATATGATTTATATTGTCATAGCTTCCCAGAACATCCTTTGCTCTTTCGGGATTAAGACCGATCTTTCCTCTGGATTTCCCATCTCCTTTAAAAAAGATCACTCCATCTTTAATTTTCAGGCGGTCCGGAGAAATCTTCCCGAAATATGCATCGTTGACAACTTTTCCCAGGACCTTGCTGTCGCCGGTATTAAAAGGGATCACAATGGTGGTAGCATCGGAAGGTCTGTACATCCCCAGCAACCATATGGAAGGCATGCCAAATTCTTTTGTCCAGGCCTGATCTCCTTTATTCTCCAGCACATTCTCCGTTTCATAACCCACCCATTTCACATTGCGGGGGAGTCTCTCATCCAACAGGTCTTTCAGGTCATTCTCTTCGAGCAAATGTACTGTGCGCCGGATTCCAATGTCAAAGGTATGTGATGAATAATTCACCAGGGTAATATCCCTGGCGAATCGCACCATGCTATCACTTTTCTCCTCCGTTTCAAAAGGTTCGGTATCAAAGGCAGCGGGGGTATACCAATGGTCCAGATCGAACGGAGCACCAGGTTTGAAGAAAAGGGAAAACTGACCTCCTTCGGGCCCGAGCCAGAGACGTTCTTCTCCTCCCCAGGGGTTGAAATGCTTCTGTATCTTCCCGGCCCGGATGAATTTATCATTGACCCATCCTATGCTATAACCATTCATCCCATCGAAAGTGCTGGTCATCACCCGTCCCTGCAAATCGGCCGAAACGAGTATCAGACGGGTGCTATCCTCCGACCGGAGAATTGCATAGGATTTATTGTCCTTCATTACATTCACATCATAGACAAATGTGCCTTCTTTTAGTTCACTGGTTTTCATTTCTTCCATTTTCTTTTCGTTTTTTGAGGCATTTCCACATCCGGATGTAAGCAGCGCCAATCCGGTCAGCATTCCCGTTAGTATGGTATTCCGAAAATATGATTTCATCACAGATAAAATTTATCAACTGATTATTCAGCTATTTAGTTCCTGTATTTTCTTTCGTATTTCGCGGATATGGTTGGGGGTGGTGCCACAACACCCTCCGATAATTTCCACTCCGATATCATAAAGTTCCGGAACATATCTCACGGTTTCTTGGGGTGTTTCCGGGAAGATGGTTTTGTCGCCATGAATATGAGGTTCTCCGGCGTTAGCCTGTATCAATACAGGTGTATCCGGTGCATTTTCTTTCAGTTGGCGGGCGATGGGCACCATTTGTTCGATACCATGCCCGCAATTGGCTCCGATCACATCGGCCCCTGCCTCTACCATTGCTTTTGCCACATCAGCCGGGGAGAAGCCCATCATGGTACGGTACTCTCCCATGCCGGTCTTATCAAAGGTAAATGAGCAAATTGCCGCCAGGTGAGTATAATCCCTCACGGCCTGTAGGGCTATCTTTGCCTCTTCAATATCCATCATGGTTTCAATCATAGCCACGTCCGCTCCGCCGGCTTCCAGCCCTTTTACCTGCGGGACAAAAGCCTCGTACATTTCTGTGGGGGCAATCTCTCCCATCATCAGGAGCTTGCCGGTAGGCCCGATCGAGCCCAAAACGATTCCTTCCGGGCCGATGGCTTCACGTGAGATTTCAGCAGCCAGCCTGTTTATTTCAAAAGTCTGATCATCCAGTCCGTAGCTCTTTAATTTAATCACACTGCCTCCAAAACTGTTGGTCTCTACCATATCCGCTCCGGCATCTGCATAACCTTTCGCTACAGAATAGATAATATCGCGGTGGGTTATATTCCATCTTTCAGGACACTCCCCAGCGGGCAGTCCTTTCTCCTGCAATTGTGTGCCCCAGGCTCCATCAGAGACAAGCACCGGTTTCCTTTTTAAGTACTCCAATAATTTATTCATAATCATTCAATCATACAGGTCAAATATCTTTGCCGGTTTTCGTTACTTTTCAAACAATCAAATTTAGAAAATTTTAGATTAGATTTGATGTCTCTTTTAAAATTCACAAAAGACACTGCTTATGGGGCAAGTTCTAACACCGGAAGAGGTGATTTTAAAAATAAAGTCTTCTTTCAGCGCTTTGATATTTGACCTTGACGGAACGCTGACCGATTCGAATCCGGCTCATCTGGAAGCCTGGACCAGAGCATGTAAAGCTTTCGGAATAGAGTATCCGCAAGATAAGTTTTACTACTTCGCCGGATTGTCGTCGTTAAAAATTGCTGAGGAGATTCTTGAAATGTATGGCAAAAAGGAGGAAATCTCCGCCTGCGATCTCTCCGCCCGAAAAGAAAAGGAGTTTGATCTCTTACAAGAAAAGGTAAAACCGATTGAACCTGTTTTGCATATTGTCCGGCATTTTTATGGAAAACTTCCTATGGCTGTGGGTACGGGACGATTAAAAGCTTCCTCTTTTAAGACCCTTGAACACCTCGGTCTCACACGGTATTTTGATGTTATTATTGCGGCTGACGAGGTGAATCATCATAAGCCGGAGCCAGATACCTTCCTGCTTTGTGCACACAAAATGGATGTCAATCCCAATAAGTGTCTGGTGTTTGAAGATGCTGAACGTGGTCTGGAAGCTGCACGGAAAGCGGGAATGGAAGTAATAAACGTAACCCCCTGGCATCCACAAATGAAGATTTAAGCTATTTTAATAATTTAGCTCAAACGTTTGCTTCTTCCCGTTCTTTCCTTTATTTTTGAAAGTGTATTTTGGTTATTTTTTAAGCCTTATTTTATGAATATCACCGGGAACAGGCCAAGGGCACTTATACCGTTAACGATCATCCTGTTTTTTTCCCTTCTTGCCGGCACCTCTTCCTGTGTTATTCATAAACAGCGGAAGGTTTTAAAACTTGCACACAGTCTTCCGAGAGATCATCCTGTACATAAATCCATGGAATACATGGCTACCCGGTTACAGGAATTATCCGGAGGCAAATTAACCATACAGATTTACCCCAGCGGTCAACTGGGATCGGAGCAACAGTGTGTCGAGTTGGTGCAGATCGGTAGTCTTGCCATGACAAAAGTTTCGGCAGCAGTGATGGAAAGTTTTACAGATGACTATAAAGTGCTTGGACTGCCTTACTTGTTCCGGTCCAAGCAACATGCGTTCAATGTCCTGGACGGAGATATCGGAAAAGACATTCTTTTAAGCACGGAAAAAAGATGGATTCGCGGATTGTGCTTTTACGATGCCGGCAGCCGCAGTTTTTACACAGTTTCCAAACCTATTCACAAACCGGAAGATCTGAAAGGGCTTAAGATACGGGTTATGAAAAGCAAAACAGCCCTGGAGATGGTAAAAGCCATGGGGGGATCTCCCACCCCTTTGTCATGGGGAGAGTTATATACGGCCTTGCAAAGTGGTGTGGTAGATGGCGCTGAAAACAATCCTCCCAGTTTTTACACTTCCCATCATTATGAAGTGTGTAAATATTATACCCTTGACGAGCATACTACTGTTCCCGATGTTCTTATTATCAATAAAAAAGTATGGGATAAGCTCACCAAAAAAGAACAGCAATGGCTGCAGCAGGCTGCCAACGAATCGGTGCAGGTTGAAAGAAAATTATGGGCTGAGAGCGTTAAGCACTCCCTGGAAACTGTTAAAAAAGCCGGCGTAGAGATCATCCTCCCGGATAAAAGCCTATTTCGTGCCAGGGTGAGTCCTGTATATAAAGAATATGAAGAACAAAAAGTCATCAACGACTATATTACGCGAATACAAAACACCCATGAATGATGAGCCTGCGGGACAGCATTGATAAAATACTGGAATGGGTTCTGATCTTTTTGATGAGTGTACTCGTCATTGATGTGTTATGGCAGGTTGTCAGCCGTTATATCCTGATCAATCCCAGTTCTTTCACCACAGAAGTAGCCGGGTATCTGCTTATCTGGGTAGGTATCCTCGGAGCGGCTTATGTAGCGGGAAAGAATGAGCATTTAGCCATAGACCTGTTGTTGCAGAAGTCTTCTCACAAGCGCAGATTGAGATTGCTTATCTCCATTTACATTTTCATTTTACTCTTCAGCCTCTCGGTAATGGTGATAGGAGGTAGCTGGCTGGTATATACCCGTTTTATCCTGGATGTTCGGTCGGCGGATTTACAGTTACCCCTGGGATATGTGTACCTTGTCGTTCCCGTCAGCGGGATCCTGATCACATATTACGAAGCGGATAATATAAAAAAAGCTTATCGCAACAAATAGAGCAGACTATGGATTATTGGGGTATTATTGTACTGATAACAAGTTTTATTATTTTACTAACTCTTGGTGTCCCGATTGCCTTTAGTATCGGTATTTCCGGCATACTGACCATGCTGGTGAGCATTGATGCTTTGCCGGCTTTCACCACCTTTGCCCATCGCATGGCCACAGGACTGGACAGTTTTGCTTTACTGGCAATTCCGTTCTTTATACTGGCGGGAAACATTATGAACAGCGGGGGTATAGCCATGAGGCTCATCAATTTTGCCCGGGCATTGGTAGGCAGCATACCCGGGGGATTGGCTTTTGTCAACATCTTTGCCAATATGTTATTCGGGGCTATCTCCGGTTCGGCTGCGGCTTCGGCTTCCGCTATCGGAAGTATTATGGATCCCGAAATGCGTAAAGAAGGTTATGACCCTCATTTCAGTGCAGCGGTTAACATCACCTCGGCCACCACCGGACTTTCCATACCTCCCAGTAACATACTGATCGTCTATTCTCTGGCCAGCGGGGGCGCTTCCATTGCCGCTCTGTTCATTGCCGGCTATATCCCCGGTATTCTCACAGGGGTCGCCCTGATGCTTACGGCCATGTCGATGCTGATATACAAGAACAAGGGCATCAAAGGGGTGTCGGTCACTTTGGTCAAAATATTTATTTTCTCCCTTCTGACGGTGCTGGCTGTTCTCGGGATCAGTTACCTCTCTGAAAGCTATCCGCCACAAGCGCTCCATGCAGTCTGGTTCATACTGGGCCTGCTATTCACAGCCCTGCTTGTCTATCGTACTGTGAAACATTGGGACCGGGCATTATATGGCATGAAAACTTTCCTGGATGCCCTGCCCAGCCTGCTTCTGCTGATTATTGTTGTGGGTGGGATTATCGCAGGCTATTTTACGGCCACAGAAGCTTCTGCCGTAGCTGTGTTGTACTCCCTCATTCTGGCACTGATATACAGGGAAATGAAAGTCAAAGACCTGCCTGATGTTATCCTGCGTTCCGTCAAGACCACAGCTATTGTTCTACTGTTGGTAGGAACCAGTATCGGGCTCTCCTGGATCATGGCCTATGAAAACATCCCCCAGAATGTGAGCGCAGGACTGCTGAGCATCAGTAAAAGTCCTTTCGTAATTCTCCTGATCATCAACCTGATTCTTCTTTTTGTGGGTGTTTTTATGGACATGACCCCTGCGGTGCTGATTTTCACTCCGATCTTCCTTCCGGTGGTACAAAATCAACTGGGGCTTGACCCTATTCATTTCGGGATCATTATGGTGCTGAACCTGAGCGTAGGCCTTTGCACACCACCAGTAGGTTCAGTCCTGTTCATAGGATGCAGTGTGGCAGATGTTAAGATAGAGAAGGTCATCAAGCCGTTGCTACCCATGTTTATCGCGATGGTGGTGGTTTTGTTACTGGTAACTTATATCCCTGATATCAGCCTGTGGCTCCCCAGGCTTTTCGGACTGATGAAATAGTTTTCTTCTTCTAATACAAAGGGATATTCCCTTGAAAGGCATTGACATCCACTTGTGGAATCTTACACTGAAACTCATTATTAATCTTATCAATGACCATTCGGGCGATATACGCATTCCCCCGCTGATTAAAATGCAGAGCATCCAGAGAATAAATACTATACAATTCCAGTCTGCCCTGCAATGGCACACCTTCAAAGTCAAACACTTCATTGACGGGGGGACTGCCCCAACTATTCAGTTGGCCTGTTTCGGCAATTTCATGAATACTTTCGGAGATATCCACACAGATCAATCGGCCCGGATGGTCCTGGGCTTTTTGTAAAAGGATCGCATTAAAATCATCAATGCGCTTATGTAAAGTCCTGATCCTTGCTTCGTCAAGATAATATTTCTCAGGCAACGGTATAATGGAGCCCAACCCGTATTGCAGCATATCCTCAGGAAAACTCATGAGTACCAACTCATTTTCATGTAATTGCCGTACTTTCTCCAAGGGTCTGCCATCCGGGTACCAGGCATCCGGGAGACTCTCATCAACAACTACCACAGGTTGGGGGTAAGGAGTAGCTCCGTTGTCATTAAAACTTATGTAAGGCCTTTTGGGTTTTGAAGGATCCTGATTATTAAGAGTAACTGCCTCATTAAAATCCCTGTATGTAGAATTGGCCAGGCTAAGCATCGAGCCTGATAGTTTGATAAAATCATACGGAAAGAAATAGAAATACGGAAGATCGGTAAAATCCGGCAGAGACAGCAGGACTCCTTTGCTATCCGGTTGTTTCAACAGGGTTGACAGCAAAACATCCAGTTTCTCACTAAAAATATTTGCCGGGGTGAGATCATGATCTGTTAAATGGTCGAGATCAGCAGGCAGGCTGTCACCTAAACCTCCAGAAGCGGCATAACCGAGTATATCCGACATGCCGGTCCAAAGAAGGAAGAAGGTCGGTTTGGCCTGATCAAGCTGAGACAACCATGTGGACACACCCGGATCGGCAGCTATGCGGTGATAATATTTATTGGTGTCCAGGGCGGGATCATCAATCTGCCACATCCGCATAAAAGGAACCGAAAAATCATTCAGGAAACTTTTATCGCCGGGATAAGGCGGAACTTCTTCTCCCGGGGTTAGCACAATAGCCGGATCTTTGGCTTGATTATCCGGATATTTATAAACATATCTGCCATAGATATGGCCCTCGTCGGATGCATATTCGTTAAAACCGTTGACAGAGCCTATCTCTGCCAGGTTAAAGGATTGCAGATCTGTTTTCTGCAACCTGTCTGCAATAATAGACGCAACAGAATGTTGTTGTCCGGCATCATACAATGCTCCGTCCATAAAGCCCGCCATAAAATCATCTCCGGCAGCCACAAAAGAATTCAGATCCAGATTGTCTGCCTCATATACCTGCGCACTCTCCGGAAACTTATATTCACAGGCTGAGGACAAGAAGAGAAGAAGCAGGGGAAAAAACAACATTTTGTTACAACCGGATATTTGCCGGAATCTTCTCAGAGTAAAATATTTAATTAATTTCAGCAACATCGTTTGCATTGTTTAAAAAAGCCCTCCGAAGATATCATCAATCCGGTAAGATATATAATAGAACACGCCCACCTGCGTGCCCCCGAAAGTATTGGCATAACGCACATCAAAAAAGTTACTTATGCCGGCTTTCAGCAATGAACGGAGTTTTCTGAAATGATAAGAAACCTGTATGTCGAAGGTATTGATCGGGTCCACCCAACCGTCACCGAAAGAACTTTGCCAGTAAAAGCGGCTTTGGTATCTCCAGTTAAGTTTAAAACCCACGTTTTTGAAACCCGGATTATTCTCTATTTTATCCAGTTTCCGGTTGGCCAGCGATATATTCATTTTGAAAGGAGGGGTATTAAAACCCGGTACGATAGGGTCCAGCACATTGGTCTGAATATCAGACCAGGTAAAATTTCCCGACAGGATAGATCCAAGCGGAGTCAACCATTTCCAGCCCACGGAAACACCTTGTATAGACACTTTTTCTGCAGAGTTGGTATAGAGATAATAAACATCCCTCATAGAGGTCGAGTTAACTTGGGTAGCGGCCGTATAAAGATCAAGCTGCGGGCTGGTCCGGGGCTTAATCATACGAATCAGACCGATAAAATTCCGGTAATCACTGTGATAATATACCGCATCCAGAAAAATAAGATGAAAGAGATCTGTTTTATATCCAACCTCATAGGTTGTCACTTCCTCTGGCACAATGTCTTTCAGAGCTTCTCCGGAGACAACTCCTTTATCCAGGATATCCAGATTTTTGATCCGGGCCTGTTCCTGGTTGTAGGGAGGATCATTCCCATTGACATATTGGTAAACCGAATCGTTGAACATCTCCACATTCTGCTGATAGATACTGTTATCACCGAGGTTATAAGATCTGTATATGCCTGAGAGTCCCCCCAGGATACGAGCTGTTCCCAGATCCTGATTTATGTATTGTTCCTTAGCGCCGGGGTTTCTATAACCCTGCATAAAAGAAGCTCTGAAATAATGCCGTTTATTAACAACATATAAAGCAGAGATCCGGGGTGAATAATGACCTGTAAAATGCTCACTGCGGTCATACCTTACAACAGCATTGAGCTTCAGTCTTTTTGCAAAAAGATTTTTAGAGGCTGTTAAAAAAGCACCATATTCAAAGTAAGAAAGATTATTTCCGGTGGTATCCGGAAAGATCGTTCCCCGGGAGACCAGATCATAATACCGATAATTGGCACCTATTTCAAAATTAACAACAGGTATGATATTTTTAAGGTTCCACGAACCTTCTGTCTGATATAAAGCGGAATTATTGATCATCCCGGCACCTTCCCTGAAATTGGTAATTGATATAAACTCCTGCTTCTTTTTTTCATATTCTTCCGTTCCCGGATTCAGACGTTCCCTGTCTGCAAACTGCCTGGCAATCAGATGATCCGCCGGTCTGATCCCAAAACGGATCAACCGGCCCCGGTAAGCATTTTCATAATCACGGAACCACTGTTCATCACTTTTCCAGGACCTGATCAGATGATAAGCCAGAAAACGAGCGTCATAGGTCTGCCCTGTTTGTTGTTGCGTAGCATAGGCTCTGAGCATAAATTGTTTCCCTTTGATTTCGGCTTTCCCCTGGTATATTTTAAAATCTGTCAGCGAAATCCTGTTGTCTCCAGTATATGCAGTGGTTGTATTTGTATATTTTCCATAGACCTGTGCTTTAATACCCGGAGTGATCTTATAATAAAGTCCCGCACCCATCTTGATATTTTTCACCTCATTATTGATCAGATACCTGTCTCGGTAACCTGTCCGTGAAACGACAATATCTTCCCCGTTTTTCCCCAGGGGCAGCATCTTTACGATTTCATCGCCATACTTATTGATGGCATTGTGACCCGGGTCATATTCCCAGTGTACACTCCCCGGTCGGATGTTGGTTGTATCATCGGCATACCAGTCTTTTCCCTGCATAAAGGCGCCGGTAAGCTTAAAAGCAAAACGTTTTTTTAACACTTGTGCAATACGAAAACCTGCATCGACCATAGGTTTCCCATAAAACTGGAACGGGTAATCACTGCCCGCCCTCACATCACTGACGCCCGGTTTCACATAAAACCCCATACCGGGATATTGGAAAGGATCCTTGCTTCGCATCAGTAGAATTCCGTTCAGGGCATTTCCTCCGTATTTTGCATCGGAAGGCCCCGGCATAAACTCCATCTCATCCACATCCAACTCATTCAACCCGGCAATGTTTCCAATAGAAAAATTCATTCCCGGAGCCTGATTATCCATCCCATCAACAATCTGAACAAACCGGGTGTTTTCCGTCGAATTAAAACCACGGGCATTCACAGTCATAAACTGCATACTCTGGGTAGCTACGTCAACCCCTTTGATATTTGCCAGGGCTTCATAGAAATTGGCCGAAGGGGTCTCTTTAATACTCAAGGCATCCACCACTTCCATGGAGACAGCTTCTTTGATTGTTTTTTGTTCTACCTCAACCACCGGTGCCGTCACCACAACTTCCTTCGTCTCATAGGAGTGAGTGGCCAGATAAACACGAAGACCTGATTTAGGATTCTCATTTACCGTATACTCCTTCGTCCCGTATCCTATCATGGAAAAGCTTAAGGTATAGGGCATCCTGTAGGAAAACTTCAGATAAAAATAGCCTCTCACGTCGGTCCCTCCTCCAACATGGGTCCCTTTCACGATCACATTGACTCCGGGAAGGGGTTTTTTCGTCTCTGCATCCAGCACCCTGCCCGACACCTCAATTTTTTCCTGTCCCCAAACCTGAAAGGAAAACAACAAAATGAACCAACCCAGAAATCCTGAGATCCGAAATATTTCTTTCATAAATGTCCAAAAACATTGTCCTGATAAGCACAATATATTCTTATCAACAGGCAAATGTAAAATATTTTCATTGTTTCCTGCGTATTTCCCGGTATATTTATACAGTTCTTTAATACAAAAATGCCTTTCTTAGTTAATATGATAAAAAACAGTCCTGTTTTGATCAAAACGGAAGATCAGTCTCATACGCTCTTCCTCCCCGAGATAGATGAATATTACCATTCCCGTTTCGGAGCTATTGAAGAAGCTCTTCACATTTTTATCCGGAGCGGTTATGAAAAAACAGACAATAATCCTTTGCATATTTTCGAGGTAGGATTCGGAACGGGTCTGAATGCGTTGCTCACGTTCATGAGAGCCACACGGGATAACCGGAAAGTTTTTTATTCAGCCATTGAGTTATACCCCCTCGGGCCTGCTGTTTATAACCGGTTAAATTATCCGCAGATTCTTCATGCCGACCCGGACGTCTTTCTGAGTATGCACGAGCTTTCGTGGGAAATGGAACATCAGCTCACTGAAAACTTTCTAATCAGAAAGATCCATGCCGATTTCCTATCGTATCATTTCACCCGTCGGTACAATCTTGTTTATTTCGATGCTTTCGGCCCGGACAAACAACCGGCGATGTGGGCAAAATCGAGACTGGAAGCTGTGTTTGCGGCATTGTTCCCCGGAGGTATCTTTATTACCTATTCTGCCAAAGGTTCGCTGCGAAGAGCCCTGGAAAAAACAGGCTTTCGTGTCAACAGACTGCCTGGGCCTCCCGGAAAACGCGAGATCATTCAGGCAATCAAACCTTTATGAGTTCGTTTTTTTTATCCGGTTTTCAAACAAACTTGATGAGATTTCTATTATTTTCGCAAATAAAATTTACTGTTGATGAAAAAGTATATTCAACCGGGATTTGTCTTCGTTTTCACTATTTTTCTCTTATCAACATCCTGCCAGAACCAGCAAGAAACTCCTGCTATCAATACTAAAACAGACACCATCAGTTATTGTGTAGGCGTTATGTTCGGTTCAAACCTGCAAAGAGACGGCTTTGATACGGTGAACACCCGATTGATGGCTCAGGGTCTTGAAGATTATTTCGGACATAAAAAGCTGACCATTGACCAGGATATGTCAAAAAAAATTCTGGAAGCCTACCGGGGTGAGATTCTGAAGAAAAGACTGCTGGCAAAATTCCAGGATAATAAAGCTGCAGGAGAAAAATTCCTTCTGGAAAACAAAAAACAAAAAGGGATCGTCACCCTGCCTTCCGGTTTGCAATACAAGATCCTGAAGAGGGGAAAAGGACCCAGGCCGGACAGCAATGATCTGGTGCTGGTACATTATAAGGGAAAACTTATAGACGGAACCGTTTTTGAAGACCATATGACAGGTAAACCCGTTCCTTTTTTCGTCAACCGGGTCATTGCAGGATGGAAAGAGGCTCTCTTACGCATGCCCCGGGGCAGTCTATGGAGGATTTACATACCCTACTCATTGGGTTACGGCACGGAATACAAACCTAACAGCCTGATCACCCCTTACTCAACCCTTATCTTTGACATCGAACTGGTCAATATAAAACACTATCAATAAACCTATAAAATCATTCATTATGACTTTTGAAATTACCGGTAAACTCATTGAAAAATACGATACCAAAAAGGTAAGTGATAAATTTAAAAAGAGAGAATTTGTCCTTGAAAAGAAAGCCGAAGCGAGTGGTCTGGATTTCAGCGATTATATCAAATTCCAGCTTACCCAGGACAGATGCGATCTTATCGATCCTTACAACATCCATGATATTATAAAAGTTTACTTCAACATCCGGGGGAACAAATGGGAAAAGGATGGGAATATCAGTTATTTTACCAACCTGGATGTCTGGAAAATAGAGGCTGCCGGAACAGAAAACGAAGATACTCCCATGCCAGGCATAGAGAATATGCCCCCATCGGCCCCGGATGAAGGGGAAATTGACGATCTGCCTTTCTGATCGCTTTGTTAACCCATTCAGATATAGACATATTCCGGATCACTTCTGATATACCGGATGAGTTGGCGCATGCACTTAAATTTTTTCTTATAGGCATAGCTTCTGGATGATAAGTGCATTTCCCGGACAATATCATCCACCCTCATGTCTCTGCGATACAAGGTCAGCAACTGACGGCAGTCAGGATCCAGAAATTCAAAATGACGTAGATAGAGGATATATTTCAATTCGCGTCGATCGGAAAATACCGGAAAATCACTGTCACCAAAGGCCATGATATCCTGATTGCTAATATCCTGCACATGAACCAGAAATTGTTTTTTCCGGTATTGCTTATACCATAAATACCGGCATATGCCAAACAGGTATCCCGGCAGGTTGACCTCCGGAAAGACGGAAGTATCTTTTGCCATTTCGTACAAGGTCAGCAGGCCATCCTGATAAACATCCATCACATCCCATGCCGTCCCGCCGCGTCTTAGAATGAAACTTTCCAGGTATCCGTACACGCGCATATATAACCATTGGGCCATGGCATCTTCCCGGTTTATGATCCCGGCTATGATCCTATCTCTGGTGTAAAAATCCACACTTAATACTTTGCCGAAAACAAATCATTGCTTACGGTTCGATATTTTTTTAATCTTCCTTCATATACTTATCTCTCAAATATCTGAGAGGGTTAAATATCCTCTGTAGCAAAGAACGTTTTTCTGTCAGTATCTCTCCGGTACCCTCCATCTGCTGTCTGAATGTCAACTTTTTCCCATACAAGGTTATCAGACCGTGCGGAAAATTTATTTCCACGAAGTAACTGTTCGCATCGGGTACCTGCGACACACTGGAAACCACCCCTCTGATCATACCGTATTCGAGGTACGGATAATTTTTCAACCGGATATTAACCGGCAATCCTTTTTTTACCTGTCCCGACCTTGTCATCGGGATTTTCATCCGGCCGATCCATTCTCCGGCAGTATCCGGAACAATGGTCATCACCGTTTTCCCGCTCTCAACATACTGATGAAGGGCCCAGACCCTCGTGAAAGACACTTTTCCCGAAACAGGAGCGATCAACAGATACTTCTTCTCCCACTCATCAAGGCTTCCGTATAACCTTTTTAGTGCATTCTGAACAGAGAGGTCCCTTTCATTTTTCTGATTCTGAAAGTCGGCCCGGGTAGCAAGTATCTCCTTTTCCAGGCCTGACATCTGAATGGCTGCTTCGGATAATTGGATCCGGGTTTGTTCAAAGGCCTGTTTTTTTCTGATCCAGTCTCCCATTGAACGTTCATAATCCGCTTCTGACAGAACCTTTTTCGAGTATAACACAGAGTCTCTCCCAAACTGTTTATCCGCCAGTTTCAATTCTTTCCCAGCCAGATTGCGTTTGCGGTATAAGCGGTTATAATACACACGGTAATTTTTCAGCTCGTTCTGTAACTCACGTAGTTTTTTCCGGTGATAATCCATCTCAACAAAGTGGCGGTAATCTCTGCAAGCCCTGACAAACTCAGCATAAACCGGTTGCAAAGAGCCCAGGTGGTCAAAATCAGGCAAAAGATTCCCATACACTCCCGGGTCGATGGTATCCGGCAATGCTTTCAGCAATTTTTTCAGTACAAATATCTCATGATAATCGGCCGCACTCTCCATCACGGCCAGCAGACTTCCATTTTTCACATTCTGGGTATCCCTGACCGGTAACGCAACAATTTTTCCATCCACTCTGGCATTCATAGCCAAAGG